>DAOTUB010000074.1:0-51926 GCA_034437455.1 Anaerolineae bacterium | reverse complement strand
GGTAGTGGTTACATATTGACTGATGACGCTCCGAATGGTATATTGTTTCCAAAAATAGACCAGGAGGAGCGCCGGTATGATCCAGACTGTAATCACGCATCGCTGCACGAAATGCAACAGTGCCAACATAGTCAAGAACGGTACAGACTACAAAGACGACCAAAAGTTTCATTGCCTCGACTGTGACGCCTATGGAACTCTGGAACCACAAAGCCGTTCTTATCCCGAGTTCGTCAAGGAATTTGTCCTGCGCGCCTATCGGGAGCGGGCAAGTATGCGCGGCATTGAGCGCATCTTTAGAATCGCGCGCCAGACGTTGGCTCGCTGGATTCTCGAGAAAGTCGGCATTTTGCCTGATTTGGCCGACACTTTAGAAGCAGCAAAAGCAGATGATGTGTTGGAACTGGATGAATTATGGTCATTTGTGTTCAGAAAAAGCGATAAACGATGGATTTGGATCGCTCTGTGTCGTCGCACTCGTCAGGTAGTAGCCCACTTTATTGGTGACCGCAGTGAGAAGAGTTGTCGCGAGCTATGGAAGCGAATCCCAGCAGCATACAAAAAGTGCTGCTCGTACAGCGACTTCTGGGAAGCCTACCGGAAGGTCTTTCCAAACCACACCCACCAATGTGTAGGCAAAGAAAGCGGCGAAACATCTCACGTGGAACGTTGGAACAACACATTGCGGCAGAGACTGGCACGGTTCGTGCGGAAAACACTATCCTTCTCCAAATCTGACGTTTACCACGAAGCGGTGCTGAAGTTGTATCTCCACTACTACAACACAGAGTGGTGTCCTATCAGTTAATATGTAACCACTACCCAAATTGGAATGTGTTTGGAAGGTTAGAAGGTCATATTGTAAGGCGTTTGGAAGGTAAAAGAGTTACAATATCGGATGAGGCTCAGTCATCGCTCTTGTACTACGCAACAATCCAACTGCCCTTTCACCCGTCAGAATTACCAGAAATTGGAGGAACTGAATGAGTCGGTCGAGTGCTGATCCTTTGACGAGTCCTGGCGTGCAGCAGGAACCGTATTTACGGATCCAGGCGACCCGGGTTACGCAACTCTTGGATCTGGTAGGCGAGCTGGGTCTGGCAGCCACCGATGTCACGCAGCATCCCGATTTGGAAAATCTGGAGTTGGAGGGGTTCGAGATCGCGGTTCATCGCCTCGAAAACCTGATCCACGAGCTGCAAGACCTGGCTTCCAGCCTGCGTCTGGTCCCTGTGGGCACGGTGTTCAAGCGCATGCAGCGATTGGTCCGCGACCTCTGTCATCAGACCGGCAAGCCGGTCGAGCTGATCTTGCAAGGAGGCGACACCCGAATCGACAAGGGCCTGGTGGATCAGCTCTACGATCCTCTGATGCACCTCGTTCGCAACGCCGTGGACCACGGTGTCGAGCCTCCGGAAGAGCGGAGCGCGGCCGGCAAGCCCGAAGAGGGACGGGTTACCCTGACGGCCGCCCAGCAGGGGCGAGAGGTTCATATCGTGGTCGCCGACGACGGTCGGGGGCTGGATCGTGAGGCGATCCTGGCCCGCGCCAGGGAGGTCGGCCTGGTCGACGCCGACGAAACGCCAGAAGATCGCGTGATATGGAGCTATATCTTTCACTCGGGCCTTTCCACCGCCCACGAGGTCTCCAGCCTATCCGGGCGCGGCGTGGGTCTGGATGTGGTACAGGCCGCCGTCCGATCTTTGCAGGGTCGAATTGTGGTCGAGAGCAGTCCCGGCGAGGGCACTCGCATCACGCTGCGCATTCCCCTGACCCTGGCGTTTCTCGACAGCATGGTCGTGCGCCTGCAGGATCGCCTCTATGCCATCCCCATCGACGTGATCGACGAGGTGATCAAACCATACGCCGGACAGGTGGCCCACGCCTCGGCGGAAGACGGTGAGTTGATCCGGGTGCGGGATGAACTGATGCCGGTCTGTCGCTTGCAGCGTTTTTACGAGGAGATGAAGGAGGAGCGTCCTCTGGTCGAACAGGTAGTCGTGGCGGTGCAGACGACCCGGGGGACACTGGGGGTGCCGGTGGACGAGATCCTCGGCCAGCAGCAGGTCACGATGAAACCCTTGCAGGGGCCGGTCCAGGATATCCGCGCCGGAGCGGGTTATGCGCTGCTCAGTTCTGGGGAGGTGGCCATCGCCCTGGATTGCGAGCGTTTGATCTAGGAGGATGTCGAGCCATGCCTGTGCAGGAGAAGGAAAAGCAAAAAGAGCCTCCGGGCTTGCAGGAGGTGGTGCAGTCGCCCATCCGATGGTCGGAGAAGCGATATTTCGAGTCTATCCGGCAGTGGATCTATGATCACACCGGGCTTTACTACCCGGAGCGAAAGTACGCGCTGTTGTACCATCGTCTTGGAAAGCTTTGTCGGCGGCTCGATATCCCTGACCTGAAATCGTTGGACTCGCACTTGCAAAACAGGGGCCTTCCCGGCCTGGCCCGGGAGATGGCGTGCGCCGTCTCGACTAATCACACCTACTTTTTCCGCGAGGAAAAAGTGCTCCAGTTTTTCCGGGAGCAGATTTTGCCCGCGCTGCCGGGGGATACTCCGTGGCGTTTGTGGAGCGCGGCCTCCTCCAGCGGAGAGGAGGCGTATACTATGGCCATTGTCCTGGCCGAAGCGTTGGGGATCGGGCCGGCCCAGGAGAAGGCGGCCATTCTGGGAACGGATATTGACCGCGTCGCGATTGAGCGGGCGGAATATGGACTGTACAGTGAGCTATCGCTGGAGAATGTGCCCAAGTTTCTGCGCCGGCGATATTTCCATTCCGTCGGGCCGGGGCAGTGGCGCATTGATTCTGGGGTGAAGCAGATGTGCATCTTTCGCCGACTCAATTTGATGAGCGCGCCCTGGCCTTTCAAGAAGGCTTTTCACGTCGTTCTGTGCCGCAACGTCCTGTATTACTTTGATCCGGAGCATCAGCGGGACCTGGCCGAGCGATTGTACGACACGGCCGTGCCTGGGGGATGGCTGCTCACCAGCGTCACCGAGCCGGTGCAGGTTCTGGGAACGCGCTGGCAGTCGGTCATGTCGGGAGTGTACCGGAAGGCGTGACCCGATGATATCAGAAACCCGAAATCGAAAATCAAAACCCATCCGGGTGTTGGTGGTGGACGACTCGGCGCTGGCGCGCAAGATCCTGGTAGATGGTCTGTCCCGAGATCCCGATATCGAAGTGATCGGCACAGCCATGGACCCTTACAAAGCGCGCGATATTCTGGTCGAGGAGCGTCCCGACGTCATCACGTTGGACGTCGAGATGCCCAAGATGGACGGCGTGACGTTTCTCAAGAAATACATGCCCGTGATCCCGACGCCCACGGTGATGGTGAGCGCCCTGACGGAAACGGGCAAGCGGATCACCATCCAGGCATTGGAGGCCGGCGCGGTGGACGTGGTGGTCAAGCCCAAGATCGGCGTGGTGGACGAGTTCCCCACCATGATGGCTGACCTGCGGGAGCGGGTCAAGGCGGCTGCCCTGGTAGACGTGAGCCGCTACGCTCGACCCCGCAGTGGCATAGGCCCCAACGGGACGATGCCTCAATCCCACGTGCGAAGGACGATAGCGCCGGTCGAGGACAACGGCTCGCTGCGCGAGACCACCGACCGAGTCATTGCCATCGGCGCGTCGGCTGGCGGCGTGGCGGCGCTGACGCGCATCATCCCCGCGTTCCCTCCCGGTGCGCCCGGCATCGTCGTCGTGCAGCACATGCCCGCCGGTTTCACCACCACCTTTGCCGAGCGATTGAACAACCTGGCCCCGATGCAAGTGAAGGAGGCGCAAAGCGGCGACCGGGTGCGGCCCGGTCTGGTGTTGATCGCTCCCGGCGGCGAACATCACATGGAGGTGCGCCGTTCTGGGGGAGAGTACCGGGTGGTACTGAAAAAGGGAGACAAGGTTTCGGGGCACGTACCCTCGGTGAACGTGTTGTTCTATTCCGTGGCCAGGCACGCCGGGCGCAACGCGGCGGCTGTCATTCTGACCGGGATGGGCGACGATGGCGCCGAGGGGCTGCTCGCCATCCGTCAGGCGGGCGGCCGGACCCTGGCGCAGGATGAGCGAACCAGCGTGGTGTTCGGCATGCCTCGCGCGGCCTGGGAAAAGGGGGCGGCAGAGATGCGGGCGCCCCTGGATAAAATTCCCCTGCGATTACTCAAAGCATTGAGGCCTTGAAAGGAGTTTTTGAGATGAATATGGATTACGTGTTTTTTGCAATCGCCGAAGTCACTGGCGTCTCGTTGTGTGTGCTGACCATGTACCTGATCTATCGCCGGGGCATCGCCATACGCCTGAGCGCGATCGTGTCGGGCGCCGTCGCCATCGTCGCCGCCATCACCTTTGTCCTGGGCAAGGAGGGCGTCACGCCGGCGCGGGTGGCCCTGACCCTGGTGATCGGAGTGCCGCCTGTCGCCGCTCTATTTGTGATTATGGCCCGCCAGATCATCGCTCCGATCAAGCAGATCGCCGCGACCGCCGAAGCGATTGCCGCGGGCGACGTGAACCAGCAGATCGAGATCGTCAGACAAGATGAGCTAGGCGACCTGGCCGATGCCTTCCGCGATAT
Organism: Anaerolineae bacterium; assembly: GCA_034437455.1. Taxonomy (GTDB): domain Bacteria; phylum Chloroflexota; class Anaerolineae; order B4-G1; family B4-G1; genus DAOTUB01. Next base: position 47,348 of record DAOTUB010000074.1, on the reverse strand, counting down.
GATCGCCTACCTGCAAGGGATGGCCGCCGCCGCCGACTTTCTGGCGCAGGGCGATCTGACGGCCAACGTCGTGCCGCAATCGGAGCAGGACCGGCTAGGCAATGCCTTTAGCCAAATGATCGCAAACTTGAATATTACCGTCTCGCAGACCAACGTCGTCGTCGAGCAAATCGTCCCGTCGGTGGAACAGATGCGGGCCATCAGCCAGTCCCTGGCCTCGAGCGCCGAGGAACAGTCCGCCGCCGCCGAGGAGGTGGCCTCCAGCCTGGAGGAGACCGACGCCCAGGTGAGGGGCAACGCCGAAAGCGCCGATGTGGCCAATCAGCTCGTCGGCCAGACCTCCAGCGTCGCCAACGTCGGCCAGGAGAAGATGAAGGCAATGACCCAGGCGATGGACGCCATCGCCGAGGCTTCCCGGCGGATCGGCAAGATCATCAAAGTGATCGACGAGATCGCCTTCCAGACGAACCTGTTGGCGCTGAACGCGGCGGTGGAGGCGGCGCGGGCGGGGCAGCACGGGCGGGGCTTTGCGGTGGTGGCGCAGGAGGTGCGCAACCTGGCCGGGCGCAGCGCCAAGGCTGCCCGCGAGACCGCCGAGCTGATCGAGAATGCGAGTCGCCAGGTGGAAGAGGGCGTCGTCATTGCCGCCGGGACCGAGAGTGCGCTGGGCGAGATCGTGCAGAACGTGGTCAAGGTGAAGGACCTGGTGGCCGAGATCGCGGCGGCCAGCGACGATCAGGCGCGGGGCGTGGCGCAGGTGAGCAGCGCGATGGTGCAGGTGAACCAGGGCGCGCAGGGCACCAGCCAGCAGAGCGAGGAGTTGGCCAGCACGGCGGACGAGCTGGGTCAATTGGCAGAGATGTTGCATAAACAAGTGATCCGCTTCAAATTGAGAGAGAGGCCAACGATCGCTCCCTCAGTCGCCGGAATGACGCCAGAGATGATGCGCCAGGTCGCCGCGCTGGTCAAAGCGCAGGGCGTGGGTGGCGACGGTGGGTTGGCGGTGGTCAAGCGGCCAACGGTCGAAAGAGGAGGCGATGGCCTTGAGCTGCCGTTGGACCGGGACGAGCGCGGGTATGGAGAATTCTAATCCGTGATACGTGACCCGCAGGGGTGAATCACGCATCACGCTTCACGCAAACGGGAGGTTTGTTATGACCGAAAGAGAACGTGATTTGTTGGCGATCAACGAAGCTGATGATATTGAGAACATGTACCTCACCTTCAACGTGCGGGATGAGGAATATGCCGTGAACATTGGGTACGTCACCGAGATCGTGGGGTTGCAGAGAATTTCGGAGGTGCCGGACGTGCCCAAGTACATCAAGGGGGTCATCAACCTGCGGGGCCAGGTGATCCCGGTGATGGATATGCGGCTCCGCTTTGGGCTGCCCTGGCGCGAGTACGGCGACCGGACGACCGTCATTGTGCTGGAGATGGACGACCCTTCGACAAGCTCAGGGCAGGCTGTTCCCACCGGCCTGGTCGTGGACCAGGTAACCGATGTGCTGTCCATCTTACCAAAAAGTATCGCCCCGCCGCCGCGCTGGCAGCAGGAGGATGAGCAGAAAGAGACGGTCATCAAAGGGTTGGGCAAGCGAGATGACGCTGGAGCGGACGATCCCGGGGTGAGCATCATCCTGGACGTGCCGCGCCTGCTTTCTGCTCGGCATATCCGCCTGGATATCCCTTCTGAAGATGAACTGCCGGCGGCGACGGAGGCAGTGGAACAGGAAGAGCTGTAGGATTGAGTGGAAAAGGAGAATTTTGAAATGGATATGGATTACGTCTACTTCTCAGGGGTTGTCGTCGTCGGGGTGCTTGCGTTGACATTGGCGATGTACTTGATCTATCGTCGGGGGATCGCCCTGCGTATGGGGATGAGTGTGATAGGCTGCGCGTTGATCGCCGCCTTTATCTCTTTCGTCCTGGGCAAAGAGGGCGTCAATCTGGCGGCGGGGGTCATCGCTCTGGCGATTGGGCTGCCGCCCGTCTTTGGCTTGTGGATGCTCTTGTCCAGGCAGATCATCATCCCCACCCAACAACTGGCCGCCACTGTCCAAGCTATCGCCAGGGGCGACGTCAACCAGCGGGTGAGCATCGCCAGGCGGGACGAACTCGGCGACTTGTCCGATTCCTTCCGCGACATGATCGCCTACTTACAGGAGATGGCGAGCGCCGCCGATCTGTTGGCGCAGGGCGATCTTGCGGTCGGTATCGCACCACGCTCGAAGGAGGATCAATTGGGGAACGCCTTCCGCCAGACGATCGCCTACCAGCAAGAGATGGCCGACGCTGCCGATCTCCTGGCTCAGGGCGATTTGACCGCCGACGTCACGCCGCAATCGGAGAAGGACCGACTGGGCAATGCTTTCAGTCAGATGATCGCGAATCTCAATGACACCATTGGGCAGACCAACGTCGTCGTCGAGCAGGTGGTGCCATCGGTGGAGCAGATGCGGGCCATCAGCCAATCGCTGGCCTCGAGCGCCGAGGAGCAATCCTCCGCCGCCGAGGAGGTGGCCTCCAGCCTGGAAGAGACCGACGCCCAGGTAAAGAGCAACGCCGAGAGCGCCAACGTGGCCAATCAACTGGCGAGCGAGGCCTCTGGCGTGGCCACTGTGGGCCAGGAGAAGATGATGGCAATGACCAAGGCGATGGACGCCATCGCCGTCTCCTCGCGGCAGATCGGCAAGATCATCAAGGTGATCGACGAGATCGCGTTCCAGACGAACCTGCTGGCGTTGAACGCGGCGGTGGAGGCGGCGCGGGCGGGACAGCACGGGCGAGGCTTTGCCGTGGTGGCGCAGGAGGTGCGCAACCTGGCCGGGCGGAGCGCCAAGGCCGCCCGCGAGACCGCCGAACTGATCGAGGATGCCGGTCGCCGGGTGGAGGAGGGCGTTGCTATCGCCGACGAGACAGCGACTGCGCTAGGCGAGATCGTGCAGAACGTGGTCAAAGTGAAGGACCTGGTGGCCGAGATCGCCGCGGCGAGCGAGGATCAGGCGCGGGGTGTGGCGCAGGTGAGCAGCGCGATGGTACAGGTGAACCAGGGCGCGCAGGGCGCCAGCCAGCAGAGCGAGGAGCTGGCCAGCACGGCGGACGAACTGGGTCAACTGGCCGAGTTGCTGCGCCGGCAGACGATTCGCTTCAAGTTGAGAGAGCGGCAAGGCCAGACAGGGATCGCTGGAATGACGCCAGAGATGCTGCGCCAGGTGGCCGAGGTGCTCCGGATGCAAGGTATGGATGGCAGCGGCGGACCGGCAGTGGCCAAGAAGCCAGCGACCGTCGGGGCGGGAAAAGATGGGGATGACGGGCTGGAGTTGCCGCTGGATCGGGACGAGCGCGGATATGGAGAATTCTAGCCGGGTGAAATAAAAGCTCACGTTTTACAGAAACGAAAGGTGGCGTCAGTCATTGTAGTTACTGCGCCTTTGATAGTGGCAGCGTCGAGGAGATGGAAATGGATATGCATGTTGTGTTTCAGAATAGCTTGATCATGTTTGGATTGCTCATCCCTGCTGCAGCGTTGGTTCTATGGGTCGTCAGACTGCTCGCAGGTCGGGGGATCGTGCTCAAGCTGGGAGCCGTGGCTCTGGCAGCTATTGTAGTGGACGCCAATCTTGGGTTTGTGTTAGGCCAAGTCGGCCTCACGCCTCTCAGCATCATTGTGTTATATGGCATTGGAATCGCGATCACGATCGGTTTGTTTTACGCCATGTTTCGCGTGGTCGTCGTACCCATTCAGGAGCTAATCGCCGTTGCGCAGCGTGTCGCTCAGGGTGATTTGAGAGAGACGGTTAGCTATGAGAGCAATGACGAGATTGGTCAGTTAGCTATCGCTTTGCACGAGGCCGTGGCGTATCAGAGAGAAATGGCGGCGGTCGCTACGTCGATGGCGGCCGGCGATCTCTCTGCTCAAGTGTCGCCTAACTCTGTCAACGACGTACTGGGCACTGCTTTTGCTCAGATGATGGACTATCTGCAAGAGATGGCTGGCGCTGCTGATCTCTTGGCTCAGGGCGATCTGACGACCGGCGCCACGCCCAAGTCTGAGACGGATGTGCTGGGCAATGCCTTCAGCCGCATGATCGCTTATCAGCATGAGATGGCTGACGCTGCTGAACATTTGGCTGAGGGTGATGTGGATGTCGATGTCACACCTCAGTCCAAAAGGGATCGGTTGGGGAACGCTTTCAGCCAGATGATCACAAGTCTCAAAAAAGTCATTCAAGACATTGTAGAGGTCTCTCAGCGGTTAGCGGATGGCGACTTGAGCGTCGCGCTTGAAGCGGAATACAGCGGCGATCTGGTGCGTATCAAAAACGGATTGGAGACGGCCTTGAGTGGTCTGAATGATACCTTGCAGCAGACCAACGTCGTCGTCGAGCAGGTAGTCCCCTCGGTGGAGCAGATGCGGAGCATCAGTCAATCGCTGGCATCGAGCGCCGAGGAACAGTCCGCTGCCGCCGAGGAGGTGGCTTCCAGCCTGGAGGAGACCGATGCTCAGGTGAAGAGTAACGCGGAAAACGCCAACGTAGCCAATCAACTGGTCAGTCAGACTTCCCAAGTCGCCGCCTCTGGCCAGGAGAAGATGCAGGCAATGACCAAAGCGATGGACGCTATCGCCATTTCCTCGCGGCAGATCGGCAAGATCATCAAGGTGATCGACGAGATCGCCTTCCAGACGAACTTGCTGGCGTTGAACGCGGCGGTGGAGGCGGCGCGGGCCGGGCAGCACGGGCGGGGGTTTGCGGTAGTGGCGCAGGAGGTGCGCAACCTGGCCGGGCGGAGCGCCAAGGCCGCTCGAGAGACCGCCGAACTGATCGAGGATGCGGGACGCCGGGTGGAGGAAGGAGTCGGCATCGCCAATGAGACAGCGACTGCGCTGGGCGAGATCGTGCAGAACGTGGTCAAGGTGAAGGACCTGGTGGCCGAGATCGCCGCGGCGAGCGAGGACCAAGCTCATGGCGTGGCGCAGGTGAGCGGCGCGATGGTGCAGGTGAACCAGGGCGCGCAGGGCGCCAGCCAGCAGAGCGAGGAGCTGGCCAGCACGGCGGACGAACTCGGCCAACTGGCCGAGTTGCTGCGCAGGCAGACGGCCCGATTTACGTTGAGAGAACAGCAGAGTGAGACGGGGATCGCCGGAATGACGCCGGCGATGCTACGAAAGGTGGCCGAGATGGTCAGGGCGCAGGGTGCGGATAACAGCGACGGTGCGCCGACAGTCACAAAAAAGCCGGTGGCCGTCGAGGCGGGAAAAGATGGGGATGACGGGCTGGCGTTGCCGCTGGATCGCGACGAGCGCGGATATGGAGAGTTCTAGTTCTGGGTTAAGGTGCAACGCACTTCGCAAGTGCGTTGCACCTCAGGTAGAAGAGGTGAGTGATGGAAAGAAAACGAGTGATGATCGTGGACGATGCGGCGATGATGCGTCTCGTCATCAAGAATATGTTGAGCGAGGATCCCAATCTCTGGGTGGTGGGTTTTGCATCCAATGGCCGCGAGGCCCTGGATAGACTCGCCCAGGTGCAGCCGGACTTGATTCTGCTGGATATCGAGATGCCCGAGATGGATGGGCTGGAGTTTTTGCGTCACGCCCGGCTCAAGAGCGAGGCCAGGGTGGTGGTGCTCACTTCGGTGGCTCCGCTAGGCTCTCCAAAGGCGATGCAGGCCTACGCGCTGGGAGCGGACGCGGTGATCTCGAAACCTTCCGGCGCGGTTTCTTATGATCTGGAGGAGAAATGCGGCTGCGAGCTTGTGCGGACGATCTATGAACTATTGGAGATCGAAGAAAGTGAAATAGCTCTACAGGGATAGGGCTTGACGGTAACTTTTCATCTGGCTCAGGAGGGGGTCAATCATGGCCGATAAAGAGCCTCGCAACGACTATGGTGATGAACTGAAAGAGGTATGGTCCCTCTTTGCCGAGGATGGCAGGGAGGCGCTGGATCTGGTGGAAGAGACATTGCTGGCGCTAGAGTCAAATCCCACCGCTGCTGGCTTGGTGGCCAAATTGTTCCGTGGCCTGCACACCTTCAAGGGCAACGCGCGCATCATGGGTCTGGACGTCATCGAATCGCTGGCCCATCACGGGGAGGATCTGGTGGCGTTGGTCCGGGACGAAGGTGTGACCCTGACCGGCGCGATGGTCGATCTGCTGCTGGAGGTTCTGGACCAATCGCGAGCGATGTTGACGCACGCTCTAGCGCACCACCGGGATGCCGATGCTGCCCAGGTCGAGGGGTTGCTGGCGCGGCTGGAAGAGGTGCTGGCGGAGCACGCTGAAGGCACGCCGCCGCGGGCGCCGTCTTCCCCGGCCCCTGTATCCGAGGACGTGGATGATTCGGATGAAGCGATTATCCTGGAGACAGCCGAAGAGGCCGAGGAAGACGAGCTTCTATTTTTCGAGGGGATCATCGATCCGGCTACCGATCCCGAATACGTGCTCATATTTCTGGAGATGGCCGAGGATGAACTGAGACGCCTGCGCGCCGCGATCGATGGGCTGGCTGGCGGTGCGGAGGAACACGTCGAGGAGATCGAAGCGGTTGTGGATACCCTGGTGTATGCCGCCGCGCAGATGGGGTACGAGCATTGGGTGACCAAATTGCATGACCTGGCAGCCGCCGTGGAAGAGTTGGATGGTGAGGCGAGGATCGCCAGACTCCGTGAACTGGAATTGGCATTGTCTGAAAACATGGTCGCTCTGCAACCAGATCGAGAGGAAAGCGTTCCGCCGCTTTTGGACGAGGATGATGCGGATGCGGATGCGGATCTGGAACGTCTTCCCATACTCGCTGACGCTTCCGGGTTGTTCCGACATGGATACGCGGAAGGGGTGCTTGCCGATCTGACGCGCCTGATCAAGGTGGTGGACAAGCTGGAGCAGCTCGTCAGACAATATCTGGCCGGTAACGGCGCCCTGGCGGAGGACAGAACGCTGGCCGATGAAGCCGCTTGCCTGTTGCAGAGTGTCTACCAGGCTTGCATATTTTACGATCTGGACCAGGCGGCTCGCCTGACTCTGGCTCTGGGAGACTTGTATGCCCGTATTGCTCGAGGAGAGATGACGGTTAATGAAGCGCTGTTAAATCTCACTCGTACTTGTGTGGCCCGCTTGAACGGCGTCGTCGAGGCCATTCGAGAGGGCGAGACGCTGGAGCTGGCCGAGTTTGAGACGATGCTCAACCAGATTGAGGGATTGTTGCACCTGCATAACGAAAGCCGGGCTTTCCTGGTCGCCAATGACGTACTGGAACTGCTGGATCTCGCCGAGTTCAGGGAGGTGATGACGCCAGCGAGTCTATTGAAAGCCAGTCGGGCGCTGCAGGCGGGAGATCGCTTTTATACCGTGCTCGCCGATCTGAACCGGGATGGGGAGATCGGGCAGGCGTTTGGCAAATGGTCTCGGTCGGATACCGTGCGATTGATCACGAGCGTGACCGTGTACCGGAACGATCGCACATTGTTCAATTTCTTGCTGGCGACTTCTGAGCCACGCGAGGCTATGTTGGAGATCCTGGCCGAGTTGGACCCCGAGGGATGCTATTTATCTCTGGAGGAGTGTACTTTACGCGAGGGTGTGGATCTCGACCAGTTTGTGAGCGGTCGGGCTTGCCGGCGAATCGCTCGTCCAGTGGAGCAAGTTGAGGGAATCCAGAGTGGGGTCGGGGTCGCAACCGAGGCTCTGGTGGGTTTTGTGGAGCGGGTGGGAGAGTTGGCGGCGACCCGCGCGACGTTCCACCGGGTGACGCAAAGGCTGGCAGAGATGGATCTATTGGAGACCGTGGTCCGTCTGGCGGAACAGTGGAACGGTGATTGGCGGCAGTTCCTCAATCAGTTGCAGCCTCCGCTGGGATTGTGGGAGGAGAACTTGCGCACCCTGTCGCAGATAGAGACCGAGATGGGGGCGGCGCTCGATCGGTTTCAGGAGACGGCGCTGGCGCTGCGCGCCAGGCCGGCCGCCGAGATCTTGGCTCCGTTGAAACGTCTGGCCCAGAGTGTGGCCCAGGTTCAGGGGAAACTGGTCAAGCTGAACCTGGAGGGGATGGATGTCAGGTTAGATCACGCCGCATTAGGCGTCCTGGCCGACCCCTTGCGTCGTCTGGTCTGGTTTGCCGTGGCTCATGGCATAGAAAAGCCGGTGCAACGCCGGGAGACGGACAAGCCGGTGGTCGGGCGCGTGTCGGTCGTCGTGTCGAAAACGGCGGATCGCGCGCAGGTGGTGGTGGAGGATGACGGTCGCGGCCTGGAACAGGGGATTAAACCAGGGCAGCTTGGCGAAATCGAGGGGATTGATTTGGCTGCCATTGGCGCAGAGTTACAGACTCACCGGGGCCAGCTCCGCGTGATCAGCGAGCCGGGGAAGGGAACGCGGGTTTCGCTCGAATTGCCCCTCGACATGGTGGTCATCGATGGCATGGTGATCCGGGCGGGGAATGTGAACTATGTGGCGCCCATCGAGGCGATACGCCGCATCATCAAGCCGGAAAAGGCACAGATCGTGCATACTTCTGCGGATGGTGACCAGTATATGTTAAGGCTGGACGCCGTGCAGGATCTGATACCCATTCAAACCCTGGTGGAAAATGGCAAAGACATAGGCTCCCATCAAGGATTGCTGGTGGTGGTAGAAAAGGATGGCCAGAGCGTCGCCCTGGCCGTGGACGAATTGGTTGGACAGCAGCAGGTGTTGATCCAGCCCTTACAGGGCTATCTGGCGGATGTCGAGCGCGTGTCCGGCTACGCCTTGCTGGGCGAGAGTGACGTGGGGATGGTGCTGGATCTCAACCGTATCATTCGGGCCACTCAGACCTGACACAGCAATTTCCGTTTTGTAGCCGCGATTTCTATATCGCGCAGAACGTTGCATGTGGCACAATGTACGCGATATAGAAATCGCGGCTACGGCTCTCGGAAGAATTGGCAAGTCCTGTCAGGTCTGGGATACCCTCAACACTCGCTGTACCCGCAGGAATAGCAGTGGCGGCAGCCCTCCTCGCTCACCAGCGCCGCCTGACCGCACTCTGGGCAGAGGTCGCCCGTGGTAAAGAGCGGTAACTGTTTTTCTTCCTTTCCCTTGCCTGGAGGATCGGCCATTCCCAGGTGCTCGGCCAACACCTGGGCTACGCCGTCCGGCAGGCTCCGCACTCGACCTCGCCCAAAGCCCAACGGTCGCCCCCCGCCGATGCCCTTCAACTGCATCACGACCTGCTTGAGCCGGCGCGTCGCCGAGAGCGGCGAGGGGGCCCGCAGGATGAGCGAGATCAGCCGCCCGATCGCCTCTGCCACCGCCGCCGTATCTGAGCCGGCCTTGCCCACGTTCAGAAATACCTCGAAAGGCTCGCTGTCGCCGTTGACGTTGACGGTGATGTAGGCCGTGCCCAGCGGTGTGCCCATGCGGTAGGTTTTCCCCTCCAGGGAATGCGGGCGGGGCCGCACGACCGGAGACACCATCACGCCCTGGTTCTGCTTTGTCTCCTTCGTTTCCAGCACCACCTTCTCCCGCGAGCCGGTTACATAGACGGTCAGTCCCTTGCAGCCCAGTTTCCACGCGAGCTGGAAAGCTCGCGCCACGTCGTCGGTGGTGGCCGTGGCGGGGAAATTGACGGTTTTGCTGATCGAGGCGTCGACGAACGCCTGGAGCGCCGCCTGCATACGGACGTGCTCCTCCGCCGAGATGTCGCCTGCCACGACGAAGGTGTCGCGGATCGAGGCCGGTATCCCCTCCACCGCCTGGCAACTGCCGCTGGTTCTCACCTGTTGGATGACGCGCTCCTGCACAGCTTGATCCAGCCCGGCCTGCTCCAACGCCCGGTGGAAGAGGGGGCTGGTGTACTTTAATTCCACGTCCTGGCCATTGTCGTTCATGTGGCGGACGTAAGCCAGGGCAAAGACTGGTTCGCAGCCATACGCCTCGCAGCCGGCGACGGTCGCGGTCGTGCCGGTGGGAGCCACGGTCGTCTGGGCGGCGTTGCGGATGCCGTGACGGCGGATGCCCTCGACGACGACGTTCCAATCCAGGGGCGGGCGACCCCATTGCTCCAACCGGGTGTAAGGCGTCATTGGCTGCGGCGGTGTCCAGCGCAGATTCTCCGGGTCGTAGAGGCTGCCCCGGATGGCGGGGAACGGCCCGCGCTCGCGTGCCAATTCGATGCTGGCGTGCATCGCGTGGTACCGGATGAATTCCATCACCTGAGCGGCCAGCTCCTGGGCCTCGTCGCTGCCGTAGCGCGCCCGCAGGTGGTAGAGCAGATCGCCCAACCCCATGATGCCCAATCCGATGCGACGGGTGCGCTGGGCGGCCTCTTTGAGCTGCGGCACCGCCGGTACGTAGGCGTTGGCGCTGACTACGTCGTCCAGGAAGCGGACGGCCTGTTCGACAGTTTCTTTCAGCCTGGTCCAGGCCACTTTGGGACGACCGTTTTCGCCATGGTTCACGTGCCGCGCCAGATTGATCGAACCAAGGCAGCAATTTTCGTAGGGAAGCAGGAGCTGTTCGCCGCATGGATTGCTCGCTTCGTATTCTCCCAGGTGCGGGCAGGGATTGTCTCGATTGGCGGTGTCCAGGAAGAGCATCCCTGGCTCGCCGTTGCGGTGCGCTCCGGCGACGATCTGGTCAAAGATGTCGCGCGCGGGCACAGTCTTCCAGACGGTTCCATCCTGGGGATTGATCAGATCAATCAGGTTATCCTCCTCGACGGCCCGCATAAAATCGTCGGTCATACCGGCCGAGATGTTAAAGCTCGTGACGGCGATCTCGCTCGTCTTGCACTGGATGAACTCCTGGATGTCGGGGTGATCCACGCGCAGCACGGCCATATTGGCGCCACGGCGAACGCCGCCCTGGCTGACGATCTCGCAGGCAGTGTCGAAAACCCGCATAAAGCCGACCGGGCCGGTGGCATATCCACCGCTGGAGCGGACGATGGCCCCCTTGGGTCGCAGGCGCGAGAAGGAAAAACCCGTCCCGCCGCCGGTCTGCTGGATCAAGGCCATATCGCGCAGCGTCTGGAAGATGCCTTCAGAATCCCGCCCCATATCGTCAGAGATGGGAAGGACGAAACAGGCGGCAAGCTGCCCCAGCGGTGTCCCGGCCCCGGTGAAGGTCGGCGAGTTGGGCATAAAGCGGAGGCTGGCCATCAGGTCGTAAAAGATCGCTTCGGCTGGTGCCGGATCGCCCGTCCACTTTTCTTCGAGGGCGGCGACGTGAGAGGCCACCCGCCGGAATACCTGCTCGACCGTCTCCATCGGCTGGTCGTCAGGCCCTTTGCGCGCGTAGCGGCGACGGAACACTGCCAGCGCGTTGGGGGATAATTTCGTTTCCGTAAATGATTGCTCTCGACTTTTTGCTTCAATAATTGCTCCATTCGCCATGATGATCGTTGTCTCCTTTGATTGGTTCAAGGTTGTGATTTACTCTCCACGTACCAAGATTTGCTTGATCCACTTCTCGGCCCGTCTGGCCATCTCTTGCAAATGTTCCCTTGGATAGGGATGTACTGTCTCCAAATCAGGGTCCAGTGTGCCCTGCGGGCGGAATTGCTGCAACACGTACCGCTCCGCTCCGGCGATCCAGCGCGCGATCTCTTCCACGTCCTCCGCGACGAGTAGCCCCGGAACCACCGTCGTGCGGAATTCGTACGCGATGCCGCTGTCTCGCAACAGCTCGATGCTCTGCTCCACGCGCGCCACGTCCAGGTCCGCCCGACCGGCCAGGAGGGGGTACTTTTCTGGCGGCGCTTTGACGTCCATCGCTACATAGTCCACCAGCCCCTCCTCGATCAGCGCCGCCAGCACGTCTGGATGATAGCCGTTGGTGTCCAGCTTGGCGTCCAGCCCCCCCCCCTGCGCCCGGCGGAGGAAGGAGGGCAGGTCCGCCTGAAGCGTGGGTTCTCCGCCGGTGATCGCCACGCCGTCCACCAATCCCGCGCGTCGCTCCAGAAAGGCCCACACCTCCTCCTCAGATAGCGTCGGCATCTCCCTCGGTCTCACTACCAGATCCGCGTTGTGACACATGGGGCAGCGAAACCCACACCCGCCGGTAAAGAGGACGGTGGCGATGTGGTCAGGGTAGTCAATCAGCGAGGTGCGCACCCAGCCTTTAATTTCCACGATTACTGGGACGCGAGATCACGTATCACGCTTCACGTCAAACGTCTTGCGCTCGCTGAATTCCTGCTGTTTCCCCTGGTGCCAGTTCTGCACCGGGCGCAGATAGCCGACGATGCGGGAATAGACCTCGCAGGGGATCTTGACTTGAGCTTCTTTTTGTTCGGTCTTGGGATTTTTCTCGGTCACGTCAGATTTTCCTCCTCTATGGTAGCTTCTTGATGAAGGTGAGTGTCGCTGGCCGCCAGGAGTTGCTTGCTCTCTCGATAGATCAACCCAAACAGCCCGGCGCCCACCACATATAGATAGAATCCGATCGGCGCTATCAGGATGGGGGTGAAGCAGCAGAGCACGACGGAATAGTAGGCCAGCATGAACGCCATGTAGACGATGGCCATCAACCCGGCGATGACCACCCAGGCGACGACGTATCCCATTTTGTTCGCCTGCAACAGCGGCCACCACTCGCGGATGCGGAAGGCGGCGGGTGCCTCGTCCTGGGCGACAAAATGCGCGGTCGCCATGGGGAGCGGGATCACTCCGAGTATCCCCGCCAACGTGCCAACGAACATGGACAGAAACATGATGGCCATGCTGCCAAACACCATCAGAGGGAACAGGATTTCTGCGTCGCGGCCTCCCTCGATCATCGTCAAGGGGAGGGCAAAAGAGGCGATAAAGTAAAGCCCCATCCCGGCCAGGAAGATGATCAGCCCCGGCAACGAGTAGACCAGACCGACGGCTATCGCCCGCAGGCCATCCATGCCCAGCGTGCCCCAGTCATCCCAGGCGGGCAAGGTCAGTGTTTCCTCCTCGATGGCACGGCGCATAACCTGCACGAGGTAGCCGCACACGAATACCAGGGGCACGATCGGGATGATAAAGCTGGCGACGATAAGCCCGCTCCCGATGATAAAGCGATTTTGCCAGTCCGGTTCCCGGAACGGAAACTGGAAGATGGACTTGAGCGAGGGGATTGTGGTTGTTTCTAACACGAGACTCCTCCTTTGTTTTTATTTGGACAGGAAGAATACGGCTAACATAGAGCAACCGATACCGATACAACGACTGACCGTGATCTGTTCCTTGAGAAAAAGGATCGCCAGAACGACGGTGAATAGAATGTATAACCCCGATGTGGGGTAGGCGATGCTGAAGGGAATCGTCTCGAGGGATTTGTAGAGGAACAGATTGCCCAATCCTACAAAGACCCCGGCGGCAATACCGGGGACCAGGTAGCTTTTGTCCAGGCCCAGTTGAGCGACGTTCAGTTGGGGCACAAAGATGAGCAAGGTTACGATGACCATGCCTGTGGTGGTCAAGGTGGATAGCATGGGTGAGGATGCCCCTTTGTTCTGAGCGATTTTTGCGGCCAATCCCCATAAACCATAGCTCAGGATGTTTAACGCCAGAAAGGTCCAACCATTTTTCATGTTTTTCTTTTTCCTTCTTCTTGTAGGCGCTCTATCTCAGGGCCAGCATTGGATCTCTAGTCGCCGTTGGAATTTTTCTCGTCTCGCTGCGAGAGCGCGAATCCAACAGCAGCCCCAAGCGCGATGCCTACCCCTATGCCTATGGCGATGTTATCGATGGCCACACCGACGCCTGCCCCGATGGCCGTTCCGAGACCGATTCCCATGGGTAGATAGTCGTCTTTGCTCACTTTAGGTTCCTGGCTTTTTGGTTTTTGTTCCATTTGATCTTGCTCCTTTTTGGTATCTGAATTGTGGCGGCGACCCGCGCCGCTCAACGATTTGAATAGGCCGTCGCCTGTCTGCTATCTGGCGACCCGGCCATGAAACAGTAAGTGAAAAACGCATAATAGTCCCCGCGATCCAGGATAAAATCCGGCGACCCCGGTTGGCGGAGCCGCTGATAGGCGGCCCAATCCTCCGGGGACGCCTCGGATTCCGCGCCTCCCCAGCGCATCTGGAGGAGATCCGCCAATCCGTCGCGGAGGTCGTCGCTCAGCGGAGCGTGGACGCTGCCCACAAAGGTCTGAGCGGCGGGTTCCTGCAGGCCCGCCTCGCGGAACCAGCCCAGCATGCGCAGATAGTGCGATTCTGGCCTCATCCCCGCCGTGAACGGCGCGGTACCCGAAGGGGTCGCATTGAGCCGGGCTTCCAGCAGCGGGTAGCCCGGAAGCAGCATTTGAGACGACCAGGCGAGGATCGCCATGCGGCCGCCCGGCCTGACCACCCGCGCCAACTCCTGCACCAGGCGCAGAGGATCGGTGACGAGACGATACCCGGCGCAGTCTGCGCTCCATAGCCAGTCAAAGTCGTCGTCGTCGAAAGGTAGCCGGTGGATATCTCCCTCCCGAAACGAGATGCGCGCCGCCAGGCCGTGCTTCCCGGCGATCTCCCGCGCGTGGGCGAGGAATTCGGGGGATAGATCGAGCCCGGTGACGTGACCGGTCGGCCCCACCGCCTCGGCCAGCAGCAGGGCTTGCAGGCCGATCCCGCATCCGGCGTCCAGCCCTCGGCTTCCCGGAGGGAGTCGTAGCGCCTGGATCGCCTCGCGAAGGAGCGGTTCTCTCAGCGGGTTGGATAGCAGCAGGCTTTGTACGTAGGTGTTTGTGTCGGACATTGCTTGTTCCTGAGCGTTTACTGGTTGGTGGGCCAGTGCGCGCAAAAATCTATCGTCTCCTGGCCGCTCTCGCCGTGGCTGCGCAGGTCGAGGGTGATGACGATAAAGTGGTCTCGGAGCCGTTCGACGTAGCCCGCTTCGCGCCGCTCCTGGCGCGAGCCGCCTCCGCCGTGCAACAACACAAGCGCTGGAACTGTGCCACTGCGATTGTAGGTAATCTGTGTGCCGTCGGGCGAGTTTGTGTATGATGTGTTCATAGGTTACTCTCTGATGTTGCTTTTAACTTTCTTAGTAGGCTCGTTGTAGGTTTTGGGTTTCATACTCAACTCTCAACTCTCGCCGAGCAGTAGATTTGTCGAGAACCCAGCGTACCTGCCCATGCGGGTGTTGTTTGTGATTAGCATTTTCTGATCTCTATTTCAATCGTAACAAGATGGAGCCGAGATTTAGCGCTGGATTCGCACTGACTTCTTTGTTTACCAACTACCTTCTGAAATGGGCCACCGATGCTACCCAGTGCCGATAGGCGCTGTTGCCTCCAGTACGTGTTGGGTGCACATCCTATGGAGATTCTTGCTAGACACGAACTGTCACCCGAACCTTTTTGATCAGAGCTGACTCACTTCCGTAATTTCTGAATCCTACTTTGCCGGTGGAAATCTTGAAGAAGGAGTCTTGCTGATACAGCAGTTGCTTATCTATGTATATTCTCACTGACTCTCCTTCGACAACAATTTTCACGTTGAACCAGTCCTCCAAGGATGGAGTGATTGGAATGGAAGGCTCGAGGATTTGCCAGCCTGTGCGAAATCTAACGGAAAGAGCGGATGACAGTTGTGTGGGGCTTCCCTGTTGATCGATCTGTGCAAACTGCCGCTCGTCGATAACTGGTATTGCAACACGCCGATGCGGACGTATTTTGTCTTTATTTATCTGAAACATGTAGTAGTTGTTCAGGTCTTGACCTCGCACGATGACACCAAGGCACTGTTGCCGTATGCATGCCTTGAAGGACAGGGTGTAGTTCTCCCACAAAGCTCCAACTTTCGTGAGTCCTCCAGCGTCTGATCCGGTCACAAGAAGGGTTCCCGGTTCCGCGATACGCCAGTCGCCTTCGAAATCCCACTTTGCCTTCAGGTCTCCCTTGAAGTCATCTGTGAACCTATAGATAAATCGACGATTCAGCCTTGATGTCCGTATCCACAGAGTCAAGATGCTGAGTCCAATTACTAGCCAACCCACACTTGCCAGATGTGCCCTAACAAGCAAGAAGAAGCCGCGGTTGCCCCAAGAGAAGAAACCCGATAGCCAGCCAGCAAGCGTGAACAGGGCTGTAACATAGGTTATCCACTTGAGGACCACATCGGCTCTGCGTTGCAAGGATTCGAGAATCTGTCGTGACTGCATGGCCCTTTCCTCCTTCCAAGAAACACGAGACATTCAACATCAAGTCGGTGTGCGCCCAGCACTGGAATATACTGCCACTTCGCAGTTTATAAACCTGGATGGGCAACCATAGCTTGAAGCTTGCTACTTTGTTATCTCAAAACATCCTCCCCAGCTCAAACGCCCTCTCCAGATTCCGCTCCCGAACCCTAGAGTCCTGCTCCACCATCCCCCCCAATATCTCCATCGTCGCCTCTTTCACCCCCACGCCCCGCAGCCGGTCGTTCAACATGATGCAGCGCATACTGGGCGCGACCCCAATCTCCTCCAGATGCTCGACCGGATGCCCCGCCGGGCAGATCACCAGCGCCTTGTCGATGCCGATGCCCGGCGCGGCGTGGCTGCCCTCTTCGTACGAATAGGCGTACCCCAGCGTCCACACCCGGTCGAACCAGCCCTTGAGCTTGGCCGGGCAATCGCTCCACCAGAGGGGATAGAGGATGACCAGCGCGTCGGCCCGCCCAATTTTCTCCTGCTCCGCCGCGACGTCGGCGGGAACCGGCAGCGAGGGCTCGAGGCTCGTCTCGCGGTTGTACTGTTCCAGGTCCATATCGGTCTGGAAATCCATCTCGTACAGGTCGCCGATCTCGAAGGTGTGCTCCGTCTCTCGCAGGCCGGCGAGAAACGATTCCAGCACCGCGAACGTGAAGGATTTTTTGCTCGGATGACAAAAGACGATATAGATGTGCACGGTTCTACGTTCCTCTTGAGGTATGGCTATCATCAGATTCCTCTGATCCGTCATTCCGGGCGACCGAAGGGAGGGCGGAGGCTGCACGTCCGACGGAATCTCTCGTCAGAATCGGATTAGCCATCGCAAGTGGAGATTCCTCGATTCGCTACGCTCACTCGGAATGACGGAACCGAGCAGTGCTTAAATGATAACCAAATGATAACACTGCGCGTCACTCGTTCTTGCGCACACCGTATGATATTTTGTTCACGATCCACCATTTTCCATCAAGCTTGAGCATGTTAAAGTAGTCGATGTACCGCACCTTTTGGTTTTCCAATCGGATTTTGGCCGCGCCCACGCTCTCGGTTACGTCGATGGAGTAGAACTCGGTTTCCCATTCTATCTCCGGGTCCACGTCTTGGGGATCGTACCAGGCGCAGTATTGGTCCCGATCGATAATCTTTAGCTCCCTGTTCTGGTCAAACATGAAGAACTTCCAGTCGGGATGCAGGACTTGTTTGTAAAGCTCTGGATCGTGCTGGACGTGACCCTCGTGGTAATAATCCAGGATCGCCTTCCGAATCGCTTCTTTCTCCGCTTCGTAGCCAGTCTCATCCATCAAGTCATCTCCTCTGAAAATAACCCGGTAGGTCGGATTTGCTATCCGACCAAAATGGCGGTTAGCAAAACCGCCCTACATTTTCGTCCTTCTGCGTGAACGGAGTTCATGGTGACCCCTCTCTAAATGTTCGTCACAGCTTACCCTCAAAGAACAGGGAACCTAGAAAATAGAACAGCGGCGGCAGTCGTAGATATTTGGAACCCGCTTTGTGCTCCGTTCGGGTCTCCGTGTCCGTGGCGATGACCAGCTCGTTGCCATTCTGTTTCACCTTGTAGGCGTAGAATACGAGCTCGCCAAAGCTCAGATAGTCCATCACGCGGACGAACCCCGCTTGCTCCTCCTTCAGCCTTTCCGCGAGCGCCTCTCGTTCCTCTCGGTTGCGCTCGTGGGAATGGTTGGGCGAGTTGAGCGCCGTGAACGCGATGTACCACCCCGCGTACAGCCGCTTCAACTCGTCCATGCTAAAGCCGCTCAGATCGTCTCCGACGAAACTCCACGTGATCGGGCCGGTCATGCCGATGCTGGTAAAGCCATCCTTCATCCTGTAGCGGTGAAAGACCAGCTCTACTTTCTCGTCAAAGAGCGGCCAATGTGTCTTCTCGCGATGGATCTCTTGGATCTCTTCGGGAGGTTCGCCGAATTCCATCGGATGCGCCAGCCACTGGGACATTTCTTGTTCAGAACGATTCATTCTTCCTCCAATGAGACGAGCAAAGCGCAGCGATTTCCTCCCCGCAAGAGCGATGATTCGATGACGACGGTCACGGGCGTCCCCAGGGAGCGCTCGAAATTCTCTCGCAGGCTGTGCGCCGAACAGTCGCAGAGCAAGGGAGAGTTGACCAGCCCGCGCGTCACCAGGTCGCATGCACACTGTTCATAGCTCACCCTGATGGTGTGCGGAGCGATTTTCTCGTACCTCGCTCCTGAAAATTTGTCGGCCAGTTGGGTGAGAAAATCATCCAGGTCGGCGCTATCTCGCCTGGCCTCTTGAAAGCGTTGGACGGTATAGGAATGGGCGCAGGCTTTGCCGCAGGCGCGGAGTACCGTCTCCCTGGCGCCGTCGTCTACTTCTTCCAGTCCGTGCATCAGCCCGGGAAACCAGTGCGTCATAAAATGCTTCAACCCTTCATCCCATTCGAACATTTCTACAGTTCAGTCGAGTACGTAGCGGGGATAGGTATGTTTGGCTGCTTCGGCCACCGTCAGGTCAATATCCCGCGTCAGGAACGGCGCTTCCCGCGAGGTGATCTCCAGAACCTCGCCCTCTTCCGGCTCGATAATCCAGCCGCTCCCTCCCCATTTGACGCTGCCTTCATTCACCCCGCCGATATTCGACGACAGACAGAACGCCCCCGATATGACCGCCGCCGTCTGCCCGCCGGCGATCCACTTTGAGACGGAGCTGGCCGGCGTCGCTCGCGGGCAGACCAGCAGATGGACGCCCCGTTTGCCATACTCGCGGGTGTGTTGGGTAAACCAAATCTCGGTACAGATCTGAAATCCTACCTGCACGTTGTCAATTTGGCAGGGCAAAAACTCGCCGTCCCCCCGCTGGTACCACGACGCCTCCCAGAACCCGTCCTCGTCGGGGAGATAATACTTGGTGTGTGCGGCTCGATAGCCCGAGGTTTCCTTCCAGATAAACCCTTCGTTGAGCCGCTTCTCTCCTTGCCGGATCGGGCGCGTGCCGATCACGAGCGCGGGCACAAGCTCTGGCAATCGAGCCAGCCATCGCTCGTGCGCCTCGACCGAGGCCCGCCACACAGCGGGATCGACCTGCCTGGTCTGGGCGACCCAGGGATAGAAAGGCATTTCGGGCAGCAGCACCAGATCGCTGGCCTCGGCATGGACGTGAGCGACCAGCGATCGCCAATCCTGTTCCAGCCTATCCGGGTCGTTCCTGAGTTCGCATACCGTGACTTTCATGCGTGTTGTCCCCTTGCACCGAATAGCTTGACTGCGCGAGTGGCGATGTAGGAGTTCATATATTTTCCCAGAATGTCCCACTCCTCGTCCTCGAACGCATCCTCGTAAAAGCCCGTCAGCACGAAGCCGGCCTCGATCTGCCCGCCGAGCTGATCCTCCAGCGTGTGGCTGAACTCGAGGGGCGTCCCCTCTTCGATATATCGCTGCTTCTCCTCCGCGCTCAAACTCGCCACGTCAGAATAGGGTAGGGTGTATTTGACCTGCAACACTCCTGTCCGATCTGCCAGCGCGTAGTCAAAAAGGTACAGCGCCGGATTCGAAAACCCGGCCAGCAACGCTCCGCCTTCTCGCAGCACCCGGTACGCTTCCTTCCACACCGGTCGAACGTCTGGAACGAATGTGTTGGACACCGGATGTACGACGAGATCGAAACTCGCGTCGGCAAATGCCCCCAGGTCGGCCATGTCTCCTTCGACCGTTTGGATGCTCAACCCTTCACGCTCCGCCACCTGGCGATCCTGCTCCAGTTGCCGCGGCGAGTTGTCGAACACCGTCACATGCGCACCGGCGGCTGCCAGAACCGGCCCCTGCTGACCTCCCCCCGAGGCCAGGCAGAGCACGTCCAACCCTGCCAGCTCGGGGAACCATTCCCTCGGCACCGGCCTGGTCGGAGTCAAGACGATCTCCCAGCGACCTTTCCGCGCCGCGTCAATCACCGCGCTGCTTACGGGAATCGTCCAGCGGTTTCCTTCCTCGACCTGCTTGTTCCAGGCCAGGCGGTTGTACTCTTGAATGTTCATGGTGGCCTCTCCATCGAACGGCGCCGGCTATTTGGTCAGCCGGATGCGTGGATTCTCCTGCGTGAGCATCTCGAAGCGGAAGCGCCCGCCGCAGAATCGCCCGATCAGTTCCGCGACCTCCTGGCAGATCTCTTCGACCTCCGCGATCGGGACGGGCGGCAGCCCATCCACGTTGAACTCGATCGCCGTCGTCGTGGGCAGGGTCAGCGTGTGGTTTGCCTGGCGCCAGGTCCAGCGGCGGGTCAGCACCGTGTTCCCCTCGGCAAAGACGATCTCGCCAGGGATGGGATGCTCGACTTTCTCCGAGCCGAACGGCACAAACTCTTCCTCTCCGGTAGCCGGGCGCAGGGCGATGTCTTGCGTGAGGACATCGATGCCGTGTCCTCCCGTCGGCACCAGATGTCGCAGCGAGAGAGTGTTCCCAATGTCCACCAGCGCGTTGATCGTCGGCAACTCTTTGTTGCGCAGCGCGCGGCGCACCATACCCTCGATAGAGGAGCGGTACTTGCTCGGCTTGGCTCCAAAGGAGCGGTAGGCCTCTCGCCACGAAGCGATGCGGGGATGTTCTGCCAACCCCTCCAGGCTCAAGCGGTCGCGGACGGAGGCCTCGGCGGCACGGAGCAGTGAGACGAGCTCGGGCGGCGATTCGCCGTTCGCCACGTCGTAGGCCAATACGATCCCCCGCGCATAGCCGGGGAATTGTGCGAATACCTCGTCTGCCACGGTATAATATAACTCGCTCATCATTTTCCCTCGCGTTCGTCTTGTCTTTTCAACTCATCCCACATCTCCATCGCTCTCCGTTGGTGTGGGATCGTGATCGAACCTCCTACGACGAGGCCGATAGCCAGCGCCTCGACCAGTTCTTCGTCGCTGACACCTTCCTGGTGGCATTGGATGATGTGGTACGTGATGCAATCGTCACACCGCAGCACGAACGAAGCGACGAGGCCCAGCAGTTCCTTTACCTTCCGGGGCAGAGCGCCATCGTCGTACGCTTTTGTATCCAGATTGTAGAATCTCTTTACCGTGAGGTTTTCGTGCTCCAGCACGAGCCGATTTAGTCGTTCTCGTTCTTTCTGGAACTGGGATACCTTTGACAAGTGTTCCTCCTGATCTCGGAATGTGTTATAAAATCGTAACTGCTCAGGTCATTGAAGCGAGCGCTGGTTGAGTAGCCGCCACGCTTTTTATGGCGGCGTATCGAAACCAAGCGAGCGGCTTTTACAACTGATTTTGCTCTACATGGGCCGCCTGCTTGGTCTCGATACGGCCTGAAGGCCTACTCGATCGGCGCAGGTTGAGCAGTCACATAAAATCTCTATATCTCCCACTGGAGGCGATACCGGCAGCAGGAGTCGCCTCGTGCGCGGCACTCTTCCTCGACGACCTGGACGCGCTTCGCACCGCACAGCTTCAGGGCTTCTTTGTACCAGCCGATCACGGTGAGACAGTCGGGGGCAGAAAACGTCTCGGCTTCAAAGGTCGTCATGACGCCTGAGTGGGGGCCTGTTTGTTGGTAGGTGCGATAGCCGGTGTCGTAGTAGAATTTATAGATCGTGCTCGCTTTTTTCATAAAGGCCTGGGGATCGCCCGGCGTCAAGAAGAGCTTGTGTTCCTTCGTCAAACTTCTCCGTGCCGATTCCGCTCCAATCTCTTCAAAGAAACCTATTTTCCCTTTACCGAGCACGTTCACGACGGCTCGATCTAACCGTTTGCCGGTTTCAAAGGAATACCATTTTGTGGCGAGGATATAGTTTAACTCTTGTTGATCTTGTGCCGGCAAGGCTTTGACGACTTTTTCCCAGGCTTCCTCGCCAAAATGTTCCTTCACAAACTCGCGGCGAGCCAGGAGCACCAGACCTTTGATCTTCACAGGACACCTCCTTTGCCTTGCTCACTCAGCGCGTACAAGTCATTCCTTCACCAGCCGCCCAAACCGCATCAGCTCCTCTTCCGTGTGCTCGTAGGGACAGTATTTGTGCTCCCCCGGAATGTACCCGTGCACCGGGCAGATACTGAACGTCGGCGTGAGCGTGTAATATGGCAGGTGAAAGTGCTCCGCGATCGTCCGTACCAGCCTTCGCGCTTGCCGCCAATCGTCCAGTTGCTCGCCCAAAAAGACGTGCTGCACCGTCCCGCCGGTGTAGAGCACCTGTAGCTCGTCCTGGTGCTCGAGGACCTCGAATAGGTCGTCGCTGTGGGAGACGGGGAGATGGCTGGAGTTGGTATAGTACGGGGCCTCTCCGGTCCCTGCTGTGAGGATGTCCGAGTAACGCTCTCTATCGGCGCGGGCCAGGCGGAAGGACGCGCCCTCGGCGGGCGTCGCCTCCAGGTTGTAGAGTTGGCCGGTCTCTTCCTGGAACCGGGCCAGTACCTGGCGCATAAATTCCAGCGTTCGCACCGCAAAGGCTTTCCCTTCCGGGTGCGCGATGTCCACGCCGAGCAGATTCAGGCTGGCCTCGTTCATCCCGATCAGTCCAATCGTGGAAAAGTGGTTACTCCAGTAGTTGCCGAACCGCTTCTTGATCCCCTGCAAATAGTGATGGCTGTAGGGATAGAGGCCCTGCGCGGTGAGGCGCTCCAGCACCTCCCGCTTGATCTCCAGGCTGGCGCGGGCGGTCTCCATCAGTTGCTCCAGCCGCTCCTGGAACGACGCTTCGTCGCGGGCCAGATAGCCGAGCCGGGGCATGTTGATCGTCACCACGCCCACCGAGCCGGTGAGAGGGGCGGCGGCGAAAAGCCCGCCGACCCGCTTGCGCAGCTCGCGGTTGTCGAGCCTGAGGCGGCAGCACATCGAGCGGGCGTCCTCGGGATCCATATCGCTGTTGACAAAGTTCGCAAAATAGGGAATGCCATACCGACTGGTCATCGCCCATATCGGTTCCAGTTCGAGATTGTCCCAGTCGAAATCGCGGGTGATGTTGTACGTGGGGATGGGGAAGGTAAAGACGCGACCCTTGGCGTCTCCCTCCAGCATCACCTCGGCAAAGGCGCGGTTGATCATGTCCATCTCGCGCTGGAACTCGCCGTAGGTTGCGCTGCGCGGCTCACCGCCGACGATCACGGGCTGGTCGCGCAGGGTGGGGGGAGGCGTCAGGTCCATGGTTTGATTAGTGAAGGGCGTTTGAAACCCAACTCGCGTGGGTACATTGATGTTGAACACGTATTCCTGGATCGCCTGTTTCGTCTGTCTGAAATCCAGCCCGTCGTAGCGGACAAAGGGAGCCAGCAACGTGTCGAAATTGGAGACCGCCACCGCGCCGGCCGATTCCCCCTGCAGGGTGTAGAAAAAGTTGACCAATTGGCCCAACGCCGTGCGCAGATGTTTGGGCGGCTTGCTTTCGATCTTGGCCGATACGCCGCCGAAACCCTGGATCAACAAGTCCTGCAAGTCCCAGCCGCAGCAATAGACCGAGAGCATCCCCAGATCGTGCAGGTGCAGGTCTCCTTCGACGTGTGCCTGCTGCGCCTTCGGCGGATAGATCTTGTGCAGCCAGTAGCGGGCCGCGATGGAGGAGGCGACGTAAAAGTTCAGCCCCTGGAGGGAATATTTCATGTTGCTGTTTTCGTTGACCCGCCAGTCGGCGCGTTGGAGATAATCGTCCACCAGATGCTCCACGTTCAGGAGCATCTGCCGGGTTGCTTTCGCCTCGTCTTGTTGTTGACGGTAGAGGGTGTACGGTTTTGCTATCTGGGGGCTGCCCGATTTGACCAACACTTCCTCAACAATGTTCTGAATCTCTTTAACGTGAGGACGGTTGCCGTTCTGGCCGAATCGTTCTTCCAGAATCCCCACCACGGCCCAGGACAGTGCCTCGGCCCATTGATGGCTCTCTCCATTCCCTGCCGCCCGAGCGGCGGCATAGATACCCTGTTCGATCCGCGAGCGGTCAAAAGAGACTACACTTCCATTCCGCTTGATCACCCAATCCACGCTCATTGCCACATCCTCATGCGGATTCCGCCTCCAGTAGGTGATTGATCTCCTCTCGCACCGCCTCCAGGTCTTCGAGCCCCAAGTAGACGATGGCATAGCGAATGTACGAGACGGGATCCAGGGCTTTGAGTTCCTGGATAACCGTGTCGCCGATCTCCCGGCTGGGGATTTCTGACTTGCCTAACTGTTGCAGGTGGCTTTCAACCCGATCGGCGATGCGCTCCAGATCATCGGCCGAGACAGGCCGTCGAGCGCAAGAAATGCGAAGCCCAGAGAGCAGCTTGTCGCGGTCAAAGCCCTCTCGCCGGTCATCCCGTTTAACTACCAGCGGCGTGGTCAAGATCGCTCGTTCTATCGTGCTGAAGCGTTTTTCGCACGCTTTGCACACGCGCCGACGACGCACGCTCCGTTCTTTGCGGGTGGTATCAATAACTCGCGTACGCTTACTACCACAATAGGGACACTGCATTATCTTATTCTCCTAGAAAATAAAGGTGAGGTTAACAATCGGCAATTGCCGCTGGTAATTGCCGCATACGCCAGATATAGGGGTCAAAGGCAACAAAAACCCCACATTTAGGGGGTATTGCGAGTTGGATTATACCACACACTTTCCCACCGCGCAAGCGCATGTATGCTGCTTATCTTAAAATTGCACCGAACGAAAGTTAAGATTTGCCTTGCCTTGTCATTCTAGTTCTTTCATGCTACACTTCTCGTTTACGTAAGATATGGCTTGTGAGGGAGGTCTATGCAAAAACAGACACGGGTCGTGGGAATGACATTGGTGATCATTCTGTTCGTCACTGGCCTGCTGAGCCAGGCGGCGCCGCTGCTTCAAGGACAATCAGTCATCACTTACCCAACTGATGGGATGACTATTAGTGGACAAGTCGAGATCAGGGGCATCGCTGCTCATGTCAATATTCTCTGGTACCAGGTACATTATGCGTCCGGTCCTGAGGCTAGGAATGATTCGCAGTGGGTCCCCTTGGTATACGCGGAGAACACGCAAGTCGAAGATGGTTTGCTAGCCGCGTGGGATACTACCCAGGTGCCCGATGGACAGTATACTATAGCTCTGACAGTCAAAGGAGAGAATGATCCACAAGACTATCAGGACTTTGCCGTACATCTGACGGTGAACAACGCCCAGCTTGTCCAGACGCCAACCTCTGAGCCAACGCCGACCGAGGAACTGGCGGCGCCCACCGCCATAGTCGGGCCGACGCCTACCCCGGTCGCCGTCGAGCAACCCGCTACCTCGACGCCGCGGCCATCTCCCACGCCTCAGGCTGCCGTCGAGGAAACGATCACACCCTCTGACGAGGAGGGGCGCCCCATCGTCAATCTCAACCTCAGCATGCTGCGCGATGCTTTTTTCAGTGGGGTGTTGATTACCACGATGTTGTTCTTGTTGTGGGGTCTCTACTTGTTGTTCAAGGCCAGCGTGCGCTGGTTCCTCCGCCAACGCACGCGGCCGCCCGCCAGTTGATCAGGCGCAGTTGATACGGGATACGCAATACGTGGTGCGTATTCCGTATTGCGCGAGAGCAGGAGTAGTTGTGAAACGGTATCTTATCGTCGGGCTGGGCAATCCAGGCTCCAAGTACGCTGCGAACCGGCACAACGTTGGTTTTCACTGTGTCGAGCGGCTGGCTGCGGCCCATGGCCTTTCCTTGAACAAGCGACAAAAGCGAGCCAGGGTTGCTTTGGGCGCGATCCACGGGCTGTCGGTGGTTCTGGCCCGTCCGCAGACGTTCATGAACAAGAGTGGCCGCGCAGTTGCGTCGTTAGTTCGCTTCTATCACGTTCCTGTGGATCGCTTGCTGATCGTCTACGATGACCTCGATCTCCCGCTGGGTACCATCCGTATGCGGCCGGCGGGAGGCAGCGGCGGCCACAAGGGGATGCGCTCGATCATTGAGCGGCTGGGCAGCCAGGATTTTCCGCGTCTGCGCATCGGCATCGATCGCCCGCCAGGACGTATGGATCCCGCCGTCTACGTGCTTCGAGATTTCTCGGCGAAAGAGAAGCCCCTTCTGGAGGAAACGTTGACACAGGCCGTGGCTGCCATCGAGACCTGGCTGCGCGAGGGAGTGGAGGCGGCGATGAATCAGTATAACGGACCAGTGGATTGATGCGTTGTAAAAATCTACCAGTTCTCAGTTTGTCAAGGACAGTATAGCGTGAATATTTCTGGACTTTTGGCGGCGCTCGAACAACTTGAGCCTTACCAGTTGTTACGGCGGGAACTGGAGAGCGACAGGATACCGGCCCCGTTGGGCCTGCTGCGCGCCGCCCGTCCCCCTCTCCTGGCCGCGCTGGCCCGCGATCTGGATCGCCCCACGTTGATCGTCGCCGGCGCGATAGAGCGCGCTCAAAAACTGGCTCACTCCCTGCGCGATTGGTCCTCTGCGCCAGGGTGTGTTCTCCGTTTTCCCGAACCGCTGGCCCTCTTCTACGAGCGTACTCCCTGGACCAACGAGGTCATCGAGGGCCGGCTGCGTGTCCTCTTTGCCCTTCAGCAGCCTTCATCGCCCCATCCTCCATGGATCGTGGCCTCGGCCCGCGCGCTGATGCAGCCCACGCTGCCGCTGCGCCAGTTCCGCACCTCCACCCGCGAGTTCCGCGTGGATCAGACGCTCGACCTGGAGCGCACGTTGGGGCTTTGGGCGGGGTTGGGCTACGAACCGGTCAGCGTCGTCCAGGCCGCGGGCCAGTTCAGCCACCGGGGCGGCATCCTCGACATCTTCCCGCCGGCCGACGAACTGCCCGTGCGCGTCGAGTTCTTTGGCAACCAGATCGAATCGCTCCGCCGCTTTGACCCCGCCACTCAGCGCTCGGAAGAGCGGGTGGAGAGCGTCACCATCACGCCGGCCTGCGAGGCGCTCCCGCGCCACGGCCCGCGCGTCGCCGACCGCGTCGCCGCGCAATTGAGACGCGACCTGCCGGCCGACGTCCGCGCTGAACTGGAGGAGCATCTCCAGGGCCTGGAGAGCGGCACGCCGTTTCTCGGCATCGAGTTCTACTTGCCCTACTTTTATACCACCCCGGCCACTTTGCTGGACTATTTTCCATCCGAGGCGCTGGTCGTCGTGGATGACCCTCGCGATTTGGAGGGCGTCTGGGCCGATCTGGAGCGGGAGGCGGTGGAGTTGCAGGCTTCCGCCGCAGAGACCGATATGCTCCCGCCGGACTATCCGCTTCCGTACATCACCTGGGACGAGTGGTCCGAGACGCTTGCCGATCGGTCGGTGCTCAAGCTGGGTCACGGCGAGGAAAGCGCGTCCTCACGTCTGGCCGATTGTTTCATTCCAGGCCCTCGTCTGGGAGGCCAGCTCAAGCCTGTGATGGAACACATCCACAAGATGCAGAACCAGGGAGAGCAAGTGGTCGTCGTCAGCCGGCAGGCCCGCCGCCTGGCCGAGCTCTGGGGCCAGGAGCACGAGTACATCCCGCCGCTGGAGGAGCTGCGTCAGCCGCCACTTTCGCCTCTCACCTTCGTCCAGGGCGCTCTCTCCGAGGGCTGGGTGCTGCGCTCGGCTTCATCTGCGGCTTACTCGTCCACTCATCTCCTCACCGACGCCGAGATCTTTGGCTGGCGGCGTCCCTCGCCTCGGCGTCCTGTCCATCGCCGCAAGGCGGCGCCCGAATCCTACTTTGCCGATCTGGCCCCCGGCGATTTCGTCGTCCATGTCGAGTACGGTATCGGCGTCTTTCGCGGCCTGGTCACGCGAGGCCTGGAGGGAGGCGATCAAGAGTATCTGCTGGTGGAGTATGGAGAAAGCGATCGCCTCTATGTCCCAATTTACCAGACCGATCGACTGGGCCGTTATATTGGATCCGACTCTCGCCCCCCGCTTCTCAACCGGCTGGGGACGGCCCGATGGCGGGAGGTCAAGGATCGGGCTGAAAAGGCCGCCGAGGAGTTTGCTCGCGAACTTTTGGATCTCTACGCTTCCCGTGAACTGGCCGAGGGGCACGTCTTTGGCCCGGATACGCCCTGGCAGGCGGAGCTGGAGGCCGCGTTCCCCTACTTTGAGACCGAGGGGCAATTGCAGGCCATCGCCGACGTCAAGAAAGATATGGAAAGCCCCCGGCCGATGGATCGGCTCATCTGCGGCGACGTGGGCTATGGCAAGACGGAGGTGGCGCTGCGGGCGGCCTTCAAGGCGGTGATGGACGGCAAACAGGTCGCCATCCTGGTGCCGACCACCGTTCTGGCTCAGCAGCACTATACCACCTTTCGCCAGCGATTGGAGCCTTTTCCCATCGAGGTGGAGATGCTCTCTCGCTTCCGCTCCCGCGCTCAGCAGAAAGAGATCCTGGAAAAGGTGCTCGCCGAGCAGGTCGAGATCGTCATCGGCACCCACCGCTTGTTGCAGAAGGACGTCGCCTTTGCCGATCTGGGCCTGCTGGTCATTGACGAGGAGCAGCGTTTCGGTGTCACTCACAAAGAGCGGCTCAAGCAGATGCGCACCGAGTTGGACGTGCTGACGATGACGGCCACGCCCATCCCGCGCACGCTCTACCTGGCGCTCACCGGCGCGCGCGACATCAGCGTGATCGAGACCCCGCCTGAGGAGCGGCTGCCCATCAACACCTACGTGGGCGAGTACGATGCTTCGCTCGTGCGGCGGGCCATCCTGCGCGAGCTGGAGCGGAGCGGGCAGGTCTTTTACGTTCACAACCGCGTGCAGACGATCCGGATGGCGCGCCGACGGTTGGAGAAGCTGGCGCCGGAGGCGACCTTCGCCGTGGCCCATGGCCAGATGCGGGAATCCGATCTGGAGGAGGTGATGCTCCGTTTCGTCGCCGGGGAGGTGGATGTGTTGATCTGCACCAGCATCATCGAGAGCGGCCTCGACATCCCTAACGCCAACACGCTCATCGTCGAGCGGGCCGATCGTTTTGGACTGGCGCAACTTTACCAGTTGCGGGGACGGGTGGGGCGGGGCGCGCAGCGGGCGTATGCCTACTTTTTCCACGCGCCGTCGAGCCGCCTGACGCCCGACGCGCGCCAGCGGATGGAGACGATCCGCGAGGCGACCGGCCTGGGAGACGGATATACCATCGCCATGCGAGACCTGGAGATTCGCGGCGCCGGCGACATCCTGGGCACCCGCCAATCGGGCCAGATCTCTGCCGTCGGCTTTAACCTCTACACTCGGCTGCTGACGCGAGCGGTCAAGGAGTTGAGAGCGCAGCGCGAGGGCAAACCACCGCCCCCCGACCCGCTGACAGACATCCGCATTGACTTGCCCATCCCGGTGCGCCTGCCGGAGGATTACGTCGCCGACACGTGGCTCCGTCTCAAGGTATACCGTCGCCTGGGGGAACTGAACTCGATGGCGGAGATTGACGAGATGGAGAAGGAACTATCGGACCGCTTTGGGCCGCTGCCCAATCCGGCGCAGAACCTGATGTACCAGTTGCGCTTAAAGGCGTTGGCGCGGGACGCCAGGGTGGGAACCATCAGCGTCGATAATGGCCGCTTGGCGCTGAAATCGGGTGGGGGGGATTTTCCCAACCGTGAGGGTCTCCAGCGCGTCCTCCAGGGGCGGGTCAGCATCAGCCGTCGTGGGATCTGGTTGCCGCTGGAGCAGGACTGGCGGCAGGAGTTGATGGTTGTATTGAAGACGATGGCGCGGGTGATGGGGAGTTGACGGATAGGGCGAGAAGGGTTATACTGAGTAACGAGCACATTAGCGCACCAAAACCAAAAGCGTACCGTACCGCAAATTGAGGATCGAAATGAAAGATCGTTCAGTCGTTCCCCTTTCGTGGGGAACAGTCGCGTTGGCTATTTTGCCGGGGCTGCTCATCGTCGGCGCGCACAGCGGCCTTTTGGGATGGTTCCTGCCGGGGGTTCAGCAGGCTGTCGTGCAGAACGATTTGATCCCCGTGTACATCGCGTTGGCCATCGTCATCGTGGGTCTGGTCGTCGAGCGTTGGTTTGCCGTTTGGAGTTTCCCCTCGCTGGGAATCGTTCTCCTCGAGATGCCCGGATTGATAGTGGCCTTGCTCGCTCTGTTTGGAAATCCACAAAGCTCGTTCTGGCAATCGGCGCCTCCGGTGCTGATGTTGATTGGGCTTATCGCGCTCGCTGTTTTCTCCGTGTACCAGACACACAGAAGACGCCCCATCCACGTACCCAGATCGGGATGGATGCTTGTAGGCTCGTTGGTCCTGGTCAGCTTGATTTTTGTGATCGTCGAGGCGATCACGGCTCGTGCGCCGGATACATGGGCGCATCTGTTGGCCCTTCTGCCGACGCAACTCTGGTGGTTGGGCTTGCTCCTGGCGCCCGTCGCGATCTGCTTGCCGCTGGCCCGGCGCGATGGCATCGTCGTGGCGCTCGTCGTCGCCGCCTTCGAGTTCGCCCTGGTGGAAGGGATCCTCGATCTGACGTACTCGGTCGATTTCTGGGCCTACTGGGAGCCGAGCGCGACGCTGGAGCGGGCGAGGATTCTCTTGTCCTTTATCCCGGCTCTGGGATTTCTCATCGTTGCGCCGATCTGGGTGCTCCGTTCTGCTACGATGCGCGGTCGAGTCCTGGGGTTGTTGCTGCCTCCGCTCGTCGCCCTGGTCAGCGCCGACGTCGTTGCGAGCATCGCGTTGCGGTCCACCGAGGCTGCATACTCGGCCAATCTTTGGTTCACGCACGGCGTAGATACCGTTCAGTTATTGATCGCGTTGATTTTGGCGGCGGTGGTGTACCGCTCGGTTGGACTTCAGGGCCAGGCGCCTGGTGTTCTGGAGGAAAATGTTGCCTTGAACGAAAGATGATGGACGACGGTCTACGGATCTACTCGTTTGATCGGCTGTCTCTCGTTGTGGGGTGGTGATTATGAATGAGCAAATCCAACTGGCTGAGCCTTATCAGAAAAATATTCGTCGGGCTATTGAGATACTCAAAGGGGCTGGATGTACTGACATTTTTCTGTTCGGCTCCCTCGCTGCCGGAGAAACTGGAGGCAGGTCAGACATTGATTTAGCCATCCGGGGCTGTCCTAAAGGGAAATACTTTTATCTTTTAGGCAGACTTTTGCTTGAACTGGATTATCCGGTAGATTTGGTTAATCTGGACGGGCGGAATGCTTTTGCTCGCTACCTGGAGAGTGAAGGAGAGTTGCTTCAAATTGGTTGACAAAGTCGTTTCTCAGATCCGCTTCGAGGTTGAACAAGTGGATCGTCTCTTTGCGTCATACGTTGACCTCTTGGAACAGGTACAGAGGAAATCCCCCGATCTGGTAAAGGTCACTGCTGTGGCTTCTGTTTTGCATTCGTTCTACAATGGATTGGAGAGCATTTTTCTGGTCATTGCCAAGAGGATAGATCAAGATGTTCCTGAGGGTGCTCAGTGGCATCGTGATCTGCTCACTCGTATGATGGAAACGACCTCAAGCAGGGGGCCAGTTCTGACAGTGGGCACAGTTCATCAGTTAGCCAACTATTTGGGTTTCAGGCATTTCTACCGGCACTCGTACTCGTTCTTTTTGGATTGGGGCGAGTTGGAAGAGTTGGTGATGCCACTGTCAGAGATTTGGGAGCAAACAAAAGGTGAAATTCTACAGTTTCTGAACAATCTGGAGCAGCCATTGGAGGCCAAATGATATGAACCTATTGCGTGATTTATCTCTCATTCTTCTCGCCGTCGAGGCGTTCATCCTGGCCCTGGTGCCGCTGGCGCTGTTCGGTGCTCTGGTCTACGGCCTGTGGCAACTGCTGAAACACGAGAATCTGCCCAGTTGGTTCAAAATCGCCCAGGCGTACCTGGAGCTGGGGCGGGCCTACGTCGAACTGGCGATGGCGGCCATCGTCCGGCCCATCCTGGTGCTCAATTCTGCCCTGGCGACGGTCCAGGGGTGGTTCAACGTAGTTACGAAACTTGTCAAGGGAGGCAATAGATGAAGTTGCGAACGCAAGTCATGATCTTTGGCGGCGTCCTGGGGGCCCTCCTGGGCGTGGGCGCTGCCTATCTCTATCTACGCTCGACCCCTGTCGAGGTGGACGAGGAGGGTAAAGAGCGATTGCCCGCTGTGCAGCCGGGCGACGCCATCAAGGTGTCTCTGGGTGTGCTGGCCGTGCTCAAGCAGATCACGGGCCTGGGATAGAGCGCATCCTGGTCTCTTCTTTCGATTGTGGAATCGTTCCAATCGACCTAGGGTTGGGAATCCCTGTGGGCCGACCTTGACACGGGATACTGGCGCACGGTGCGCGGTGAGTTTGGCGCGCAGGGGCTTTGCCGTCGCCGCGACCGACGCTGTCCCCTCGGGTCTGGCGGCCTGCGCCGCTTGGCTGGCCCGCGAAGAATTGAGCGCGACCCTGGCCCGCCACGATATGGAGACGCTCCCTTTCCCCAATGGCGCTTTCGATGGCCTGGTTTCCTACAACGTCATCTATCACGCCACCGTGGCCGGGATGCAGCGGACGCTGGTCGATTTTGTCCTTGATGATTTGCATCTCTCGCGCAAAGAGTACGCTGACGAGGATGGAATAATTCGGACCGGAGTGCATTATCATGTCCAGGCGCGGCGAAATGCTTCGCCGGACGCTCAAATATTCTACAAGGAGTAAATCAATGGCGCTCAAATTCCCATCCGACGAATGGATCAAAGAACTCACCCACCAACTCAACAGCAGCGAATCCTACGAACAGTCGGCCAAAGGTTGGGAGGGCGACTTTGTCTTTATCGTCGAGCCTGACGAAACCTACGCGGACACGACCTACATGTTTCTCGGCCTCCGCGATGGCAAGAGTACGGGGGCGGCGCTCCTCGCCGGCGAGGACGAGCGGGAGGCCGAGTTCGTCCTTCGCGCCCCTTTCAACGTCTGGCGGCAGGTGATCGAGGGGAAACTCGACCCGATCCAGGGTATGATGACGCGCAAGCTCAAGCTGAAGGGGAACATGATGAAGATCATGCGCTACCCCAGGGCGGCCAAGGAGATCATCGCCTGCTGCGCCAGCGTCGAGACCGAGTTCCCCGGGTGAGGCGGCCCGATGAAACCGAAAGTGATCCTGCGGAGATGCGACGAGTACGACCCGGACCGGATCGCCGGCATCATCAGCGAGGGGTTGACAGACCTGGGCGTGCAGCCGCGAGGACGCACGATGGTCAAGCCGAACACCGTCATCGCCCACCCGCTCTACTTTGCCCACGCCTACACCCGCCCCGAATTTCTCGATGGGCTGCTCTCTGCCCTGAAACGGCATGGCGATGAGATCACGGAACTGTCGGTGGGGGAGCGGTGTGGGATCACCATTCCCACCCGCTACGCCTTTGCCGAGGCAGGGTACAATCCCGTCCTGCGTCGCCACCGGGTGCGGGTCTACTATTTCGACGAGGAGCCGCAGGTCGAGGTGCGGCTGGAATCGCCGCCTGCTCTGCGGCCCTTCATCTACGTTCCCCGCTCCGTCACCGAGTGCGACTTTTTTGTCAACACCCCCAAGTTCAAGGCCCAGCCCTGGGTCAAAGTGACCTTTGCGCTCAAGAACCTGATCGGCATCCAGGACGACAAGCATCGGCTGATCGACCACGACTATATGCTGGAGAACAAGATCGTCGACCTTCAGCAGGTGGTCTCGCCGGGCTTGATCGCCATGGATGGTATCATCGCTGGTGCAAAGACGATGCTCACGCCCAAGCCCTTTCCTCTCGGCCTCATCGTGATGGCGGTCAACCCCGTCGCCACCGACGTGATTTGCAGTCACATCGTGGGGCTGGGTCCCGACGACGTGGATTACATCCGGCTGGCAGGGGACCGCGGGCTGGGGCCGCTCGACCTGGATCAGATCGAGGTGGCGGGAGACGTGACGCTGGAGGAGGCGCGGGCGGAGGGGTTCGAACTGACGTTGGGTACGGTGGAGGACATCTTTAACGGTCCCCAAAGCAACATCACCACCTACGCCGGCCCGCCGCCCGGCTCACACGACTATTGCTGGGGAGGATGCCCTGGCGCTCTCTTCGAGGCGATACAGATCATCGAGGTCATGCAGCCGAACGTCTACCACGAGGTTCGCCCGCTCCACGTCGCCTTTGGCGATGTGCGCGATCGGCAGATCGAAGCCTCGCCGGAGGAGCGAGTGCTCTTTATGGGCGACTGCGCCGCCTTCGACGGCGAGATCGCCGGCAAGCCGGTCCACATATCCTCCACCTACACGTCTCGCGAGCAGGGAGATCCCCTTCATGCCAAGAGCGGCGATCTGTTGGCCAAGATCATCAAGTTCTTCTGGCTGTGGCTCCGTCACCGGGGGAAGCAGGTCGTCCGCGTGCCCGGCTGCCCGGTCTCTGTAGCGGAGAACGTTCTCTTTGTCTCGGCCCTGGGGCGGACCAAGATGCCCTATCTGAACCGGCACATCTTTGTCAGCTTTGCCTACCATTACGTGATCTTTAACGTGGTCCGTTTCTTCCGCGTGACGTTGGGCGGGTTGTTCCGGCGCTAGCTCGATGCCCAGGTGTCTGATTGTCTATTTCTCGCAGGGCGGGACGACGGCCCAGGCGGCGGAACGGATCGCCGCTGGCCTGCGTATTGCGGGGTATCAGGTCGATCTGTGCAATATGAAGGACGGGCAGCCGCCAGCCCTCGACGGGTACGATCTGTTGGGTATCGGGACGCCGGTATACTATTATCGCCCGCCCTTCAACGTGATGGATTACGTGAATCGCCTGCCGGACCTCGATGGGCTCCCGGCGTTTGTCTTTATGCTGCACGGAACCTACCGCGGCGCTGCTGGCAACGTCGTGCGGCGCGCCCTGGCTCGTAGGGGAGCGAGGGAGGTGGGCTATTTTCACTGCCTGGGGGCCGACTATGCCTTGATCTATCTCAAGGCGGGGTATCTTTTCTCGCCCGATCATCCTACGGTGGAGGAGCTGGCCCAGGCCGAAGCCTTTGGACGGCAAGTCGCCGAGCGCGTCGCCGGCAAGCGCTATGTCAGGCCGAAAGATGACCCGCCACCGTCGATCATCTATCGGCTGGAGCGGTTTCTGACGAATCGCTGGCTGGCGAATCACGTATACGTCCGGTTCTTCAAGGTGAATGCAAATGCCTGCACCGCCTGCGGCATCTGCGCGAAATGTTGCCCCACCGGGAATGTCACCCCAGGCGAGGATGGACGCCCGATCTGGGGGAGCAATTGCCTGCTGTGCCTGACCTGTGAATACAAGTGCCCCGAGGACGCCATCACGTCGCCGGCCGATTGGCCGCTCTTTCGCCCCGTGACGATCTACAATGTGCGCCGCGCCGCCCGCGATCCGGCGCTGGATCACGTGCGGGTGATCCACAGCCGCGGGCGTATCAGGCGGATGGAGTGTGAATCATGAATGACCACGTAGGCAAAATCCTGCGCGTCGATCTCAGCACGGGAAACCTGTGGGATGAACCTCTCGACGAATCCTACGTCCGCGACTATATCGGCGGCAGTGGGCTGGGCATTCGTTATCTGTGGGATCTGGTCGGCCCGGATACGGATCCCCTGGGTCCCGACAACCCCTTGTTTTTCCTCACCGGCCCGTTGACCGGCACCGGCGGCCCGTCGGTGGGGCGCTTTGTCGTTTGCGCCCGCTCGCCCGCGACCGGCTTGTGGGGCGAATCGAACTGTGGCGGTTTCTGGGGACCGGAATTGCGCTTTGCGGGCTACGATGGACTGCTGATCACCGGGCGAGCCAACGAACCTGTCTATTTGTGGATTCATAATGATGGGGTCGAACTGCGGGACGCGAGCCATCTCTGGGGCCAGACCGATACCTATGCCACTCAGTCGGCCATCCGAGACGAACTTGATCAGCCTCGATCGCGGATGGCGGCGATTGGGTCTGCCGGAGAGCGCCTGATTCCCTTCGCCAACATCGTCACCGGTCAGAGCCGGGCCGCCGGGCGCGCCGGACTGGGGGCCGTGATGGGTTCCAAAAATCTCAAAGCAATTGCTGTGCGAGGCCAAGGCAAGCCGTACTTGTTCGATCCAGAGAGATACCGCGAGTTGCGCCGTCGCGTCAACCGCGAGCTGAAGGAACACTTTCGGTCGGTCGGGATGCGGCTGGGCGGCACCGCCTCTGGCGCCGAGTATTTCGAGATGCTGGGCAGCCTGACCGCGCGCTACTTTACCCAGGGCGGCTTCCCGGCTGTCGGTCAGATCGGCGGGGCGGCGATGGCCGAGACGATCCTGACGGGACCCTCGTCGTGTCACGGCTGCGTGATCGGCTGCGGGCGGCGCGTGCAGATCGCCGAGGGGCCAGAGATCGACGGCCCGGAGTACGAGACCATCTGCGGCTTTGGTCCTCAGTTACTGATCGACGACCTGGCTGCCATCGCCCACCTGGGCCATCTGTGCGACCGCTACGGCCTGGATACCATCAGTACCAGCGGCACCATCGCTTTTGCCGTCTACCTGTTCGACCAGGGCATCATCGAACCGCAGGATACCGGCGGCCTGGAACTGGCCTGGGGCGACGCGGACATGGTTGCCCGGCTGATCGAGATGCTGGTGCGGCAGGAGGGTTTTGGTTCGCTGCTGGCGCAAGGCTCGTTGGCGTTGGGGCGGCGCTTTGGCGTTGAGGAACTGGCCGTGCAGGTCAACGGGCTGGAGGTCCCGTATCACGATCCGCGCGCGTTCTCCTCGATGGCGCTCGTCTACGCCACGTCGCCGCGTGGGGCCTGCCACAATCAGAGCGACTATTACATGGTC
Source organism: Anaerolineae bacterium (assembly GCA_034437455.1). Lineage (GTDB taxonomy): Bacteria > Chloroflexota > Anaerolineae > B4-G1 > B4-G1 > DAOTUB01. Next base: position 10,547 of record DAOTUB010000074.1, on the reverse strand, counting down.
GAATTCGGCCAGACGGATGACGAATTGAGTATCCCACTGTTGGAGCATCGTCAGGAGCAGGGCAAGGCGGCGCACGTGGCGGTGCATCAGGACTGGCGCTCGGTGTGCAACAGTTCGGTTCTGTGTATCTTTGCCGCCGTGCCGGTCAGCGATGTGGTGGCCCTGTTGAACGCCGCCACGGGCCGCGAGTGGGACATCGCCGAGACATTGCGCGCGGGTCGGCGCATCTGGAACCTGAAGCGAGCGTTCAATTGCCGGTTGGGATTGACCTGCGCCAGCGAGCGATTGCCCAAGCTGCTCCTTCAACCACTGGAAGGCCCGACCGAGGGATACGCGCCTGACCTGGACGCGATGCTGCGCGAGTATTACAGCGTGCGCGGTTGGGACTTGGAAACGGGCCGACCTACGCGAGAGACCCTGGAGGAATTGGGACTCGCCTTTGCCGTCGCCGATAAGAAACCTCTAGCTGGCTCGCAGTCCCCCTTGGTCCCTGGACAGTCGGTACTTTGCTTCATGTCACAGTAGTGCTCCCCCCAAAGTTTTTGCCTGCCGCGCTCCCCCATATATTGTGGCCTGCCAGTTGCTGTGCTGTATATGTGGGGCATTTGGGCCTCCAGAACCTTAAAGATTTCCCCCAGGTATTGCAAAAATGGGAAATTAGTGTATAATAGGGGGGACTAGTGGGGCGAAGTGGGGTAAAGTGGGTAACCGCCTCCTCAAGGCCGGGCATTGGTACTCTCACGTGGGGGAACACAATAGATGTTTCTGGGAGAATTCATCCACATCATTGACGACAAAGGGCGACTGACCATCCCCGCCAAATTTCGGGCTGGCCTGGCTGTCGGACTCGTCGTCACTCGTGGGATTGACCCCTGCCTGGCGATCTATCCCCTGGAAGAGTGGGAACGTCTGGCAAAGCAGGTGAGCGAACTGCCAATGACCGACCGGCGCGCCCGCGCCTTTCGCCGCCTGGTCTTTGCCAATGCCTCTGACGCCGTCCCCGACAAACAAGGCCGCATCCTCATCCCCCCGCGCTTGCGAGAGTACGCCAAATTTGATGAAGAGGTGATCATCGCCGGACTGAACAACTACATCGAACTCTGGAATCCCGACTCCTGGACCAAGGAGCGGGAGCGCGTCGAGGGAGCGGACGTGGACAGTGAGGAATGGGCAATTCTGGGGATTTAAGGTGTATGGATTGTAGATTTGGAGATTGGGGGAACGACGATCCAAAAATCTTGAATCGACAAACCCTAAATTGGCGAGGGGAGAGGTGGAGCCTATCCACATTCCTGTTCTTTTAAATGAGGTGCTCGATGGCTTGCGAGTCAGGCCGGGAGGGCGCTACATAGACGCGACGGTAGGAGGGGGCGGCCACACAGCCGAGATCTTGTCCGCTTCATCTCCTGATGGGCGGGTACTGGGTCTGGACCGGGATCCAGGAGCGTTGGAGATGGCCGGCGCTCGGCTGGCTTCTTACGCGGGGCGGGTTGTGCTTGTACACAGTTCGTACACTCGCCTGGCGGCTATTGCGCCTGAGCGTGGGTTTTTTCCCGCGGACGGCGTTCTGTTCGATTTAGGGCTATCATCCATTCAATTGGCCGACCCCGACCGTGGCTTTTCCTTTGCCAGAGATGGACCGCTCGACATGCGCTTTGATTCGACGACGAGCGGACAGACCGCAGCCGATCTCGTCAACTATCTTTCGTCCGAGGAGTTGGCGAACCTGATATACCGCTACGGCGAGGAAAGACGATCGCGCCGCATCGCCGAAGCGATCGTCGCCGCCCGCCCGATCCATACGACGGGCGGGCTTGCTTCCGTCATCGAGCGAGCGGTGGGGCGGCGGAGAAGGCACATTCACCCGGCCACCCTGACCTTCCAGGCGTTGCGCATTGCTGTCAACGATGAACTGGCGGCGCTGGAAGAAACATTGCCCCAGGCCGTGGAGGTACTCGCGCCGGGCGGCCGGTTGGTGGTGATCAGCTTTCACTCGCTCGAAGATCGCATCGTGAAACAGTTCATACGTCGGGAGAGCCGCGATTGCATCTGCCCGCCCGAGTTACCGATCTGCACCTGCGACCATCGAGCCACGCTGCGGACGATCACGCGCAAGCCGATGAGGCCGACACAGGAGGAGGTCGCTGCCAATCCACGCTCGCGTTCGGCGCGGTTGAGGGTAGCAGAGAAGAGAAGGGAGGGGGCGGATCATGTCTGATTTTATGCAATGGGTCACCCACGGCGTCAAGCGCGGTCGGTTCGAGCCGGACTCGCGCGCCGTGCTCTATGTATCCATGTTCCTTGTGGCGCTGACACTGGTCGCCGCTTGCTACCTGATGCTCGTCAGCCGGACGGCAGCTCAGGGACGTCACATCGAGCAGTTACAGGTCGAGCTATTTCGGTTGCAAAGGGAGAACGAGCACCTGGAGGTACAGATCGCCCGGCAAAGTTCCGTCTCTCGCTTGATGGAGCGGGCGATAGAAGCGGGATTTGCGCCTGCCGAGCGCGTCGAGTTTTTTCCACTGAAAGAGTAGATCGGTTCGCAGAACCGATTTGTTCATCGCTTCATTGTTCATTGATCGGGGGAATGGTTCCATGGCGGAAGGACCGAGACGCCGTTTACAGTTAGTGAGTGTCCTGCTGATCGGCTGCGTGCTGGTGATTGTGGCGCAGTTGTTCAAGGTGCAGATTTGGGATCACCGCTTCTACCAGGAGTGGGCGGTGGAGCAGCGCGTGCGGGCGGTCACGGTGGCCGAACCACCGCGAGGCGTGATCCGCGACCGAAATGGGCGCCTGTTGGCCGGGAACAAGGTGATGTATTCCATCGAGGCGGCCCCTGTGTACGTGATGAACAAGGAGAACGTGGCCCACGAGTTGAGTATGCTCCTGCACGTGCCGGCCGCCAATATTGAGCGGAAACTGGATACCGATAGCCTGTGGGTTCCGCTCGCCTCTCCGGTCTTGAAAGAGACAAAGGAGCAATTGGAAGCCTTGAACCTGCCGGGCATCACCGCGCGTCCTCTTTGGAAGCGAGATTACCCCGAAGGCTCGCTGGCGTCGCACGTGCTCGGCTTTTATAGCGCCGCAGGTCGCGGTTATTATGGGCTTGAGGGATTTTACGACGTCTCGCTCCAGCCGGAGCGGGTGGAACGAGAGGGACCGGTGGATACGGCCAGCGCGTTGATCCCCTGGGAAGCGACACCGGTCGTGTTGCCCAAGCCAGGGACCGAGTTGGAGCTGACGCTCGACCGGACCGTGCAGGGGCTGGTCGAGGAAGAATTGGCCTACTCGGTGGAGGCGTACCAGGCCGATGGCGGCACGATCATTGTGATGGACCCGCGCACCTTTGGGATTCTGGCGCTCGCCAGCCTGCCTGATTACGCGCCGGGAAGATTTCTCGATTTTATGAGTGAGGAGCCATCCGTTTACGAGGATCCGGCTGTGAGCCGGCAGTACGAGCCTGGCTCCGTGTTCAAGATTTTGACGGTGGCCGCCGCGCTCGACGCGGGGGTGGTGACTCCGGAGACGACCTACTACGACGAGGGCTGGATCGAGGTGGGGGGACACGTGATCAAAAACGCCGCCTACCATCCAGCCGGAGATATGGCGGTGACCGACATTCTGATCGACTCGCTCAACGTGGGGACGGCCTGGTTGAGCACCGAGATGGGGGCGGATCTGTTCTATCGTTACCTGCGGGCCTTTGGTATCGGGCGAACGACGGGGATCGACCTGGCGGGCGAGGTCGCCGGCCAGGTGTGGACGCCGGATGATTACGAAAACTGGTATGATGGATACCTGGGCACGAATTCTTTCGGGCAGGGCGTGGCGGTGACGCCGCTCCAGATGATCGTGGCGGCGGCGACGGTGGCGAACGATGGGGCGCGGATGCGGCCTCACATCGTGCGCCGGCGGATCGCTCCTGACGGCGCCGTCTCCATTTTCCAGCCGACGGTCGAAAAGCAGGTAATCTCCCCGCAGACGGCGCGCGCGCTGACCGAGATACTGGTGCGCACGGTGGAGGAGGGAGACCCTCATGCTATGGTGGAGGGCTATCGCGTGGCGGGCAAGACGGGCACGGCCGAGATTCCCGTCCCTGGCGGATACTTGAGCGATGAGACGATCACCTCCTTCGTTGGATTTGGCCCGGTGCCCGATCCCCAGCTCGTCATCCTGATCAAACTGGATCGGCCCAAGACGTCGCACTGGGCTTCAGAAACGGCGGCGTGGACGTTCCACCGGCTGGCGACGCGGCTGTTCACCGTGCTGGGGATTCCGCCCGGGGATGACAACATAGTAGCAGAGGCGACAGAGTGAAGGGTCATTTTCTGGCAGGTGAAGGTGGTTGACGTGGAAGGGGAGGTTACCTACGGGGTTGCTCTCAACGCCGAGGGCGAGGAGAGCGTGTGGCAAAGCCACGCCATCCTATGAAGGAAGGGGTACAGCCGATGGGCAAATTGGCCGGTGCAATTCTGTTGGCAGTTCTCGCAACCGTGTTGCTGGTCGCCGGGTGTGGCCCAACCCCCACCCCGACACCGCCCGGGGAAAGCCTGGAGTGGGAGGAAATTGCTTCTAGAGATTTTTCGTCAGATTACAAAGAAGTTATTCCTACGATGAAGATAGCTGTAACTCTAGAACAAGTTTCTGAATTCGAAGAGTTGCTGCTATCTCCTCATTTGGAATCTGTGCAGAACACAAATTTTCGTACAGATCTTGTCGTCGCAGTCTTTCAAGGGAAGAAGATGACGACAAGGTACTCTGTCAAAGTAATTGATGTGAGATTATATGATGATATCATCACTGTTTACGCCGAGTTCCTGACGCCGCCGACGCCAGCTCCTGGAGAGATTGTAGGAGTAGGACCGGCAGTCACTTCTCCTTACTACGTGCTGAGGGTCAGGAAAACGTCTGATCTCGAGGGCAATTTCATTTTTGTCCTTGTTGCCGACGGCAAGGAGATTATGCGACAGAAGCACTTCATTCCATAGATAGCGTGATTGTATCCAGGAAAACCAAAATATGTCCAGAGGAACCGCGTTCAAAATTATGCCCTTGGTCTGCTTGATGGTGGCCTTGCTCTACGTTGGTATGGGGAACTTGCCGCCTCAATTACAGGCCCAACTGCCATCTGTCCAGCCGGTAGCGCAGCCCACGTCTACTCCACTTTTCAACGCTCAGGAGGTACTAACTCGCGTCTCCCAGGCCGTGCATGTCTCTGCCGAACGGCTGGAGTTGGCTGATCAATTCAGCAAAGAATTGGTTCTAAGCGGCCATTCCCTCTCGCGTAACCTGGTGCTGGACCGAGAGAGGGGAGGACAACTGCTTTACGAGGTGATCGTAGACACCGAGACAGGAAGGATGCTGGGCGGCCTGGAGATGGAGGCGCTTTGGGAGGCCGAGAGGGCCGTCTATCGCACCCGGTACGGCGACCACGCCTTGGAGTGCGTCGCCCGACGAGAAGGTGTAGCAATAGGAAATCTGCAATTAGCCAACGATCTACTGGAGAGCTATCCGCTCACGGGGGTCATCTTCTGGCAAGTGAAGGTGACTGACGTGGAAGGGGAGGCTATCTACGGGGTTGCTCTCAACGCTGAGGGCGAGGAGGTGGACGCGGAGGCCTTGAAGAGAGCGGAGTTTGAGGCCAGCAAGGCCCAGTACGGGCGTCTGGAGCCGGCCTTGTACTATTTCTTGCAAACCAGGAACCCTGGGGATAAAGTACCGGTGCTGATATGGGTCAAGGGGGTGGACTACAGGTGGGTGGACACGCAATTGGCAGAGCGTTACCCCAAACTGGCAGCGGAGTACCGCTTTGCTGGCGGGCACGGTGTCCACGAAAACGGTTCTCTGGTACACCTGGAGCCGGAATTGTTCGAACGAGTGCATACAGACTACAATGATTTGCTGGATCAGGCTCACCTGGACGCCGCACAGCCAGTTGTGGATTTTCTGAAGGCCAGAGGGCACGAACCACAACCATTTGAGTTATTCCCCGGCGTGTACGCAAAGTTGCCTAAAAGCGCCGTCCTGGAATTAAACGAGGCTTCACTGGAGGGTCTGGGCACCATTTACTGGGGGGCGGTGGAGGTTCATTCAGCATTGGACTCGACCGCGTCAACTATCCGCGCTTCCGAGGTATGGGACAGCGACCTCTGCGATTGGCACGGCTGCATCGGCGCGGGTGTTACCATTGCCATTGTGGAAGGCGGTATTATCCGTACTGATGTTTCCCACGGCGCGCTCCAGGGCAAGATCGTGGCTGCGAACGTAGATGAGAGTACAAGTCAGCACGCTGCGGCCGTGGCCGGGGTGATCGTCGGTGACCACCCGGACTTCCCTCAGTACCGGGGCATCGCCTACGGCAGTCGTTCGCTTGTCAGCGCCAGAGTGCTTGATGGTTCATATGAGTACTTTGAATCGGGTCTCAATTGGGCCGTAGATCAAGGGGCCTTTGTGGTCAATGCTAGTTTTTCCACCACCGGCACGCTCAAGATGCGCCCGGAAGATCGAATTCTCGACTATCTGGTTCGGCAGCGTGATCCCACGGTCGTGATCGCAGCCGGCAATGACACAGGCGATATCTGGGGAGTGAATATCAAGAGCCCGGCGCACGCCTACAACGTCATCACCGTCGGTGCCTTCGATGATCGCAACGACGCTAATTGGTCAAACGACGAAATGTTGATAGATTCGTGCTATGTGGACCCATACATTGACGGTCAGGACATTACTGGCGACCGGGAGAAACCAGAGGTTGTCGCCGTGGGAAATGTGACTACTGTTGACACCGATCTAGGGAACGACGGTTTCCGGGTTCAAGGCGGAACCAGCTTTGCCGCCCCACAAGTGACTGGGCTGGCGGCGCTGTTGATAGAACGATATTGGGATATCCGCGCCAACCCCGAAGCCATAAAAGCCATCATCATGGCCTCGGCGGTCAACAACATTGAAGGAGGGGCGCGGTTGAGCGACAAAGACGGTGCCGGGGGCATTGACGTCTCCTACGCCCTCTCCGTCTTTCAGAACGGCGGCTGGTGCTACCACAATATTTCTGACATTATGAACTTTGATGCGCTTGATAATCCATTCGATGATATCAAAACGAGCTATGATTTTCACGCCGGCGACGGCTTTTGGGACGTTGGCGGTACCTGGGCCAACGCGGGCGAGCGGGTGCGCGCAGTGCTCGCGTGGGACTCTAATCCCAGCGTGGACTTTCAGACCGATGGCAGCGATCCTCTCTCCACCGATTTCGACATGTACATCGTTTCCCCTTCCGGGGACATGGTTGCATCCTCCGATTCTGTGCGCAACAACTATGAGATCGTGGACTTTATCGCCAACGAGACGGGCGAGTACAAGATGCGGGTGAATCTCTTTAACACGAGCGGGGAAAGCCCCCGCCTGGGCCTGGGACTGGCCTGGGTGCGCGTCCCCGAATACGACGCTACCTACCCCGACCACGACACCCCAGGCGCGATGGAGGTCGGCAGCGCCCACTGGGTCCACCTCACCGCGCGCAACAGCGGCCGCCTCGACTGGCCGGTGAGCGGCGACCCCAGGATCAGTGTCGGCTATCGCTGGTATCACGGCGGCGACCTGGTGTTGGAGAACCCCGACGCCGCTTCAATAGGCGCCGACCTTCCCTTTGGGGATAGCGCGACGCGCTCCGTTTATCTTTTGGCTCCGACCACGCCCGGTAACTACCAATTAAAGTGGGACATGGTCTTGTGGGAGGACGGCGGGTACACCTGGTTCGAGGACCTGGATGACGAGCCGGTCTACGAGCCGCTGTCCCTGTTCGTCGCCGTGCAGGACACTACCCCTCCTGATAACCCCACCAACGTCGAGAGCTCCAGCCACGCGGTCGCAGAGTGGTCGAACGACGACGCCATAACGGTGTATTGGTCGGGGGCGTCCGATCCGGGCAGCGGCGTCTACGGCTATTCCGTCCTCTGGGATACCTCCGCCAGCGCGCTGCCGGACACCACTGTGGACACCAGGAACGAGAGTTTTACCACCGCCCTCGACGACGGCGCCAGCCACTACTTTCACGTCCGCACCAGGGACAATGCCGAAAACTGGGCTGCCGGCGCGGTTCACCTGGGCCCGTTCTACGTGGATACCACCGCTCCCGCCGCCGACGTCGGCGCGCTGCCCTCCTACGTGACGACCCTTTCTTTCGACGTGAGCTGGCAGGCCTTCGACCCTCCCCCGGCGGCGGGTCTCGAAAGCTACGACGTGCAGTACAAGGACGGGGCAGGCCCCTGGACGGACTGGCTGACGGATATCCCTTCCTCCCAGACCACGGCCAGCTTTGTTGGGGAGAACCATCACACCTATTCCTTCCGCTGCCGCGCCCGCGACGTGCTCGGTAACGAAGGGGACTGGTCCGATCCGGTTCAGACCGAGGTGAGAACCACTCCCTATCTGGTGGTCAGCCCCCTCTCGCTCCTTTACCTGATCGACGTGGACGAGCCTGGTCTCTACACCTGCGCCGTGACGGTGAAGAACGAGGGTGGGGGTACTCTGCACTGGTCGGTTGTAAAAGATCAACCCTGGCTGGAAGTCACGCCTTCCGGCGGCGATGGCCAGGCCACCCTGTCGGTGGTCGTGGACAGTAGCGCCCTCCTTACCGGCGCGTACGCCGCTCAGGTCGCCGTCAGCGGCGCGGAGGGGACGTGGTGGAGTCCTCAGACAGTGGATGTGACCGTGCTGGTGGTGGAAGAGGTGTCGCGGGTCTATTTCCCCCTCATCATGAAGAACCACCCCCCGCTGGCTTCTTTGGCCACCATCGTTCTCGACGCCCCGCAGCCCGACGGCGACAACGGCTGGTACGTGTCTGACGTGGAAGTATCGTTCACCGTCCCGTCCGGCATGGTGATGCCGCGGATCGAGTACCGCCTGAACCTGGGGGACTGGCATCCCTTCACCACACCGTTCACCGTTACGACCGAGGGCGAGAGTCTGGTGCAAATTCGCCCGGCGCAGGTTGTGGACGGGCCGTTTGACTGGGAAGCCCGGCGGGTGAGGTTGGCCGGCTCCGCTGATGAGGAAATCCTATCCTTCGTCGTCAAGATTGACAAGAGCCCGCCTGCCCTTGTGGTCGCCACGCCGCAGCCCATCGCCTATACCCGCGGCGCCACTTTCACGCTGGACTACCGGGCCGCCGACCCCTATTCTGGTCTGGCTGCCATCACCGCCACCCTGGACACGCAGCCCGTGACCAACGGGCGGGTAATAGACACTCTGGCGCTGGGCTATGGCGCACACGAGTTTGGTCTGGCTGCGCGTGATGGGGCCGGGCGCGTTGCAAGCCGGACCGTTACGTTCTCCGTCACCACGACGCTCTCGGGCTTGATAGACCTCAAGCACCGACTGTACGCCGAAGGCGGCATCTATGGCCCCGGCGCGCACGGCATCGTGCAGAGTTTGGACGCCAAGCTGGAGGCCGCGCAGCGTAAATTGGAAACCGGTCAGCTACACGTGGCAATCAACAACTTGCAGGCCTTCATCCACGAGGTCGAGGCGCAGACCGGCAAACACATCACTCCTGACGCAGCTGAGCTTATGATCGAAGATGCGCAGCGGATTATTGCCTCTCTTTCCGGGCAGATGAGTCGCTTGCGCGAATGATCGGGGAAATAATGGTATGTTGACGTTGGCAGACGTAATCGAGGGACTGACGGGCGCGCGGCCAGAAGGACTGGAGCAACCGGTGTCACGCACGGTGATCGACTCTCGGAAAGCCGAGCCGGGCGCGCTATTCGTCGCGCTCAAGGGCGAGCGCGCCGACGGCCACGAGTACGTCGTCGACGCCTTTTCGCGGGGAGCGGTGGCGGCCATCGTCGAGCGCGACGTAGAGACCGAGGCGCTGACGCTCGATCTGGCCGATCTAGACGTCAACTCTCAACTCTCGACTCTCGAATCTCAACTCCCCCTGGTGATAAAGGCAGGGAATGTGCTCCAGGCGCTTCAGCAGGCGGCGACCTTCTGGCGACAGCAACATCCTGCCCTGCGCGTCATCGGCATCACGGGGAGCGTGGGCAAGACGACGACGAAGGAACTGGCGGCGGCAGTGCTGGGGCGTCGCTACGTGACGCTCAAGAGCGAGGCCAGCTTTAACAACGAGATCGGCCTGCCATTGGCGCTGATGCACCTGACGGGCCAGCACGAGCGCGCCGTGTTGGAGATGGGTATGTACGACGTGGGAGAAATCTCTGACCTGGCTCGTATCGCGCGGCCTCACGTCGGCGTCGTCACCATCATCGGGCCGGTGCACCTGGAGCGGGCCGGCACCTTTGAGCGCATCGTCGAGGCCAAGACGGAATTGGTGCAGGCCTTGCCGCCGGCGCCCGAAGGGGTGGCCATCCTCAACTATGACGACGAGAACGTGCGCGGGATGAGCGAGGCGACGCATGCCCGCGTATTCTACTATGGCCTCTCGCCCAAAGCGGACCTGTGGGCCGACCACATCGAGGGGTTGGGACTGGAGGGGATACGCTTTCAACTCCATCACCGCCCCCCCCGGCCTCCGACCATCCCCCCCG
>DAOTUB010000073.1:0-83828 GCA_034437455.1 Anaerolineae bacterium | reverse complement strand
CTTGCATCCAGGCACAGCAAGCGTGCATTGTCTCATATCTTGGCTGGCTGGGGAGCGAAAAACCTACTTGGATTACTGCGGCTTTTGTTCTCATCGCTCAAACTATTTCAGTATCCGGACAGTATTGGTGTACAATAGACATCAGGCACCTCCTTTAGGTTGGGATTTGATATGACTGTACTATCTGAACTAATCCCTAACCCAAACGAGCCGGGGCCAAAAAGGTTATTGGTATGAAAATTCTTGCACAAAAAACAAGAATCTCACTGGTTAGGGCCTAACCTGTCAGGAGGTGTCGCTTTTTCTGGGTTGAGTTTTTTTAATCTGCACGGTTTAGTTGGGTTGACTTTTTACGTCCGACTTATTGCGGAATCCCCGCTTTACGACCACGCGAGCGTCCACCGCCGCCGCGCCCTGCTCGAACACGAGCAGCGGGTTGACGTCCACCTCCGCGATCTCGGGGCATTCGACCAGCAGTCGCGACAGCGCCAGTAGCGCCTCGACGACTGCCTCCACGTCCGACGATGGCTCGCCTCGCACCCCCTGTAGTAGACGGCTTCCCTTCACCTCGGCGACCATCTCCTCGGCGTCCTCGCGGGCCAACGGGGCCAAGCGGAAGGCAACGTCCTCGAACAGTTCTACGTACACCCCACCCATCCCGAACATCACCACCGGCCCAAAGCTCTCGTCGCGCTTGCCGCCCAGGATCACCTCTCGCCCTCCAGAGAGCATACGTTGCATCAGTACGCCGTTCACTTGCGCATCGGGCACGCGATCCTCCACTCGTGCCAACAACGCGGCGAACTCTGTCCGCAGCGTTTCCGGATCGCCGATTCCCAGCGCCACTCCACCCACGTCCGATTTGTGCGAGACCTCAGCCGAGAGCACCTTGAGCGCCAGCGGGTAGCCCAGGACGCCGGCGACCACCAATGCCCCTTCGACATTGTCCACCACGGCCCACTCGGCGGTGGGGATGTCATAGGCATCGCACAGCCCCAGCGCGATGTCGGTGTTCAGCACTCCGTCGCGGGCGAGCACGCCATCCACCTCGTGTGGGCGCTGGTCCGGCGGGGGGTGCAGTGGGAGCAGTCGTGGCGGTCGCGTGTGGCGGTCGCGCGATGCCGCCAATGCCCGTACCGCGGCTTCGATCTCGGTAAAGATGGGGAAATCCATTTCTTGTCGGAGCGCCTTTACATTTTCCTGCTGGGTGAATACGCAGAATGCCACCGGCTTGTCGAGTTCGTGGCTCAACTTCCGCAGCCGATGGACCAGCCGGCGTGACATCTCATTATCGGAGTTATCGCCGTGGTATGCATGCACCAGTAACAGTGCGTCGGGGTCGAGGGCGCGCACGCTCTCCTCGACGATGCGAGCGTACAGCTCAAAGTCAAAGATGGTGCCCAGGTCGAGCGGATTGGTCAGCGCGATGACGTCGGCCCGAAACAGGCTGCGCGTGCTGGTCAGAAGCTCGTCAGAGATGGGGGCAAGACGAAAGCCGCTCGCCTCGACGGCGTCGGCAGCCATCACCGCGTGCCCTCCCGAACGGGAGACGACGACGAGATCGTTGCCCCGCACCGGCGGCAGTACGAATCCCTGCGCCAGCGCCACCGCGTCGTCGAAACTGGCAGCGCGAGCGATCCCGGCCTGCCGCAGTGCCGCGTCGACGATGCGGTCGTCGTTCGCCAGCGCCGCCGTGTGCGAGAAAGCGATCTGTGCGCTTGCCTGGCTCGTGTTCGCCTTGTGCATGATGATCGGTTTGGGCGACGAAGCCTTTCCACTTCTTGAAGCGGCCAATTCCATCAGCCGCCGCCCTTCCTCGATGCTCTCCAGATGGATGCAGATAATCTCGGTGCCGGGATCGTCCAGCAGGAAGGTGAGATAGTCCACCTCGTCCAGGTCGGTCTTGTTCCCCATACTGACGATCTTGTTGACGCCCAGCCCGGCCTCGCTGAGCATGAGCAGGTAGGTGACAGAGACCCCGCCGCTCTGCGCCAGAACCGAGACGTTGCCCCGTTTGACTGCATGCCGTTGCAGGCGAGGGGCAAAGGGCAGACATAGCCCGTTTTCCATGTTGACCACGCTGATGCAATTCGGTCCCATAAAGCGGATGGACCAGCGGCGCGCCGCCGCGCAGACCTGCTCCTCGAGCTTGCGTCCCGCCTCCGAAAACTCGGCAAAGCCGCCCGATTCGATCACCGCGCGGCGAATGCCCTTCTTTCCGCAGGCTTCCAGTAGATCGGGGACCGTCACCGCCGGGGTCAGGATCACGGCCAGGTCCACGCCGTCGGGCAGCGCCTCCATCGAGGGCAGGATGGGGACGCCATGCACCTCGCCGCGCTGCAAGCCAACGGCATAGATGTCGCCATTGTAGTCGAACTCGCGCAGATTGCCGATGATGTTAGCTGCCAGATTATCAGGTCGTTCTGAAGCGCCGATGACCACGACGCTATCGGGATAAAAGATTTTTTCCAATGGTTTACCTCTTTTTCAAACTTCCAATCACCGGATCTCAAACCAGACGATTGTAACAGAGAGTGGGCAAAATGCCAACTCGCCTGGCTACGAAAGTCGCCGTTTTTGTGGTACAATTATACTGTCGCTGATACGGTTTCTGGCTGACAGAGCCAGTAGGAAGAGGAGGATAGCTGTGTCTATTACCGAATTATTGAAACGGAGTGTGTTATTTTCTGGGCTTACGCCCGAGCAACTCGAGCAAATTGCCACTCTGAGCCGCGAGGTCACGTATAACGACGGCGACATCATCATTCAGGAAGGCGCTCCCTCGAACGAAGTGTACATCATCCGCGAGGGCATGGTCGAAGTGTTGATCTCTAAAATCGCGGTCGCCGATGTGCCAGGAGCGCCTCAACTGACCCCCATCGTTCGACTGGGTAACGGACAGTTCTTTGGCGAGATGGCGCTGGTGGATCGCGGCGCTCGCTCGGCGACGGTGCGCTGTGCGAAGGATGGTACCGCGCTTTATGTCATCCCGCGCGAGGATTTCTGGGAGCTTTGTGATAGTAACCATCACATCGGCTACATCGTCATGCGCAACATCGCCTTCGATCTGTCGTTCAAACTGCGCCATCAGAACTTGCAGGCGAGGCTGACGGAAGCGGGAGGGGGATCGTGATCTACAAAGTGAGTTACGCCGTCGTCGGCAAACCACACCTGGGGATGATGATCGATCAGGATACTGCGCCGCAGGTCGGCGAGCAGATACCCCTGGGCGCCGATGATGAGGTGTGCGAGATTGTCGAAGTCCAGGACTTGATGCCGCCGATGGGCGATTTTGCCTATCTCCACGTCACCTGCAAGCCAGTGGAAGAAACGTAGGATCGCGCCGGCGGACCGTGTTGAAAAACAACTCAGTCAAGTCGTGCAGGGATGCAGCTTCTCAAGCTGTTTGTCATTTCTTCTGCCAAAGGTCCTTTCTTGACTCCTGAGTGATTCTGTGAACTATGCCGCTGCAGCGGCATAGTTCATGGATGTGATACTCTTTCTCTGTCTAATGATCTCCAGCTTCTTGACAGAAACGACCCTTGGATGTATACTATATGCAAGATAATGCATATAGTTAAGCTTTGGCCATGAAGAATCAATACCATCAAATATCTCAACTGTTCCACTTGCTCTCTCATCCAGTCCGGTTGCGTATCCTGGATGAACTGCGAAGCGATGATGCTTGCGTCTGCCACTTGCAGGCGGTCTTGGATAGGCCACAGGCTTACGTCTCTCAGCAATTACGAGTGTTACGGGAGGCCAACGTAATCACGGATTCCAAGGATGGGCTGTTCGTCTACTACGGATTGAGCGACCAGCGAGTGGAGACGCTTCTACAAGTGCTCCTGGGGCCGACAGGCGAGCGCACTGCGCCGGCAGCGTGTCCGTGTCCTAAATGCACTTCCTGTAACTCGTGAGCGGGAATTTTTTTTGGACGTAAATATGCAATAGAATGCATATACTTACACACCGTGGAGGTAAAACTTGAACGTTTGGGAGTGTTTTGCAACACTGCTGCAAACCGGACTGGGCAGCCTGGCGGCCTATCTGGCGGCCCACGTGCTGCTGTGCCTGCTTCCGGCTTTTTTCATCGCTGGCGCGTTGGCCGCGCTGATCCCCAAGGAGGCGATCACCAAATATCTGGGTCGGGATGCTCCCAAGTGGATCTCTTATCCAGCGGCGGCGGTGGGCGGGTTCGCGCTGGCGGTTTGCTCCTGCACCATCATGCCGCTCTTTGCCAGTATCTACAAGAAGGGCGCGGGGCTGGGACCGGCGATCACGTTCCTGTTCGTCGGCCCGGCGGTCAACATCCTGGCGATCTCGTTTACCGGCGTACAGATCGGGATGGACATCGCGTTGGCTCGCATCTTGCTTTCTCTCGTTTTCGGCGCTGGTATTGGCATGCTGATGGCCTGGTTTTTCCGCGCGGACGATGAGGCGCACAACAATGCCACCAACGGCGGGCATGCTCTTGCCCAAGGAACAAAGATGCCAGGTCACACCTGGCTTTTCTTTGCGCTGCTGCTAGGGGTGCTGATCGCGGGTACGCTACAAGTGGGATTACTGACGAACAGTTACGCGACGTTCACACTCCCCGGCGCGTGGGCAAGTACATTTCAGAAATGGCTGGACGGTATCGTGCCACCGAATCCCGCGCTGGGTATCGAAGGGGTGAGCGTTCACGGGATGTTCTTGATCGGTCTGCTGTTTCTCATTGCACTCACTGCCTGGTTGGGGTTGAATGATATAGACGAGGGATTCAATACCTGGACCTACACAGCGCTGGGGCTGATCACGGCGACGTTGATCGTGGCTTCTTTCAAGATCGTGCCGGCGGAAGGAGGGCTGAGCGTGGGTATTACCGGCAAACTGATCGCCGAGATCGCGCTCATCGCCGCCGTCTGGTGGATGGCGGCCAAAAAATTTGGCGTGTACGACATTCAGGACTGGCTGTGGGAGATGTGGCGCTTTGTCAAGCAGATTATCCCTTTGTTGATCGTCGGCGTTTTCCTGGCCGGGATGGCGCGCGCGATCATCCCCGCAACCTGGATCGAATCCATCGCCGGAAGCAACACGGTGTGGGCGAACTTGATCGGCGTGCTGTTCGGCGTCTTTATGTACTTTCCCACGCTGGTCGAGGTGCCCATCGCGCAGACATTCCTTTCGCTGGGGATGCATCGCGGCCCGCTGCTCGCCTATCTGCTGGCCGACCCAGAGTTGAGCTTGCAGTCCATCCTCATCACCAACTCGGTCATCGGCAGGAAAAAGACGGCTGTGTACGTCGTTCTGGTGACAATTTTCAGCACCCTGGCTGGATTGATCTTTGGATGGTTCATTCGTTAAACGGAATACGCAATAGGAGGTTCATAATGCTTCAAATCAAGGTCTTTGGCACCACGCCCCCGTGCGCCAGTTGCAAACGCGCCGAGGCGCAGGCGAAAAAAGCAGCGGAACGGTTTCCCGGACAAGTCGAGGTGGTCAAGCTCGACGCAATGGGACCGGAAGCAGAACCGTATGGTCTGATGATGACGCCTATGGTCGTCGTCGGCGAGGACGTGGTAGGCACAGGCAAGGTCGTGCCGGCCGAGAAGCTCGTGCCCATCATCGAAGAAGAATTAGAGGGTTAGCGATGGTCAAACTGAATATCGTTAGCGACGCTCCGCCTTGCCCGGGCTGCATCGCCATCGTCGAACTGGCGCAGCGAGTCGCCGCCAGGTACGAAGGCGAGCTAGAGCTTGCCATCTAAGAAAATGCCGCGTAAGCGTTCAGGGAGTAGCGCCGGCTGAGTGCCCTGGAGTGTAGCGAAGGGGTGTATCGAAGCCAAGCGGCTCTCGGAAGCCAAATTGCTCTGACAAGACCCGCTTGGTTTCGATACGCTGGTTTCGACAAGCTCAACCCCAGCCGCTGGCGCTGCGAAGCTACTCAACCGGCGCTCCTATGTCAATGGCTGAACGGTTAAAATGCCGCAAGTGCTGGAAAAATTTGTAGAGTGAAAACTCGAACGACAGAACCCCAGTCCTCATCATAAACTAGCAGAGGTCGGCGTTGGCGTCGCGGTAGCAGTGGGTGGCTCCGTCGGCGTCGCAGTATCGGCAGGTGGCTCTGTTGGTGTCGCGGTATCGGTGGATGGTTCCGTCGGCGTCACAGTGTCGACAGGCGGTTCCGTTGGCGTTACGGTATCGGCAGGTGGTTCCGTCGGCGTCGCAGTGTCGACAGGTGGTTCCGTTGGTGTTGCAGTAGCGGTCGGTGTGTGCACAACAGTACCCGTCGGAGTAGGAGTGGACGTCAAGGTGGGAGTCAACGTAGCGGTCGGAGTCATCGTCGGAGATGCCGTCGGTGTTGCCGTCGAGGTTGGCGTAAACGTGGGCGGCAGCGAGGGTAGATAGAGCTCCCGCCCGGCATAGATCTGTGGATTGTTCAGACAATTCGCGTTCCGTATAGCATCGACGCTCACGTTCACGCGGCGCGCGAGAGAGTAAAGCGTATCACCCGGCTGTACGATGTACACGACCCAGTTCGAGGGCGGCCCACAGGCGGTCGGTTGCGGAGTGGGAGAGGCATCCGGTGCAGACGTCGCGGGAGCGCTCGTCCCTGTGGCGAGCGTCGTGGGAGAGGCAGTCGGTGCGACGGTCACAGCACTGCTTGTTTCCGTGGCCGGCATCGCAGGCGAGGCAGGTACTGTTGGAGAAGGCGTGACAGTGAACACGCGCACAACCACCGGGGTGGGAGACGGCGCCACATCCGCCGTGTCGAGTTGACTCAGCAGGAAAGCGCCCACCAACATCCCCATACTGATGAACGTGATGATCAAGCCCCTCAGCAGTGGTCCTATGCCACCCGTTTGCTCCACACCAGGATGTTGTTCGCTCATTGCTCCCCCTCAATCATATACTGCGCCTCACCAGGTTCAGCCACTAAAGAGATCCGCTCATCCTCGGGCGAAAGCGGCAGGATGAAGCTAAACGTACTGCCTGCTCCCATCTCACTTTCCACCCACAAGCGTCCTTTCATCGCTTCGACAAGAGCTTTGGCGACAGATAGATCATCCCCCGCCTCGCCCAGTCCGGCGACAGGAGGTGCATCGTCGCGCTGTAGTCGCTGAAAGATCCGCCAGCGATCCTCCGGGGCTATGCCGCCGCCTGTATCGGTCACAGAGACGAGCAAATGGGCCGGCGTGTCCTCGATCTTGCTTTCTCCCGCCTCCGAACGGACGTGAACGAGGATATCGGTGTTCGGCTCCGAGCATTGAATGGCATTGGAAAGGAGATTGTGCGCGATCTGTGAGAGCGCGTCTCGATCTGCCTGCGCTGGCGACAGATCGGGCGGCGCGTCAATTTGCACGCCCAATTGGCGCTCATCGAGCTGGGCGGCCAGCGACTTGACTGCGTCCTCCACGACACCGACGACGGCGACAGGCTCGATTAGAGCCGACGAACGCGAGACCAACCCGGTATCATCGGCGACTTTGACGACCAGATCGTTGAGCAATCTCTCCATACGCTCGACGTTGGCTTCGATCCGCAGCAGGAACTGGCACTCCCTTTCACCGAGGTCGCTCTTTTCATCCCGGAGCATCTGATCCGTGCAATCGGTGATCGAGTCCATTGGAGTGCGCAATTCGTGGATCAAGGAGACGACCATCTCTTTTTGGGTCGCTATATTGTCCGGTTGCGCGATCCTCGCACGGGCGAGGCGCGCCGCCTTATTTTTCCACTCGGCCAATTCCGTCTCCAACGCGGCGCGAGCCTGGGTCAACTTGCTCAGCTCTTCCTGCCAGACGGCGGCATCGGCAGTCGCCTGATCCGCTTCGGTGGCCGTCTGCTCTCGCAGGCGCAACCGGGTGGCCAACTCCTCGGCTCGCTGGCGTTGCTGCCCCAATTCGGCTTCCAGCTCGCCCGCCCGTTGAGCCAATCGGTGCGCTTCATCGCGGGTCTCTTGCAACTCGGCGCTGTAATCTTCTGGTGGATGCTCTCGCGGTTGAGCGCGACGCCGGGCGTTAATCAGCGACGTCGTGAGCGCCGCGCCCATCGCCTGGGCGATCCGTTCATCGCGCGCCGTCCACTGTTGCTGAGAGGTCAGGTTCCCGATCAGCATCGCGCCCAGCAGCGTCTCCCCGTCGGCCAGAGGTTGTATCAGCAAGGGGCCAGACCGCTCAAAACCCAGGCCACGATACAGAGCGGCCGAGATCGAGATCTTGCGCGGCGTATAGGCGTGCTGCGGACGACCGGTCTGCACGGTTGTGGCTAACAACGGATGATCGGACACCATCAAGTTCAAATTTTGCTGCTCCAGCATCACGCTGGTCGAGGGATGGAGCGCGAAAATGCGTATCCCTTTGGCCGGGCCGGGGAGCATCAGGCCGATGGCAGCTACGTCGGCCCCCATCGCGCGGGCGACGGATGAGGCGGCCAGTTCCAGCGCGGCGTCTACATCTTGGCCGCCCTCGATGCGCCGGCTGGCCTGGAGAATGCCGACGACGCCCAGCGTCGTATCCTCGTCCTCGCCGGGAGCCCAACCCCGGGGCGCGCTCAATGCGTAGCGGTAGACGAGACTGGCCAGCAGCGGCAGCGCGGCCAGGTTAGCCAGTCGCACCCACCCGGCGGTGTGAGAGTCGGTGATAGGGAAGGCAAACTGGGCAGCATGCCCACCGATCCATAGGCCGAACAAACAGGTCAACAGCCCCCATTCGGCCCCGCGCCAGATGATGCCTGCGATAAAGGCCACGATGAGGAGTGCCAGGGTAGAAAACTCCCACACGCTCTCTTGCCAGTACCCATTGTAAATGACACCCTGCCCCACGGTTTGCCCCCAGAGCACGGCAAAGGCCGCGTAAACGCCCGCTGCTACCAAGAATAGGACCAATAAAAGCGCCACGCCCAACCGCGCGTTTCGCTCCAAGATCGGCAGGAATGCCCAGGCAACGAGCAGCACGGCGGTGAAATCGAGAAAGCGTTCCAGAGGCGGCATGATGCCATCGGCCCATACCATGCCGACGCGGTCGAGCGCGGCGACGAGCATCAACAGCGCGCGCGCCAGGAAGAAACCGATCCCGACCACCAGCAATCGTCTCGCGGTCAGGCCTTGCCGATTCCGGTTCCAGTGCCCAACCGCTACCACTAGGATGATCTGGATGGCGAACAGTGTCACCAGATGATAGACCAGATCACCCGGTGAGACAGTGATCAGTTCGATAAATCCTTGCAAAAGAGACATAGTTACCTCCCGACCGCCGGTTACGATGGCATTATACCACAGTGAGGAAGAAAAGGGCAACTTGGGGGCGAAAAGCTATTTTGTTCAACGTGCAGAACGAGACTGTATTTGAGCCACCGTCGGCCATCAGTTAATGTGTAACCACTATCCTCCAGAGTATGGTAGACTATATGTCGCCGGCCTGTTCGAGGAAGGCGATGCCAAGATCTATATCAACCGTGAGATAGGATTCGAAGTAAGCAGAATGCCCCGCGCGCAATTTCTTTGCCGGCCAGAGATTGTGCATATAGACCTCGTCGGCAGAGAATAGGCAGATATGCGTATTTCAATAGGCTTTTTCCACACCGGCGAAACAAGCGTGTTGGCCGATTGCAATGAGCACCATAGATGGTATAATCGGATGAATCCGGGAGAGTTCGCTCTCACCCATCTTGTGTCGCGAAAATAGGTTGGTGATGGATAACAAAACAGGATGTGACATCCTGCCCTTGACGATTACAGCAAGCCTGTGTAGAATGATGAACGGTTGTCAGCGGCGAGCGTCTACGCACAACGTCTTATCCCTGAGTATCCTCTTTATAACTGAGAGACAGGAGGTATCCTTTGGCGACTTCTGAGATCTTTAACTTGACTACAGCGAAACGAGACCCCGCTTTTGTAGATCGTCTCATCCCGGACGGACAGCTTCTCCGCCGCTGTATCCAATGCGGCACCTGTACCGCCTCTTGCCCGGCCGCCCACGCGATGGATCTCAGCCCTCGCCAGATGTGGCGTATGGTCCAGTTGGGGCTTGAGGACGAAGTGCTGCACAGCAAGACGATGTGGCTGTGCAGTCTTTGTTACCAGTGCCAGGTACGCTGCCCGCGAGGGATTCCTCTCACCGAGACCATCACCCGGCTGAAAGAGATGGCGTTGAAGCGGCAATTCGTTGCGTCGCGGGAGAGCGCGGCCTTTTATCGCGCCTTCACCGACGTGGTCCGCCATTACGGGCACATGCGGGAGATGGAATTTATGGTGCGCTACTTTTTGATGGGAAATCCCTTGAGCGCGTTCGGTTTTGCTGGATTGGGACTGACACTCTTTAGCCGAGGCAAGGTCCGCCCGGAGTGGCCCAAGCTGGGTGGTGAGGGCCGGTTTGATAAGCTATTCGAGCGGGTGGCGGAACTGGAGGCACGACTGTGAACGCGAGAAAAAAATACATGTTCTACCCTGGCTGCTCGCAGGAAAGCTCCGCCCTGGAATACAAGACTTCTACCCTGGCCGTACTGGAGGCGCTGGGCGCGGAGGTGGAGGAGATAGAGGGTTGGACCTGTTGCGGCGCCAGCGCCGCGTCGGTGATGAGCGAGTTGCTGGGTGTGGTGCTCCCGGCTCGCAACCTGGCCCTGGCCGAGCAATCCGCCCCCTCCGCAGATGGGGCAGAGGGAGAAGGGCTAGATGTGCTCACCGTCTGCAGCGCCTGCTATACCAATTTCCGGCGCACATCGGAAGCCATTGCGTCTGACCCCTCTCTGCTCAAAACCATCAACCAGGCATTGGAGGTGGAGGGACTGGTCTATCGCGGCGCTGCCACGGCGCGACATGTGATGGACGTGCTGGCGAACGACTTTGACCTGGAGGCGATCAAGGAACGGGTTCAGCGTCCGCTGACCGGTCTGACCGTCGCCCCCTACTATGGTTGTCAGACGGTCCGCCCCTACAGCCCCTTTGACGACGATCAGCGACCTACCTCGATGGTCGCCATCCTGGAGGCGTTGGGGGTCACAGTCCACCGGCACAACCGCGAGGCGTCCTGCTGTGGCACCTCACTGTTGACGACCAAGCCGGATGTGGGCGTTCGGATGGCGGCGTCGGTGTTGGAGGCGTGCGAGCCGGCCGATTGCGCCGTCACCGTCTGCCCGATGTGCCACATGAACCTGGATAGCTATCAGGGCAAGGCATCTCAGGCAGTGGGCCAACCGCTCAGTATTCCTGTGCTCTTCCTGCCGCAGTTGATCGGGTTGGCCTTTGGATTGCCGGAGAGCACGTTAATGTTACACCGGCACGTCGTACCGGTGAGACCGGTATTGGAACGATTGAAAGAAGCAGCCTAAGGAGTCCACGCTATGGAAGAACCTCGAATCGGCGTCTATATCTGTGAGTGCGGCATCAACATCTCGGCCACGGTGGACGTGGAAGCGGTGGTCAAAATGGCGGCCGACCTGCCCGGTGTGACTGTCGCCCGACAGTACAAGTACATGTGCTCCGAGCCTGGGCAGGAGATGATCCAGAAGGACATCCGCGACCTGGGACTGAACCGGGTGGTGGTCGCCTCCTGCACGCCCCGCATGCATGAGCCTACTTTCCAGCGAGCGCTGGCGGGAGCTGGCCTGAACCCCTACTTTTTCGAGATGGCCAACATCCGCGAGCACGTTTCGTGGGTGCTCCACGACAAAGAGGCGGCGACGGAGAAGGCGAAACGGCTAGTGCGGTCGGCGACGGCGCGAGTGGCCTATCACTCTGCGCTGGAGCCGCGCAAGGAACCGGTCACTCAGGCGGCGTTGGTGGTGGGCGGGGGTATCGCCGGCATCCAGGCCGCGCTCTCCATCGCCGATTCCGGCTACCAGGTCTATCTGGTGGAGCGGGAGCCGACCATCGGCGGCCACATGGCGCAATTGGACAAGACCTTCCCCACGCTCGACTGTAGCACCTGAATTCTCGGCCCCAAAATGATGGATGCCGGTCGGCATCCCAACATCACTCTCCTGACCTACAGCGAGGTCGAGCAAGTCTCTGGCTACGTGGGTAACTTTCAGGCCCGCATCCGCAAGCGCGCCCGCTCGATAAAGGAGGACGTGTGCACCGGCTGCGGCGTTTGCCAGGAAAAGTGCCCCCGGCGAGTGCAGGACACTGTCTTTGAGGCGGGGATGGGCAGACGAAAGGCCATCTACTTTGCCTTTTCCCAGTCTATCCCCAACCTGCCGGTCATTGACCGCGAGAGTTGCCTGTACTTTACCAAGGGCCGCTGCAAGGTGTGCGAGAAGGAATGTCCCGCCGGGGCGATTGACTTTGAACAAAAAGATCAATTGCTGGACGTGGAGGTGGGAGCCATCATCGTCGCCACGGGCTTTGGCATGTGGGATCCCACGCAACTCCCCCAGTACTCCTACGGACTCTCGCCCAACATCATCACCGGCTTGCAGTTCGAGCGGCTCACCAACGCCGGAGGGCCTACCAGCGGGGAGATTCTCACCGCCGAGGGGAAAAAGCCAGAGCGGGTGGCCATCATCCACTGCATCGGCAGCCGGGATGAGAACGCTCATCCCTATTGTTCTCGCTTCTGCTGCATGTACTCCCTCAAACACGCCCACCAGATACGGGACAAGACCGGGGCCGAGGTCTATGACTTTTACATGGACATGCGCGCCTTTGGGAAAGCTTATGAAGAATTCTACGAGCGGGTTCAAGAGGAGGGGATCACCTTCGTGCGCGGCAAGGGCGCCGAGGTGGAGATCCTCCCCGACGGCAAGCTGCGGGTGAAAGGGGAGGACGCCAACCTGGGCCGCGTGGTGGCGGCGGACGTGGACATGGTGATCCTGGCTACGGCGGTCGAGCCGCAACCCGACGCCGGCCGGGTCGCCTCCCTCTTTGGGCTGGGCCGCACGCCGGACGGCTTTTTCGCCGAGGCGCACCCCAAGCTGCGACCGGTGGAGACCAGCACGGCGGGCGTCTTTTTGGCCGGGAACTGCCAGGGGCCGCGAGACGTGCCGGACACGGTGGCCCACGCGGGCGCGGCGGCGTTGGAGGCGGTGCGCATGTTCAACCAGGGTGAGGTGACCATCTCCCCCACCATCGCCGTGGTGGACGCGGCAGAGTGTGTGGGCTGTGGCGAGTGCATCCTGGCCTGCCCGTATACCGCCATCGCCCGCGACGGCAATGGAAAGGCAGAGGTCAATCCGGCCCTGTGCCACGGCTGCGGCACCTGCGTCGCCACCTGTCCCGCCGGAGCCATCGCTGCGCTTCACTTTACCGATCAAGAGATCGTGGCGCAGATCGATGGATTGCTGGAGATGGTAGGCTAACAGGACAGAAGTTCTTCTTACGTCGAGAGTGCGGCTACCGCCGATGGAGAATAGATACATGATTTCAGAGCAGGTACTTGTACCCGATCACGTACTTACTGAACTGAAACCGATTGCGGAACAAGAACATAAGGATCTCGAGGATCTGGTTAACGAGGTATTACAACGATATATATGGCAAGCTAGAGAACGCAAAATAGATCGGGAAATGGAAGCCTATCGCGCGATGCACGTCGAGCTGAAGCAGAAATTCCTCGGTCGTTACGTGGCGATCCACGATGGGCAGGTGGTCGATCACGATTCTGACCGCCGTGCTCTATCTAAACGGGTGCGCCGAGAATATGGAAACACGGCTGTTCTTATCACGCCGGTTGAGGATACGCCAGAGCGCGAGTTTTTGGTGTTGACTCCTCGGTTCGGGTGGGGGGCATAATGTCCTTCCCGTATGACACGAGTTATCACCCGGCCATGCCGATCCTAGAGGTTATTCTGTGCGTTCCAGAGAGCAGCCTGTCGTCTGATCGGGTACTGGCCATCGTCGACACGGGATCGGACATCACGGCCATACCCAAAGAATACCTGGTACAACTGGGAGCGCCGGTTGTTGGCGGTGGTTATTTGTCCAGTCCCTGGGGAGACAGGCAGAGAATCAAGATATACGAGGTAGACTTGCGCGTTGGAGATTACAAACTCTACAGCGTCGAGGCGGCCGCTGCTCCCAGTGGAAATGAGATCTTGCTTGGGCGAAATGCGCTCAATCAACTGAACCTGCAATTGGATGGCCCCAATCAGACGGTCACACTAGGCGGAGCGTTACGATGAACAAATCATTTGATCCCAAAATAGTAGCTTTTCTGTGCAACTGGTGTTCCTACGCCGGGGCGGATAACGCGGGCATCGCCCGTATGGAGTCTCCGGCCAACGTTCTGCCCATCCGCGTGATGTGCTCGGGGCGCGTATCGCCGGAGATGATCCTGCGCGCCTTCCGTTCTGGCGCCGATGGGGTGCTGGTGCTGGGCTGTCACATCGGCGACTGTCACTACATCAGCGGCAATCATCGCACGATCAAGCGCGTCCCACTGGTGCGTAATCTGCTGGGCTACGTCGGCGTCAACCCTGACCGGCTGCGGCTGGATTGGGTGTCGTCGGCGGAAGCGCCCAAGTTTGCCAAAGTGACCCGGGAGTTTGTCGAGACCGTGCGGGCGCTGGGGCCGATCGCGGAGGAAATGGAGCAATGACCATGATCGAACAAATTCGCGCCCAAGTGACGGAGAAACTGGCGGAGCTGGACGGCGTGATCGGGCTGCGGCAGACGGCAGAGGGAACCGCGCCCTACCTTTTCCAGGATGGAAACAGCCTGTCTCAACTGGTGTTGACTCCTCGCTACCCGCTGGCGTCCATCGTCTCACTGCTACAGAAGCGCTACCCGGAGGCCCGCTTCGGCATCGTGGCCCGGGGTTGCGACGTCCGCGCGCTGGTGGAGATGGCTAAACGGGAGCAGGTCGATCCGGACCGATTGCACCTCTTTGGGGTAGCCTGCACTGCGAAGGAAGCGGAGGAGTGTTACTGCGCCGATCCCGCGCCCGACTTGACGGCCTGGCCCATGTCCGAGCTGATCGGCACGCCGGTGGAGGGCGCGCCGCCCAACCCCATCGTCGCCGAGTACGAGAACATGCCTTTGGACGAGCGGCGAACGTTCTGGCAGCAGCAATTCCTCAAGTGCATCAAGTGCTATGGCTGCCGCAACATCTGCCCGGAATGCTTCTGCGAATCCTGCGCCCTGGAGGACCCGCTGTGGGTGGAGCCAGGAATACTCGCTCCGCCCTTCCCGATGTTTCACCTGATCCGGGCGATGCACATGGCCAGCCGCTGCGTCGCCTGCCGCCAGTGCGAGCTGGTTTGCCCGGCCCACATTCCGCTGACCGTTCTCTACGATCTGATCCGGCGGGATGTGGGCGACTTGCTGGAGTATGTGCCAGGGGCGGACATCGCCGCTGCGCCGCCGCTTGCGCTCACGTTGGAGGAAGCGCCGGTTCAGATGGCGTTAGAGTAGGAAGGTGAAAAAGGGGATGTCCGATGGCTGAGAAAGCCTTTTACAAACTGCCTCTGGTGTTTGAGCCTCAACCTGAAGGGGGATACACAGTGACCTGTCCCTTGGTGCCTGAATTGATCACTGAGGGAGATACTATTGCCGAGGCTATGGTCAACGTGCAGG
Source organism: Anaerolineae bacterium (assembly GCA_034437455.1). Lineage (GTDB taxonomy): Bacteria > Chloroflexota > Anaerolineae > B4-G1 > B4-G1 > DAOTUB01. The sequence goes on along the minus strand of DAOTUB010000073.1, from coordinate 68,339 downwards.
ATGCACTGGTCGCTATTCTGGAGGCGTATGAGGATCTGGAGCGGTCGCTTCCTCCTGCCCTGCAACAACTGGCTTTGAATTTGGATTCTCCTTTTTGGATCGAGGCAGCAGTGCCGGCATGAGGTATCGAGAAGCTGCTCGCAAATTGCGCGCATTGGGTTGTGAGGAATTGCCACGGAGACGCGGTACCTCTCATCGTAAATGGTACAACCCTGCCACGGACCGTATGGCCCCTCTACCTGATTGGGGAAGCAAAGATCTCAAAATTGGCACACTGCGCCACGTAATTCGCCAGTTGAACCTTGACTGGGAAGAGTTCAAGCGAGCGTGAAATTATGAAGGAGACGAGAATGGAATACAAAAACGTCCTCACCACGTGCATTTACTGCGGAGCCGGCTGCAAGCTCTATTTTCAGGTGTTGGACGGGGAGATTGTGGGCGTCCTTCCCGACAAAGAGCATCCCATCAGCCGGGGAAGTCTGTGCATCAAGGGCTGGAACGCGGCGTCCTTCGTCAATCACCCCGACCGGCTGAGGGTTCCCCTCATCCGCCGGGGCGATGATGCCGACCAGGGTCGGTTCGAGGAGGCGACGTGGGACGAGGCGCTCGCGCTGGTAACGGAGAAACTCACGACCGCTCGCGACGAGTTCGGCCCGAACAGCGTCGGCTTCCTGGCCTCGGCCAAGTGCACCAACGAGGAAAACTATCTCATCCAAAAGCTCGCCCGCGCGGTGATCAAGACGAACAACGTCGATCACTGCGCCCGTCTCTGACACGCTCCCACGGTGGCCGGTCTGGCCGCCGCGTTCGGCAGTGGAGCGATGACTAATTCTGTCCCAGAGTTCAGCGAGCACACCCAATGTTTCCTCGTCATCGGTTCGAACACCACCGAGGCCCACCCCCTGGTCGCCAGCCACGTGATGGAGGCGAAGGAGCGCGCCGATCCGGATCGGAGAGCCAAAATCATCAACCTAGACCCCCGAGAGTTGCAGATCACCCGCCTGGCCGATCTCCATCTGCCCCTCAGGCCCGGAACGAACGTGGCCGTGATCAACGGATTGATGAACGTCATCATCAGCGAGGGGCTGGAGGACAAGGCCTTTGTCGAGGAGCGCACCGAGGGGTACGAGGAGCTGCGCCAACTGGTGATGGAATACACCCCGGAGCGAGTGGAAGAGATCACCGGCGTCCCGGCGGACGACCTGCGGGCGGCGGCGCGGATGTACGCGACGAACAAACCCGCCGCCATCCTCTACGCGATGGGCATCACCCAGCACACCACCGGCACCGACAACGTGAAATCGTGCGCCAACCTGGCCATGCTCACCGGCAATATGGGCGTTCCCGGCGGCGGCGTCAATCCCCTGCGAGGCCAGAACAACGTGCAGGGAGCCTGCGACCTGGGTGGATTGCCCAACGTCTACCCCGGCTATCAGAGCGTCGCCGCGCCGGAGATGAAGGCCAAGTTCGAGGCGGCCTGGGGCGTGGAGGGCCTCTCGGACCAGGTGGGGCTGCAGGTGACGACGATGATCGATGGGGCTTGCCAGGGCAACATCCACGCCCTCTACGTGATGGGAGAGAACCCCATGCTCTCCGACCCCGATCTCAACCACGTCCGCCGTTGCCTGGAGCAAGTGGATTTTTTGGCGGTGCAGGACATCTTTCTCACCGAGACGGCCCAACTGGCTCACGTGGTGCTGCCGGCGACTTCGTTCGCCGAGAAGGACGGCACCTTCACCGGCACCGACCGGCGCATCCAGCGGGTGCGCAAGGCAATCGAGCCGCTGGGAGAGTCCAAGCCCGATTGGGCGATCCTCTGCGAACTGGCGCAGCGGATGGGGGCCTCCGGCTTTGACTTTGATTCGCCCGCGGAGGTGATGGATGAGAGCGCCCAGGTGACGCCCATCTATGGCGGGGTCTCTTACGAGCGGCTGGAGAAGGAAGGCTCTCTCCAGTGGCCGGTACCAACTCCCGACCATCCCGGCACGCCCTACTTGCACAAGGACAAATTCAGCCGGGGACTGGGGCGCTTTCACGCCATCCACTTCCGGGAGGCGGCGGAACTGCCGGACGAGGAATACCCTCTCACCCTGACCACCGGTCGGTTGATGTTCCACTGGCACACCGGCACGATGACCCGTCGCTCGGAAAAGCTGGAGCAGGAGGTGCCGGAGGCCTACGTGGAGCTGCACCCGGACGACGCGGCCAGCATTGGACTGCTTCCCTCCCCCCCATTGGGGGGGATAGAGGGGGGGAGGGTGCGGGTCGCCAGCCGCCGGGGAGAGATCGAGCTGGCGGCACGGGTCACTCCGCGCATCCGGCCCGGCGTGGTCTTTATTCCCTTCCATTTCGTCGAAGCTGCCGCGAATGCCCTCACCCACGCTGCGCTCGACCCGGATTCCGGGATCCCTGAATTCAAGGTCTGTGCGGTGCGAGTGACACCGGTGGAAGGATAGCACGCGGATTAAGCTGAGATTAGAGATTGAGGATCGCCCTGGCCCCGTTGGTGAGCCAGGGCGATTTTTTTCTTATGGACGCGGTACAGCAGGAGGCGATCTATTTCAATGGATACAATTTGGTACGTCGTGAACGTCGAAGGAGTGATCGTCAAAGATGGTCGTTACCTGATGATCGTTCGCGGGGAGCAGGAAAGCCACGCACCCGGCGTGCTCACCTTTCCTGGGGGAAAGGTTGAAGGTTCAGAGAACGTGGATAACGTTCTTGAGAAGACGATTCGTCGTGAGATTCGAGAGGAAATGGGGATCGAAATCCACGATGAGGTGGTATACGTGGAGAGCAAGGCTTTTGTCGCGGACGATGGCGAGCCGGTGGTTGACGTCGTCTTTCTCTGCCGCCATCGGAGCGGCGAGCCGATCATCGGCGATCCCGGTGAGGTGGCTTCCGTACGCTGGATGACGCTGGACGAAATCCTTGAACATCCCAAGACATTCCCCTGGACACGCCAGAGCATTTTGTTGGCGGATAAGAAACGAGTGGCAAAAGGATGGTGATGGACGAATACCGATGATGTTTGTGCTCAAACAACCTTGCCTTGAAAGAACGTCGCTGGTATAATGGTACCAAAATAAAGGAAAGGTTGGATGGATAGGTGATTTGGTTGCGAGAACTTTTTGCCGCCCACCAGATGGGACTGGCGCTTTTACACGGACAGGCTTTCTTCGTATTGGGCCTATCGATTCTCTTTCTGGCTCGTCGTAGTGCACGCATGGAAGTCGCCAGGAGTTTGGTACCCCTGGCGACTTTTGGATTCTGTGAGGCGTTAGTTGGTTGGAGCCACGCGTGGCTTGGCCCTGAGGGGGCTTTGGTTCCTTGGCTTGCCTGGCTGCGGCTGCTTCTATTGGGCGTTGGCTATGCTTTTCTGTTTGCTTTTGCTTTACTGATCCACGTGCCGCCGCAAAGAAGGACATGGAAGCAATGGACATGCGTTGGTGGCCTTTTTGCAGTCTGGTTGATCGGTTTGGCGATCTCTCGCCTGGCCAGCGTACCAGAAGATCAGGTGTGGCTCTGCGGTGAGATCGCCGCACGCTACGCGATGGCCCTGCCAGGCGGTCTACTGGGAGCCTGGGGACTGCGCCGCGAGACGTACCGTACCATCGAGCCTGAAAGGCTGTCACTGGTAAAACCCTCTCTGCGCATCACCGGCCTTGCCCTGGGTTGCTTCTCCCTGTTTGGAGGGTTGATCGGCCCGGTGGCTCCGTTCTTCCCCGCGAATTGGCTCAATCAAGATATGCTCTTGCAGGTCACGGGCATCCCGATCTCGCTTCTTCGCGCCCTATGTGGCATCTTGATCACCTGGGGGGTCGTGCGGGCGCTGGGCGCGGTTCTGGGAGAGATCGAACTCTGGCTGGAAAGCGTGGAGCGCGTGCAGGCGCTGGCCAGCGAGCGCGAGCGCATCGGGCGGGAGCTGCACGACGGCATCATCCAGTCTATTTATGCTGCCGGGCTGATGTTGGAAGGCTCCCGGCACAACATGTTCAATGAACCAGAGAAAGCGCGCATGCAACTGACGCGCGCGATCACCAGCCTGAACCAGACCATCCAGGACATTCGGCGCTACATCTTTGAGTTGCGCGGCGAGCTTCCAGGGGATGACCTGGAGACCGGCTTGCGCAAAATCCTCAAGGACTTTCGCATCAACACCCTGCTGGAGACCGAGTTCATCGTCGAGGGCGACGCGAACGCGGGCCGAGAATTGGGGGCCGAGCGCCGGCAGCACATCTTTCAGATCGCGCGCGAGGCACTGACAAACGTGGCGCGGCATGCCCAAGCCCGACAGGTCGAGGTGCGTCTGCGGTACGATGACACGATGCTGGAACTCCGCCTCTCGGACGATGGTGTGGGATTGTCAACGCCGCCGAGCAACGGTGGGCAGGGATTGCGCAACATCCGCGAGCGCACTCGTTTGCTCAATGGGATGCTGGATATTGACACGGCGCCGAATGAGGGACTGACTATTGTGCTCACCGTGCCCTATTAGACTTTGCCCAAAAAATTTCACCGGGGCAGCGGATAAACGGATGAGGGTATCTTTTTTCACCAAAGGATTGAGCGGCAGTTGCAGCGCTTGGCAGAGATTATCCGCTTATCAGTTTCTTCATCTGCTGCCGCGGTGAGAAAGTAAGGGCGCGAAATGGAATCCGCGCCCACACAAAAGGTGCGATGTGAAACGAATCGCTGGACTATTGTGGATCACACTCGTGGCAGGGCTTTTGCTGCCGCCCGCGACCGCGCAGGTGGAACGCCAAGTCCACGTGCTGACGGTGGATGATGCGATCACGAGCGCTACCGCCGATTACCTCAGCCGGGGCGTCGAGCTGGCCGAGCGGGAGGGGACAGAGGCCGCCATCATCCTGCTCAACACCCCCGGTGGCGACGTCGCCTCCACGCTCAAGATCATGGAGACGCTGGAGAACGCGGGAACGCCCGTCATCGTCTACGTCTGGCCGCGCGGCGGGATGGCGGCCTCGGCGGGGACGCTGATCACGCTGGCGGCTTCGGGAGCGGCGATGGCTCCCCACACGAGCATCGGCGCGGCCCATCCCGTGGTTCCGAGCGGCACGGAGGTGGACGCCGACGCGGTGGAAAAGACGGTCAACGTGTTGGTGGAGCACGCGGGTACCTTTGCCGCCCGGCGGGGCCAGGAGGCGGTGGACTGGGCCGAGCGGGCCATCCGCGAGAGCGAGACCGCCAACGAGCAGGAGGCGCTGGATCTGGGGCTGATCGATCTGATCGCGGAGGACCTGGATGACCTGCTGACCCAGTTCGACGGACGCACGGTGCCGTCGGGCGCGGGCGAGGTGACGCTGCACACCGCCAACGTCGCGATTCAAAAAGTGCCCATGTCGCCGGTCGAGCAAATCTTGAGCGTGCTCATCAACCCCAACGTCGCTTTCCTTCTTTTGGCTCTCGGCATCCAGCTCATCTTGCTGGAGCTTTGGGCGCCGGGAGGGTGGGTGGCCGGGTTCGTGGGCGTGCTCTGCCTGGCGCTGGCCGCTTATGCCATGCGTATCCTGCCGCTCAATTGGCTAGGTTTGGTGCTCATCGGGGTTTCTTTCGTCCTCTTTTTCCTCGACGTCAAGACGCCCGGCGTGGAGGCGCTGACCTTTGTGGGCGTCGGGACGCTCATCGCCGGGGCGCTGGTTCTGTTCAACGTCCCGGTCCGCTCTCCTTATGGCCGGGTCTCGGTGCCGCTGGTGGTGGGGATGGCGCTGGCGATCGGCGGTTTCTTCGCCTTTATCGTGGCCCAGGGATTGCGCGCCCAAAAGCTCCAGCCCGTGACCGGCGCGGAAACGCTGGTCGGGCGTCGGGGCGTCGTGCGATCGCCGCTCGATCCATTGGGGACGGTGCAGGTGGCGGGTGAATTGTGGACAGCACTGGCCGACGATGGGCCTATCGCCGAGGGCGAGTCGATTGAGGTTGTCGCCGTGGAAGGACTGCGGCTGCGTGTACAGCAGGTTGAGGGAACCGAGAAAAATGGGCAATGAAAAAAACACAGCTACACAGATTGACGAACTGGAACGACAGATCGCCGACCTGAAAGCTCGTTTACCAAAGCACTCTACCCCTCCGGCGATGCTTATCGAATTGGAGGAGTTGGAAGAAAAGCTGGAACAAGCACGAGAAGAAAAAGCACAGGAGAACACACCATGACCATCGCATCATTCGAGGGCAAGACCCCGCGCATTGGCGCGGAGACCTACGTTCACCCCTCGGCCGACGTCTACGGCGACGTGACGCTGGGCCAGGGCTGTTGGGTCGGAGCAGGGGCACGCATCCGGGGGGATTACGGCACCATCGTCATCGGCGACTATTCCAGCGTGGAGGAAAACTGTGTCATCCACGCCCGCCCTGGCGAGCAGACGACCATCGGCGACTGGGTCACACTCGGTCACGGCGCGATCATCCACAACGCGACGATCCACGATTACGTCGTCGTCGGCATGGGCGGGATCGTCTCGGACTGGACGGTCGTCGGCGAGTGGGCCGTGGTGGGCGAAGGGGCCGTCGTCCGGCAAGGGCAAGAGATCCCGCCGGGCCACGTCGCCGTGGGAGTGCCCGCCAAGGTGCTCAAGGAAGTGGGCGAGGAATACAAGGCCCAGTGGACCGAGTTCAAAAAGGTCTATGTAGACCTGGCGCGCCGGTATCCGAAAGGCTGGGTTCCCCTGGAAGAATGATGCGACTCGGCGCTCACGAATCCATCGCCGGCGGGCTGCACAAGGCATTCGACCGCGCCCAATCGGTGGGCTGCGACGCGGTGCAGATATTCGTCAAGCCCAACCGGGCCTGGGCGGTCAAGCCACTGACCGAGGAGGACGTTGCCCGCTTCAAGGCAAAGGCTGAGGAGACCGCCATCCAGCCGGTGGTGGGCCACGCCTCGTATCTGCTCAACCTCGCTTCCCCGAAAGATGATCTGTGGAAGAAATCCTGTGACACGCTCGTCATCGAATTGGAGCGGTGCGAGGCGCTGGGTGTGGGCTGGCTGGTGCTTCATCCCGGCTCGCACGTCGGCTCGGGAGAGGAGGCGGGGTTGGCGCGAGTGGCGCGAGGATTGGGCGAGGTTCACGCTGCCACGCCTGGCCTTCGCGCGCAAATTCTCCTGGAGAACACTGCCGGGCAGGGAACCAACCTGGGTTACAGCTTTGAACATCTCGCTTGGCTGATCGAGCAGACGCCGGAGGGGGAGCGGCTGGGGGTCTGTTTCGACACCTGCCACGCCTTTGCCGCCGGTTACGAACTGCGCACATCGGAGGGATACGGGGCCACGCTGGAGACCTTTGACAGCGTCGTCGGGCTGGAGCGACTCAAGGCGATCCATCTCAACGATTGCAAGGGAGACCTGGGCAGCCGCAAGGACCGGCACGAGCACATCGGCAAGGGCTTTATCGGCCTGGGGGGGTTCCGCCACGTGCTGAACGATCCTCGGCTAACCGATCTGCCGGGCCTGCTGGAGACGCCCAAAGGCGACGACCTGCACGAGGATCGGGAGAACCTGGCGGTGCTGCGGTCATTGATCGAATGAGCGTCTTTGATAACCTTTCCCCCATATACGACTGGGGCATGCAGCCCCTGGAGCGATTGATCTTCCGGCGGCTGCGACGTCAGACATTTCCGCGAGTCAGCGGAGACGTGCTGGAACTGGGGATCGGCACAGGGGTCAACCTACCGCTCTATGGATCGGACGCCCGTGTGACAGGCTGCGACGCCAGCGAAGAGATGTTGGCGTGGGCGGCTCACCGTCGCACGCAGGCCCCCGTGGCGTTGGCCCAGGCCGACGTTCAGCGCCTCCCTTTCGCCGACGGGAGTTTCGACGCGGTGACGGCCTCACTCTTGTTCTGCTCCGTCGCCGACCCGGCGCGCGGGCTGGTGGAAGCGCGGCGGGTGTTGCGCTCTGGCGGGCAATTGGTGCTGCTGGAGCACACTCGTGGCAACGGTCTGCTGGGAGCCTGGCTGACGGACACTCTACATCCGCTGTGGCACGTCTGGAGCCGCGAGTGTCACCTGAACCGGGAGACGGCGCAAACCGTGACACAGGCCGGGTTCGACGTACAGCGAGTGGAGCAGCACGCAATGGGGATCGTGCGGATCATTGAGGCGATCGGTTGATGGAGCAAATGATGAAGCGTTTCTGGCGAGAAAATTGGTCGGTGATCCTCGTGATCGGGGTGATGGTGGGGGGGTATTTGCTTCTGCGCACGCCGGGCGACGAGCTGGCTTCGACGGCGACGTTCGACGCGCTGGCAGCAAGCGGCGCGCCCACGCTGGTCGAGTTCTATTCCAACACCTGAAGCGCGTGCTTCTTTGCCAAGCCTGTCGTGGACAGGCTCGAACGAGAGCTGGAGGGCCAGGCGCAGGTGTTGCGCTTGAACGTGATGGACGACGTGGGCGGGGCGCTGGCGACGCGTTACGGCGTGCATGGCGTGCCTACCTTCGTGCTTTTGGATGGTACGGGCAAGGTGACGCTGACGCGGGTCGGGATGCTGGACCGCGCAGAGATTACAGCAGCGATAGAGGAATTGGCAGAGTAGGTGGCAGAAGCGTCTACTCTTTCTTGCGAAAAACCTCCCCCAATCCGCCTTCTCTCGCAGTACAAAGCGCACCCCCACCACAATTGGCCGAGGAACTCGGTTTGGATTATGGCACTCTGCTTGAGCAGCGGCATCAGATCCAGCAACTCGCTTTGGAGCACAAACCCACTGAGCTACTGCCTGATGACGAGGTGGAAGCAGATGAAATGTTCCAAAACGCCGGTGAAAAGGGCGAAAAACACCCGGATCCAGCGGGCTGAAAATCGGTCGGCATTGACGCTGGGATCGGGAGAGCCAGTTCCCCAGTCGTGGTTCAGGTTGGCCTCGCTGCGTACAAGCACCGGCGATCCAGAGAGGGTCGTGTTGTTCCAGTACGACGCCTGCCAGTTGTAGCCCGAGCGCTCAGGGCCAGGTCCCTGAGCCAGAGTGACATTGACCAACACGAGGGTGGCAATTAAACGGCGAGTACTCGAACAAGCGGCGGAGCCTTGTTCGTTCGTCAGCGGTCAAGTCCTGATTGTTTTTACGGATAATCCACATCGTGTCCTTGACGCTCTCTTCGTACTCAGGTTCTGGCAGTGTCTTTTTGAGACGGCCGCGTTCTTGCTTGCGTACCTTATCAACACAATCACGGTAGCCCTTGGCCACGTGGTAACGATCCACCACTATCTCAATGGAGACTTCTTTATGGGCGGCAGCGAATTCCTTGACCGCATTGACGTATCCTTCCCACATATCTGTGCAGGTCGTTGCCATAGCCCGCCGTAAGCGTTTCGGAATGGTCTCTAGAAACTGCCTGACGGTCTTCTTTTTTCGATCTGCTAAAACAGCCAGAACGGCTACGCGACCGTCAGCTTGCTGAGTGGTGATGATGGCGATGAAATTTTTCTGTTCCTTGGTCAGCGCGATCTCATCGATCCCAATGACCGTTAGTTCATCGAATTCATCCCAATTCACCCTGGCCTCGACGCAACGCTTGATGGCTTCCTCGACAGCATCATAGCCTACGTCTTCTTTGCGGCTGACATCCTCTACCGTGCTGTTGACCAATTGCAGCATGAGATGGTGATCATATGCTTTGGTGTGTGGGCTTTTGGTCTTGTACCAATCCAGTCCTTGTGTGGTAATCTGATCGTCACAGTGGGGGCATTGGTACTGCTTCGGGCGCAAACGGATGTACGTCCGACGACCTAGAATCGCCAAGTGTCGCAATTCAATCCACCGTCCGTGACCGTTCGATTTCGTGGTCTTGCGTCCGCAGTGGAGCAGGCCTATCCAGTATGTATTGTCAACGAAGACCATATCGTCAATTTGCAGGATTGACAAAATCTATTTATTGTTGTATAATCGGTACAAACTGAAATAATCGAAGGAAAGAAAAATGCTTCAATTGACATCGGGAACTCGGAAATTCATCGTCCACTGGGGAAAAATGGGGACGCGTTGGGGCATCAACCGGACCGTAGCCCAGATATATGCCCTGCTTTACATCGCCCCCGAGCCACTCAACGCCGAGGAGATCAGCGAGACGTTATCTGTGGCCCGCTCAACCATCAGTACTGGTCTGCGGGAGTTGCAGAGTTGGAGAATTATCAAGGTCGTCCAAGTGCTCGGAGACCGGCGCGATCACTTTGAGACAATGAGCGACGTGGGCGAAATGTTCCGGGTCATTGTGGAGGAGCGCAAACGTCGGGAACTGGATCCAATCCTGGAGACGCTGCGCGAGACGGTTGCTGATCTTGAAACTGACGATGAAGGCAAGTCCTATGCGAGGGAAAGGTTACAAGAGATGCTCGATTTCTTTGAGACTATGACAGCCTTTTACGAACAAGTTCAAAAGCTCCCGACAGATGTGTTGATCAAAACGGCCAAGATAGGAGACATCGTTCGTAAATTTGTGGATTTGTCATCGAAATCGTAGGCAGAGGTAGTTGTTCTTTTTTTGCTGCTTAATTTCGATTTGTACAGAAATAACGAATACTACGATAAAAATATAAAAAAGTTGTTTTCTGTAATCCTGTTCTCTCAATGATCGTGCGTTGATGTAGATGCTCAATATTGATGGCACACTGACGGTAGAGAAGGAGTCAAATTGCATGAATGAAAAACAACTGACCAATAGATTGATGTCCATCGGAGGAGCCATCGAGATCATCATCGGGGTTCTTCATTTGAATTGATACGTGGTTTTGTAAAAACCTCCATCCTTGGTGTAATTGCTATTGAGGTCTATTTGCAGCTATTTACCTCTCTTTTTGGGTATTTGATAGACGGTATTTGAGGAAACCAAATGACTGACAATTCTATCAAGATGCCGCCTCTATGGATCGTCAAACTACGTGCCCCGTTCTTCACCGCCGACCTGGTGCCGGTATGCCTGGGGGCTGCCATCGCCTGGACGCGGACTGGCGCGTTCGACCTATGGTACTTTTTGCTGACGCTAATCGGCGCCATCTGCGTCAACGCCGGCACCAACATGACGAACGACTATTTTGACCACACCTGGGGATCCGACGAGATCAACACCGAGTTCGCCAACCCCTTCACCGGCGGGAGTCGCCTCATTCAGATGGGAATTATCAAACCCGAGTCCTTTCTCTGGCAAGGACTCGGGTTTTTCGTTCTCGGCAGCCTGATCGGTCTCTTCCTGGCCTACACCCGCAGTTGGGCAGTGTTATGGATCGGCGCCATCGGCGTCTTTTGCGGTTACTTTTACACCGCGCCCCCGCTCCGTCTGGTTCGCAGCGGGGTAGGAGAACTGCTCGTGGGAGCGTCTGTTGGCTCGCTGATGGTCCTGGGCGCCTACGTCGTCCAGACCACGACCTTGAGTTGGGAACCAGTGATCGCCGGCCTGCCGGTGTTGGTGTTCGGTTCGTTGATCTTGTGGATCAACCAGTTCCAAGACGCGCCGGCAGATGCCGCCGTGGGCAAGAATCACTGGGTCGTGCGGCTGGGTCGACGGCGGGCCGTCACAATCTACGGATTACTGCTGGCGGCGGTCTATTTGTCGTTGGCAGCAGGGATTCCGTTGGGCAGAGTCACGCCTTTTGCTCTGCTGGGCCTCTTGACGCTGCCGATAGCTATCAAAGCCTATCGCGTGGCTCGCGTCCACTACGACCACCCTCGCGATCTGATCCCGGCCAATGTCGCCACGATCCAGATACACCTGTTGACCGGTATGTTGGTTGCATTGGGCTATGTGGTTCAGGGCGCAACCCAATAACTGTTGAGCGCCAGTTCCAATTGTACGCCGATGTGAGGGGTCAGCACAAGTTTTACAGAGACAAGAAAGTGCGGTATAATCGGCTTCGCTGACAAGAGGAGGCGATCATTGAAGGCATTGATTACTGGAGCGGGCGGGTTCGTCGGGGGGTACCTGTGCGCCCATCTTTTGGCGCATACAGACTGGGGATTGGTGGGGACAGTTTATCCTCACCGGGTTGAAAAACAGCCGCCAGAGCGGTGTCTACGGCTTCAGTACGCCGACCTACGCGATCCAGAAGGGGTGCGTGCGCTCGTGGACGAGGTGCAGCCCGATTATATTTTCCATCTGGCCGCCCAGGCGTTCGTTCCCACCTCTTTTGCCGACCCCTGGGACACGCTGGAGAACAACATTCGCGCGCAGTTGAATCTACTGGAAGCGGTGTACCGATCGGGGCATGAGGCGCGAGTGCTGGTGATCGGCTCGAACGAAGAGTACGGCGCGCCCCAGCCGGAAGAGTTGCCTCAAACAGAGAAAAGCCCGCTGCGACCTACCAATCCCTATGCGGTGAGCAAAGTCGGCCAGGATTTTTTGGGACTTCAGTATCATCTGGCCTACGGGTTGCCCGTCGTGCGGGTGCGCCCGTTCAACCACACCGGCCCGGGCCAATCCCCTCGCTTCGTCGTACCAGCCTTTGCCAGCCAGATCGCCCGCATCGAGGCTGGCCTGCAAGAGCCAGTGATGAAGGTGGGCAACCTGGATGCATCTCGCGACTTTAGCGATGTGCGGGACATCGTGCGAGCGTACCACCTGGCGGTGACCGAGGGAGAGCCAGGGGAAGTGTACAATCTGGCGTCGGGACGACCGCAATCGGTGCGCGATCTACTGGAGATGCTCTTGAGTTATTCTCAGACAGAGATTCACGTCGAAAGAGACCCGGCCCGCTACCGACCTGTGGACGTGCCGGTCGCCTATGGTAGCGCAGAAAAATTCCGCCGCCGCACAGGTTGGGAGCCTCAGATCCCGTTCGAGCAAACGTTGCGAGATACGCTGGACTATTGGCGGGGACAGGTAAAAAGGCGGGAGTAAGGAGTAGGAAGTAAGAAGGAGAGCGACCAATGCGTAGCGATCAAGTCAAGCAGGGCCTCGAACGTATGCCCAACCGCGCGCTGCTCTACGCGACAGGGATTACGCCTGAGCAGATGGATAAGCCTTTCATCGGCATCTGTTCGAGCTTTACAGACCTCGTGCCGGGCCACATCGGCATGCGGGGCCTGGAGCGAAAGATCGAGTGGGGAGTGGCCGCGGGCGGCGGCGCGCCGTTTCTGTTTTCTGTGCCTGGCATCTGCGACGGCGTCGCCATGGGCCATTCCGGCATGCACTATTCTCTCCCCTCACGCGAGCTGATCGCAGACATGATCGAATCGATCGTGCAGGCGCACCAGCTCGACGGGCTGGTGTTGCTCACCAACTGCGACAAGATCACGCCGGGGATGCTGATGGCCGCCTGCCGGTTGGACATCCCCTCGATTGCCGTGACCGCCGGGCCGATGCTTTCGGGCCATCATCAGGGACGCAAGCTGTCGCTGGTGCGCGATACCTTCGAGGCGGTTGGCCTGTGCCAGGCCGGCCGGCTGAGCGAAGAAGAGGCGCTCGAACTCGAGATCGAGGCCTGCCCTGGCGAGGGCTCCTGCCAGGGACTCTACACGGCCAACACGATGGCCTGCCTGACCGAGGCGATGGGGATGAGTCTGCCGGGGTCGGGTGCAGGGCTGGCCGGTACGGCGAAGAAAGCGCGCCTGGCCCAGCAAGCAGGGGAGCGCGTGATGGAACTCGTGCGCGCCGGAGTCACCAGCCGCCAGATCGTCACCAGGGAATCGCTGGAGAACGCGATCCGCGTGGACATGGCGCTGGGCGGATCGACGAACACCACGCTGCACATCCCGGCCATCGCGCACGCCGCCGAGGTGGACATCACGCTCGACGATTTCGACCGCCTGAGCCGCGAGACGCCGCAGCTTACCTCGCTGCGACCGGGCGGCGATCTGATGATGGAGGACCTGGAGTGGGCAGGCGGCATCCCGGCGGTGCTCAAGAATCTGGGAGCGTTGTTGAACCGGGATTGTCTGAACGTCGGCGGCCAGACGGTCGGCGAGATCGTCGAGGCCACGCCAACTGGCGACCCTGGCATCATCCACACCATCGAGGACCCCATCGCGAAGGAAGGCGGCATCGCCGTGCTGAAAGGCTCGCTGGCCCCCGATGGCGCGGTGGTCAAGCAAGGGGCGGTCTTATCCGAGATGATGCAATTTACTGGGACTGCCCGCGTATTCGAAAACGAAGACGCGGCGATGGCCTATCTGCGCGAGGGCAAGGTCGTCGAGAAAGACATCCTGATCGTGCGGTACGAAGGCCCCCGGGGCGGCCCCGGAATGCGCGAGTCGTTGGCGCTGACGGCAGCCGTGGCCGGGTGCGGGCTGGGCAACAAAATCGCGATCGTGACTGACGGGCGCTTTTCTGGCGGCACGCGCAATCTCAGCATCGGCCACGTCTCCCCAGAGGCAGCGGAGGGCGGCCCCATCGCACTGGTGCAGGATAGAGACCCGATCAAGGTTGACCTGCCTGCCCGGACGGTCGATCTACTCGTTGATGAAGCGGAACTCGAAGAGCGCCAAGCGGCGTGGAAGCGGCCCAAACCCAAGTTCAAGCGGGGATGGCTGGCGCGCTATGAGCGGTTGGTCACGAGCGCGGCTCACGGCGCGGTGCTCGAGCCACCTGAATAATGGGAGGATGTATGAAAGTTCTCATCACTGGCATCACCGGTTTTGCTGGCAGCCATCTGGCTGAGTATCTTTTGGAGCGGGCGGATTTTTCATCCGGCGACGTCGAAGTCTACGGTGCCTGTCGTTGGCGCAGTCGGCTCGATAATCTGTCTGACCTGGCCCGCCAGGGCCGTTTGAACCTGCGGGGCGTGGACGCTCTGGTCAGCAGTGAGGCGGAGTTGCGCGCAATAGTTGACCCTGATGGCGTCAACCTGCTGCAAGGGGACATGGCCGACCCGTACCAGATGAAGACTCTGATCGAAACGATAAAGCCCGACCGCATCTTTCATCTGGCGGCTCAGAGCTTTGTGCCCACATCGTGGAGCGCGCCGGCCGAGACTTTCCACATCAACACCGTCGGGCAGATCCACCTGTTCGAGGCCATCCGCGCGGTCGGCATCGATCCCCTGATCCAAATTGCTGGTTCCAGCGAAGAGTACGGTCTGGTCCATCCCGACGAAGTGCCCATCAAAGAGAGCAATCCCTTCCGCCCCCTCTCGCCCTACGCGGTGAGCAAGGTGGCCCAGGAGTTGCTGGCGTACCAATATCACCAGAGCTACGGGCTGAGAACGGTGGTCACGCGGGGCTTTAATCACACGGGGCCGCGCCACGGGCCGGTGCTTTCCTGTTCCAGCTTTGCCCGGCAGATCGCCGAGATCGAGGCGGAAGTGTCGCCGCCGGTGCTGTACGTCGGCGACCTGACGACCAAGCGGGATTGGGTGGACGTGCGCGACGTCGTGCGCGGCTATTGGCTGGCGCTGGAAAAAGGTGTGCCCGGCGAGGTGTACAACATCGGCAGCGGGGCCACGCGCACTATCCAGTCCATGCTCGACATCCTCCTGTCGTTGAGTCCGGTGGAGATCGAGGTGCGCAAGGACCCGGCCCGCTTGCGCCCTTCCGACGTGCCCATCTTGTGGGCGGATGATAGCAAATTTCGGGCACAGACCGGTTGGGAACCGCAGATTCCTTTCGAGCAGACGATGCGCGATCTATTGGATGATTGGCGCGAAAAGGTGAACCGTTCAAAATGAGTAAACGAATCGCTTTAATCACCGGAATTACCGGTCAGGACGGGTCTTATCTGGCCGAGTTCTTGCTGGAAAAAGGGTACGAGGTCATCGGCATGGTGCGCCGCACCAGCACGCTCAATTTCTCTCGTATTCAGCATATTCAGGGAAAGATCAAGCTGGTCTCGGGCGATCTGCTGGATCAGGTGTCGCTGATCGGTATTCTCCAGGAGCACCAACCCGGCGAGATCTACAACCTGGCGGCCCAGTCCTTCGTGCCGACCTCGTGGAAGCAGCCGGTCTTTACCGGCGACGTCACTGCGCTGGGCGTGACGCGGATGCTGGAGGCGATACGCACGGTGGACGAGAGCATCCGCTTCTACCAGGCGTCGAGTAGTGAGATGTTTGGCAAAGTGCAAGAGGTGCCGCAGAGTGAGACCACTCCTTTCTATCCTCGCTCACCCTACGGCGTCGCCAAGGTCTATGGCCACTGGATCACGGTGAATTACCGCGAGTCCTACGATCTCTTTGCTGTCTCTGGAATCCTGTTCAATCACGAGAGTCCTCGTCGTGGGCTAGAGTTTCTACCGCGCAAGGTCTCTCATGGAGTGGCTAAGATCAAGCTGGGACTGGCCGAAAATCTGGCGCTGGGCAATCTGGACGCGCAGCGAGACTGGGGCTATGCCGGCGATTATGTGCGCGCGATGTGGATGATGCTTCAGCAGGAAAGGCCTGACGATTACGTCGTGGGCACGGGCGAGACCCACTCGGTGCGCGAGCTGTGCGAGGTCGCTTTCGACCACGTGGGGTTGGACTGGCAGGATCACGTGGTGCAGGATCCCCGCTTTATGCGACCGGCGGAGGTCGATCTGCTGGTGTCGGATCCGAGCAAGGCCGGGCGCGTGCTGGGATGGGAGCCAAAAGTCACTTTCCGCGAGTTGGTGCAGATGATGGTGGACGCCGACCTATCGCTGCTAGAAAAGGAGGGCGTTTGAATGAGCCATGAGGTAGGCGTCCCGGGCCTGAAGAAATTGATCGCCTCAATGCTTCCTTATGCTCCAGAAAAGATCATCCTTTTTGGTTCCCATGCCCGGGGGGACGCCGACGAGTGGAGTGATTGGGACATCATGGTGATTCAGGAGACGGTGGAGCCGTTTTTTGATCGATTGAGCAATGTTCCAATGGTGGTAGCGCCTGGCGTAAAAGCCGACCTGTTCGTTTACACACCGTCCGAATTGTCCGAGATGCAGGCGAGCGGCAATCCGTTCATCGAGCGAGTCTTGGCGGAAGGAGTGGTGATCTACGAGCGTGGACGGGACATGCTCTTTCAAAACGTACCGAGTTTTGAAGCGAACAAAGGGAGCAACATGAGAAAAGAAGCACGAGTTGAGGCAACCCGCTGGCTGGAACAGGCCAGGGCCAATTTAGACGTGGCGCGGTATAACGTACAGGGCAATTATCACTTTGCCGCGTGTTTCTGGGCCCAACAGGCGGCTGAACAGGCCCTAAAAGCATTTTTGTACGGTCAGGGATTGCGATTCGTTCGCGGACATTCCGTCTACGACCTGGCCGAACGTTGTCTCGAACAGAAGGCCGATCTCGGCCTCGACCCGATTGCGTTGGCTCTTTTGGATCGCTTTTATATTCCGACACGTTATCCCAATGGACTGCCGGGCGGGATACCCGCAGAGGTGTACACCGCCGCTGACAGCCAGAGGGCTTTAGAGTTGGCCGACCAGACGTTTCAGACCGTCCAAGACCGGCTGGCCGCGTTGTTCCGTGCGGATGAGGATTCAAACTAGGAGCGGGTGAATGGGTAGATTATTTGGAACGGACGGTATCCGCAGCGTAGCCAATAAATGGCCTCTCACGGTCGACTTTGTCCTTCAAATCGGCAAGGCGGCGGCTCAGATGATGCGGCACAACGGAGATGCCCGGCCTATGGTCGTGATCGGACGGGATACTCGGCTATCTGGCTACATGCTGGAAAACGCTCTGGCTGCCGGGTTGACGTCGCAGGGCGTCGACGTGATGCTGACCGGCGTCATCCCGACGCCCGGCGTCGCCTATCTGACGCGGGTGCATCGGGCGCAACTGGGCATCGTCATCTCCGCCTCGCACAACCCCTTCGAGCACAACGGCATCAAGCTCTTTGGGGCCGCCGGTTTCAAGATCCCCGACGAGATGGAGCTGGAGATCGAACGGCTGTTGTTGGACGACGACGTTGGATTTGAGAGTGCGCACGCGAGGCGGTTGGGTCAAAGCCGGGATGCTGGCGATTGGCGACAGGGTTACGCGGACCACCTCGTCGAGGTTTGGGGGGAAGAGAGCGCCTTGCAGGGCCGGCGTGTCGTGTTGGACTGCGCCAACGGTGCGACGTCGGAGATTGCGCCGGAGATTTTTCGCCGCCTGGGCTTTGACGTCGTCGAGATGGAGAATGCGCCGGATGGGATCAACATCAATGAGCACTATGAGTACATCTATCCCGAATCTCTCCGCGCCGCTGTGTTGAGAGAAAAGGCGCTCGCGGGCATCGCCTTCGACGGCGACGGCGACCGGGTGATGCTGGTCGACGAGAAAGGCGGCTTTGTCAACGGGGATGCGATCCTGGCGATCCTGGCCCGCGACATGAAGGCGAGGCGTCTCCTGACCAACAACACCGTGGTCGGCACGCCCATGAGCAACTGGGGCCTCAAAGCGTCGCTGGAGGAGGTCGGCATTCGCCTGGAAGAGACGTCCGTCGGCGACCGTTTTGTGTTGCAGCGCATGATCGAGGAGAATTACGCGCTGGGCGGCGAGCAATCGGGCCACATCCTTCTGCTGAGGGACGGGCAGACCACCGGCGACGGTATCTACACCGCCCTGGCGGTATTGAAGGTGGTGGCGCGCGAGCCAGACCAGAGCCTCGCCGCGCTGACCTCGTGCATCCGGGAGTTTCCCGAGTATCTGGTCAATATCGACGTCCCCAGCAAGCCGCCGCTGCACACGATCCCAGAGATTCAGGACGCGCTGGAACGGCTGCACGCGTCGCTCGGCGATAACATCGACGTGACGCTGAGATATTCGGGGACGGAGAGCAAGCTGCGGTTGAACATCCGAGCGGGCGAGGAGCACGATCAGGATGCGCTGGAGCGAGAGGCGAACGCATTTATGGCCGTCGCCAGGCAGGCGCTTGCCTGATCGCGAGGAGTTATGGACGAGCGACGAACGTCGCGATTGCGATTGATGACGTACAACGTGGGCGGAGGCCGGGAGGATTTTGGCTCGACGCTCGACGACGTCGTCCAGGTGATCCGGGAAATCTCTCCTGATATTCTGGTGGCGCAGGAGATAGCCGAGTATCAGGACGCTGACGGCGTCTGGCACAGCGCGCTCGATCCCATCGCCCAGGCCGGAGCGTTTGGGAAACACGTCCATTTGGGGCCGACCATCTGCATGCGAGAGCACATGCACGTGCAAAAGCGGTTGTTTATTCACGGTCTCTTCCACGATTGGCAGGACTGGAGACAGGGCAACGCCATCCTCTCCCGCTGGGAGTTTGTGCGGTTGGGCGCTCCTGCCAAGGCGGGCGCGCCGAGGAACGTGCCGATCTACCGGGCGCCGCTCTACCAGGGAACGCGAGACACGGACCCCCGGTATGCGTTGATCGCCCGGATCGACCAGGCGCCCGTCTTTCCCTTCGTTCTCGGCGTGCACTTGACGACGTTGGTTGCCGAGCGGGCGAGAGAGGGCGGCCCCCTTCCCCTCGCGGACAAAACCGAAGAGGCTCAGATCCTCCGTCTCAAGCAGGCCCGACGATTGCTCGATCTACTCAGGGAGCACGTGCTTGAGCGCGGAGAAGTGGTCTTCTTGTTGGGCGATTTCAACGCCGCGGCCAGCGAGCCTTGTATCGCGTCCGTGTTGGAGGACGAGGGCGGGTTCGTGCGCCTGGCACCGATCCGGGGGACAAATGCGACCCATCCCAAAGTCATCGGCCCCATCGATCACATTTTCGCCTACCCGCGCGACAGGTTGCTGGAGTACGAATGCTGGATCGTGGATAGCCCTCTAGCCCAACGCGCGTCGGATCACCTACCGGTGGTCGCCGATGTCCAGATAATGTGAACAAAGATATTGCTCGGCCATCCTTGCGAAGGTTGTGAATAAGTTTGGCAAAATAGTATTTGCGGCTGACAAAAGCACTTTGGGCTTGAAAATTGTTGGTGAACCTTCGCAAGGGTTACCAGTCGAGTATAATTACGGAGGAGGAATCTCATGGCAAAGCTAGAATCGAGTATGTTTCGCGAGTACGACCTGCGCGGACAGGTCAACGACGAGGAACTGAACGAATATACCGTCGGCATCATCGCCCAGGCGTATGGAACGATGCTCCGTCAGAGAGACATCGACGCCGCCGTGGTGGGCCGTGATTATCGGGAGGGTTCCGAGCGGATCACCGCGGCGGCCATCAAGGGCCTCAGGGCGACCCGCGTGAACGTCATCGATCTGGGGATGGTCTTGACGCCGATGATGTACTCGGCCCAGTATCACTACCAGACGAGGGGCGGCGTCATGGTCACGGCGTCCCACAACCCCAGCGGTTGGAGCGGGTTCAAGTTCGCCCTAGACTATTCCAAGACGCTGGGCCCCGATGAAATCCAGGAGCTTTACGAGCTAACCGCCAGCGAGAAATTCGCCACCGGGAGCGGCACGCTCCGCTCCGAGGATTTCCTGGCCGACTATACCGCCGATCTGCTCAAGCGTGTAAAGCTCGCCCGGCCCGTCCGCGTGGTCGTCAACGCGGGCAACAAGACGGCGGCGCCCTTCGTGCCCGAGATTCTGCGAAAGGCCGGTTGCGAGGTCGTCGAGCTGTACTGCGAGCTGAACCTGGACGTCCCTGACTATTTCGCCAACCCCGCCATCGTGGAGATGATGGACGATACGGGGGAAAAGGTCGTCGAGTCAGGGGCCGAGATCGGGTTCGCCTTTGACGGCGACGGCGACCGGCTCGGCGTGACCGACGAGCGGGGCGAGACGATCTGGCCCGACCGCTACCTCATCCTCCTCGCGCGCCAGGTGCTCGCCAGCCACCCCGGAGCCAAGATCATCTTTGACGTCAAGTGCTCCCAGGCGTTGCCCGAGGACATTGAGGCCCACGGGGGAACGCCCATCATGTGGAAGACGGGCCATTCCTACATCAAGAAAAAGCTGTGGGAGGAGGGGTCGCAACTGGCCGGCGAGATGAGCGGCCACATCTTTTTCGGCCCGCCCGACTATTATGGATTCGACGACGCCGTGTTCACGGCCCTGAAGCTGGCCGAGTATCTCTCGCAGCGCGAGAAAACCGTCTCTGCGCTCATCGCCGATACGCCGTACTACGTCTCCACCCCCGCTTTGCAGGCCAAGTGCCCCGTGGACACCGAAAAGCACGATCCGCAGGTCCGGTACGAGATCGTCGACAAGCTGACGCAAGAGTTCAAGGACGAAGGGTACGACGTGATCGACATCAACGGGGCGCGGGTCAATTTCGGCGACGGCTGGGGGCTGGTCCGGGCGTCGTCGAATCTGCCGGTGCTCGTTCTGCGGTTCGAGGCCAAGACGGAGGAGCGCGTCGAGGAGTTGAAGGCGCTCTTCCGGGAAAAGTTCGCCAGGTATCCGGAGATAGGTTCGGAATGGGAGAGTGGATGAATGTGCAATATTCGATTCGGAACGGACGGTTGGCGCGCCAAGATCGCCCAGGACTATACCTTCGACAACGTGCGCCGCGTCGCGCAGGCCGTCGCCGACTATTTTCACGAGGATACAGGGACGGCGAGCCAGGGCGCTGAACTGCGCATCGTCGTCGGCTACGACAACCGTTTCGCCTCCGAAAACTTCGCCGCCGCCGTGGCCGAGGTGTTGGCCGGGAACGGCGTCCCCGTCCTTTTGGTGGACGAGGCGACGCCCACGCCCATCCTCTCGTTCTCGGTGCTGAGCCAGCAGGCGGCTGGGGCGGTCGTCATCACCGCAAGCCACAATCCGCCGACGGATAACGGCTTCAAAGTCCGCAACCATCTCGGCGCTGCCATCGCCTCCGAAGAACTGGAACGGATCGAGGCCCGGATTCCCCAGTCGTTGAAGAGCGTCAAGCAAATGTCCCTGGAAACCGCCAGGAACGAGGGACTAGTCGAGACCTTTGATCCCGCGCCAGCCTACATCGAATACGTCAAAAGCCAGGTAGACCTGGAGCCGATCAAGTACGCCGGTCTCACGGTGGTCTGCGACGCGATGTGGGGCGTGGGTGCGGGTTGGCTGGCTCGTCTCCTCGACGGCGGGGCGACGACGATTCGCACCATCCGCGGGGAGCGCAACCCGGCCTTCCCCGGAATTCGTCAGCCCGAGCCGATTCCGCCGAACATCGACGCGCTGCTGCGCGAAGTGGTCGAAACGAGAGCCGACGTCGGCATCGCCAACGATGGCGACGCCGACCGCATCGGCGTGGCCGACGAGAAGGGGAACTTTGTCACTCAGCTTCAGGTCGGCGGGCTGCTGGCGCTCTATCTCTTGCAGATACGCAACCAGCGAGGGCCCATCGTCAAGACGCTGTCCTCGACGGTGATGATCGACATACTGGGGCAGCAATTTGGCGTGGACGTGTTCGATACGCCCATCGGACCCAAGTACGTCGGCCCGAAAGTGATCGCGACCGACGCCATCCTGGGCGCTACCGAGAGCGGCGGCTTTCTCCTCCAGGGCCTGCCCGAGCGCGACGGCATCCTGGCCGCGCTCTATATCCTGGACCTGATGCTGCACGGCGGCAAGCAGCCGAGCCAACTATTGGAATGGCTCTACGAGACCGTCGGCGCGCGCTATGCCTACGACCGGATCGACACCCGCTTTCCGCCGGAACAACGGGAGGAGATCGAGCAGCGGATCCAGAACGCCAACCCGCCCGCCATCGATGGGCTGGCGGTGACCGGCCTGGACAGGATGGACGGATTCAAATTCAACCTGGCCGACGGCGGCTGGCTGCTCATTCGCTTCTCCGGCACCGAGCCGATCCTCCGCGTCTATTGCGAGACGGCGGACGAAGGCAAGGTAGGGCTGTTATTGACGAAAGGGCTAAGCATAGCAGGGCTGGCATAAAGGATGAGGACGGTTTACGGTAAGGAAGAAGGAAGATTGGAACGTATACCAGGAGCACAACGGAGACGACAATGCAATTGATTGATTCCCACGCTCACCTGGACTCGTCACGATACAACGCCGACCTGAGCGCCGTCATCAAGCGCGCGCGAAAGGCAGGACTGGTCGCCATCGTCAACATTGGGGCCGACCTGGACTCCAGCCGAGCAGCGGTGGCGCTGGCGGAAACGTACAAATTCATTTATGCCACCGTGGGCTTTCACCCCCACGGCGCAAAAGAGGTGACGCCGAGAAAGTTGGACGAACTGCGCGATCTGGCACACCATCCGAAAGTGGTCGCCATCGGCGAGATCGGCCTGGATTACTACCGGGATCACTCGCCGCGCCCGGTGCAGCGACGGGTCTTTGCTCAGCAACTGGAACTGGCGACAGAGTTGGAGTTGCCGGTAGTGATCCACGACCGGGACGCCAACAATGACGTCATAGCAACGCTGCGCGACTGGATATACTCCTCCCCCCCCATGGGGGAGAGGCTTGGCGTCTTTCACACCTACTCCGCCGGGCCAGAGCGACTGGAAGAGGTGCTGGAATTGGGTTTCTACATCAGCATCTCCGGCCCGGTGACCTTCCCGAAAGCGGAAAAATTGCGAGAAGTGGCGGCAAAAGCTCCACTGGATCGCTTGTTAGTCGAGACCGACTGCCCGTACCTGACGCCAGAACCGCATCGAGGCCGGCGCAACGAGCCGGCCTACGTACAATACGTCGCCGAGGCGATCGCCCGCGCCCGGGGCGTACCGGCCAAGGCCGTAGCAAAAGCAACGACGGATAACACCCGTCGTCTGTTTGGCTTTTCATAATCGAGGAATATCTTTGAAAGAGTTACCGTTTCTCAAACTGATTCACGACGACCTGGAGCGGGTGGAGGCTCTCCTGCGAGAGCGCCCGCCAGGACGGCACGAGGCCATTGGCATGGCGCTCGACCACCTGCTTGGCAGCGGGGGGAAGCGAGTCCGACCGGCGCTGGTGCTCCTCTCCGCTCATCTCTGCGGGGCGGACATGGACCAGGCGATCTTTCCTGCCGCCTCTGTCGAGATGCTCCACACCGCCACCCTGATCCACGACGACCTGATCGATGACTCGCTGATGCGCCGAGGGATGGAGACGTTGAACTCCCACTGGACTCCTGCGGCCACAGTGCTCACCGGCGATTACATCTTTGCCCGCGCCGCACACCTGGCCGCTCAGATCGATAACGTCCGGCTGATGCAGCGTTTCGCCGAGACCTTGATGATCATCTGCAACGGCGAGATCCAGCAGATGTTCGACAAGCAACGCGGCCTGGTCAGCCGCCAGGAGTATGAGGAGCGCATCGATGCCAAGACGGGTGCTCTCATCGCCATGTCCTCCGAGACCGGGGCCATTCTGGCGGGGATGGACGGGGAGGTGGCGCAGGCTTTGCGGACCTATGGGAAGCATCTGGGACTGGCGTTCCAGATCGTAGACGATGTGCTCGATTTCGTGGCCGACGAGGAGACGCTGGGCAAACCGGTGGGAAGCGACCTGCGGCAGGGCCTGGTCACGCTGCCGGTGCTGCTCTTTCTCGAAGTGGCGCCTGACCATTCGGCGATCCGTCAGGCGCTGCGGGGGAATCCTTCTGGCGAGGCTGTGCAAGAGGCCGTGCAGGCTGTAGTCGAGTCTCCGGCCATCGGGCAAGCATTGGACGTCGCCCGAAAGCACGCCGAGCAGGCCAAAGAAGCGTTGGGGCGCTTCCCCCTCACCCCCTATCGGACGGCGTTATTGGACCTGGTTGATTTCACCATCGACCGCCGCTTTTGACCCCCGACAATGGTAGAGCTATCCATTGTCATCGTCAGTTGGAACGTCCGCGAGCTCCTGCGGCGATGCCTGCACTCGATACTTGATGCGCGGCGTTCGATAAATATCGAAGTCATCGTCGTGGACAATGCTTCGACCGACGGCAGCAGCGACGTGGTACAGGCAGAGTTTCCCGCTGTCCACGTCATCACCAATCAAGAAAACCGTGGATTCCCCGCCGCCAACAACCAGGGGCTGGCCGTCGCCCAGGGCCGGTACGTTTTGCTGCTGAACCCGGATACGGAAGTGATGGACGCCGAGGCGGGGCTGGCGACAATGGTCGCCTTCGCCGACGCACATCCCGATGTGGGGATGGTGGGACCCCAGTTGCTCAACCCGGATGGCTCCGTTCAGTCCTCCCGCCGCCGTTTCCCCACGCTGGCGACGGCTGTCTTCGAGTCCACCTGGCTGGAGCCTTACGCTTCCCGTAGTGGCGTAGGCCTCTTCGGGACTACGCCCCGCCGCCTGCTGGCGCGCTACTATCTACTCGACCAGCCCGACGATGTGGTCCAGGACGTGGACTGGGTGACGGGAGCGGCGATGATGGCCCGCCGGGAGGCTGTCGAGCAGGTGGGGCCGCTGGACGAGGGCTTTTTCATGTACTCGGAGGAACTGGACTGGTGTAAGAGGTTTCGGGAGGCGGGCTGGCGCGTGGTCTACCTGCCCACCGCTCGCATCATCCACCACGTAGGCAAGAGCAGCGAGCAGGTGGTAACCGCCCGCCACATCCACTTTCAGACCAGCAAGGTGCGCTACTTTCGCAAGCATCACGGGCGCGCCGCGGGGGAGGCATTGCGATGGTTCCTGCTGGGCAATTACGTCTGGCAGTTGGGGCTGGAAGGGGCCAAGTGGCTGGTGGGTCACAAGCGACCCCTGCGTGCTCAACGAGTCGCCGCCTATCGGCAAGTGTTGCGCAGTGGGTTGCGCTCCCCGAACGACCTGAATGAGATGTGACGATGCGTATCGGACTGATCACCGGCGAGTATCCTCCCGACCAGGGCGGCGTGGGAGATTTCACCCGCGAGCTGGGACGAGCGTTGGCGGCCCTCGGCCACGACATCCACGTCATCACGACCCAAGCTCCGGTTTCCAACTCCCAATCTCCGGAGATGCAGGTACACCGCGTAGTAGGCGACTGGGGCTGGCGCTGCTGGCGCGACATCATCCATCTCGACGACGAGCTTGGCTTCGACGTGCTGAACATCCAGTACCAGGCCGCTGCCTACCAGATGCACCCGGCGATCAATCTGTTCCCCTGGCGATCAAGACGTCGTGGAAAGCCTCCAGTGGTTGCAACCTTTCACGATCTTCAAGTTCCCTATCTTTTTCCAAAAGCTGGCCCACTGCGCCAATGGGTGGTGTACACACTGGCCCGCCAAGCCGACGGCGTCATCGTGACCAACCGCGAGGACGAGGTGCGAATCTCAAATCTCAAATCTCAGCTTTCAAATCTGGCCCGTATCCCTATCGGCAGTAACATCGCTCCCCAATTGCCGCCGGGCTACGACCGCGATGCCTGGCGGGCGCGGTGGGGGATCGCGCCGGACGATCTCTTGCTCGGTTACTTTGGTTTTCTCAACGAGAGCAAGGGAGGGGAGGAACTGGTTCAGACACTGGCCTTGCTGGTGGAACGGGGAATGCCCGCTCATCTGCTGATGATCGGCGGGCGGGTGGGCAGCTCTGACCCCACCAACCTGGCCTATACCGAACAGGTGGATCGTCTCGTCTTCGAGCGCGGCCTGGCGGAGCGGGTACATCGTACCGGCTTTGTGCCCTCGGAGGAAGTGTCGGCGAGCCTGGCGGCGGTCGACGTCTGCGTGTTGCCCTATCGCGGCGGCGTCGCCTTCTGGCGCGGGAGCCTGCACGCCTGCTTGGCCCACGGTCGGGCCATCATCACCACCCGCCCGGCGATGCCGTTGCCAGAGGTCCAGGATGGAGAAAATATGCTATTGGCACGGCCACGCGATCCTGATGGTTTGGCAAAGGCGGTGGCGCGGGTGGCGACTGACCCGGCGCTGCGAGCGCGCTTGGAGGCAGGAGCGGTGGCGCTGGCGGCGGAGTTCACCTGGGAGCAGATCGCCCAGCGCACGTTAGCTTTTTACGAGGAAGTGATTCGATGAACTGGCGCGGCTGGCAGATCGACTTGGCTCTAGCGGGACTGGCGGCATTGGTCTTGTCCATCGCCTGGCCGATGCGCGATTTTGCGACCGACGATCCACACATCACCTACCGCTACGCACACAACCTGGCCCTGGGGCACGGTCTGATCTACAACCCCGGCGAGCACGTGCTCAGCACAACGGCTCCTTTTTACGCCGTGTTGCTGGCACAGGGCGCGCGCCTGGGAGCAGACATCCCCGCGCTCAGCAACGCGTTGGGAGCGATGGCGTTCTGCGCGGCGGCCAGCAGCCTTTTCCTGCTTGGCCAGCGCCACGAACATTCGTGGGCCGGCCTGATCGCGGCGGCGCTGTGCGTGTCGGCCCCACTGCTCTGGCTAACCTTGGGACTCGAAAGCGGCCTTTATATCGCCCTGGTCTGCTGGGGTTTCTGGGCCTTTGACGCCAAACGCTGGACGCTGTGCGCGATTCTGCTGGCATTGGCGACCATCGTCCGTAACGACGGTATCGTCGCCACCGGAGTGGTGGTGGTTGCCTGGCTGATCGAGCAGCGTCCGGGTAAGATTCCCTGGCGCTATCTCGCGCCTTACTTGGCCATCGTCGGCGTATGGGCTGTGTGGCTCGCGGTGCATTTCGGCTCGCCGATCCCGGTCACTCTGGCCGTCAAATCCATCCAGGCCCGCTTTGGATTGACCGGCTTTTACCCCGGCACGACCTTTTTGCAAGGGATAGCGATCCTGTGGCGCGCCTGGAGCGAGCAGACACCGATTTATTGGCTGGTGTTGCTTCTGGCGCTGGTGGGGACGATCACATTGCGTCGCGCTCCCTGGACCTGGATGATAGCGGCCTGGGGTGTACTGATGATGGGGGCCTACGTCGCATTGCGAGTGGCCCCCTATCCCTGGTACTATGCGCCATTGGCTCCTCTTCTGGCGCTGTTGATCGGGCTGGGCGCGGAGCGTATCGGGCGTTGGGCGGCGCAGTTTCAGAAACCAGCGGGCGTGCTCGCCGTCGTCATGCTGCTCACGCCATTGCTCGGCGCGCAACTCTTTTCATTGAACCACGCCGCCCGTGCAACTAGGGGGCCGGTCCCGCCGCCGGAGGAAATTGCCGCCAAGGTTTTGCCAGAAGCCAAGACGGATATCTATCGGCGTGTGGGCGAATGGCTGGTCTCCAACACGCCGCCCAACGCCTCCGTCGGCGTGCTGGAGGTCGGCGTGCTGGGTTACTATGCCGACCGGCGCATGGTCGATTTCCTGGGGCTTTTGCAGCCAGAAGTAGCGCGGGCGCTCGCGCGGGGCGACATCTTCTGGGCCGTACCAGCCTACGCTCCTGACTATTTGGCATTGACAGCGGTCAATCCGCTCTATAGCTATCCCATCCTCAGGGATACGTGGTTCCAACGGGCTTACCAGCCTGTGACTTATTTCGAAGATGCTCGCTTCTGGGGTAGCCCTGTCACCATCTACCAACGTACTGGGGACACCTCGTCGCTGGAGCCGCATCGCGTGGAGCGGCCCATTATGGATGGGGTGACACTGAACAGTTGGGCAGCGGATGGCCCACAACTCCAGCCGCAGCAACCCCTGCGCGTGCGCCTGACCTGGTGCGCTTCAGATCCGCTCGCGTTGGATAGAGCGCAGGTTTCCGTTTACCTGGTGGATGTCGCCTGGCATCAAGCTGGACAACACGCGCTGCGTTACGATACATCCGCCTGGCCTGTTGACATGGACGTCGAAGTCTACGGGTATAATTCAAAAGTCTGGGGAGCTTTCGACGTAGCCGCGCTTTCCATAGCGCGCAGGCCCGCGAGGTATGGAAACCTCGGCTACACAGCCCCGTTTTATTGAAAAGATACAGTCTGGAGAAAAAAGAAACCTGTCCCCCAGAGTTCTGAATTATACCCCAAGTCTACCACCCGCTGGTCGTGGCAGACGAGGTTCCGGCGGGGCGCTATGGCCTGCGCTTGCGCGTCGAGGACGCCGAGGGCGATGAGCGATTTGAGGGCGAAGTGGGCTGGCTCAAGCTTCCGCCGACCGTCGTGATGGGGCCGGCGGCCACGCCCCTGAACGTGCAAGCCGACTTTGCGCGATTGGCGGGCTACACCCTGTCGCCGACAGTGCACGCCGGGCAAGCACTGACGCTGACGTTCTACTGGGAGGCCCAGACCGCCGCCGACCGCGACTGGACCGTCTTTGTGCACCTATTGGAGGGGACAGGAAAACTCGTCGCCCAGGCCGATGGGCAACCCTTCGGTGGTCGGTATCCCACCACCGTCTGGGGGACGGGCGAGCTGATTTCGGACGCTCACGCGCTCTCGCTGCCCGATCCACTCGCGGCTGGCCCCTACCAACTGCTGGTCGGGCTGTACGATTTGAACAGCGGCGAGCGACTGGCGTTGTTCGACGCTGATGGACAACCGCTGCCAGAACGGGCCGTGCGGCTGGAGATTCCATCGACTGGAGAAAGTGACGGGTAAAAGGAGTTAATCGGTGTCGTACGAGGCAGGAACTCGAACACAAAGAACGCATCGAGATTGGCAGGTGGCGTTGATGCTGGCGATCACCTTGCTGGCATTCGGGCTGCGTCTCTTCCGCCTGGACCATCAAAGCCTGTGGGTAGACGAAGCGATCAGCGCCTATCTGACCACGCTGTCGCCCGCACAGATCATGCTGAACAGGGCGAACGGGCTGCACCCACCCACCTATTTCCTGGCCCTCGCCGGTTGGACGGCCCTGGCCGGGCGCAGCGAGTTCAGCCTGCGCTTCTTTTCAGCAGGAGCGGGGTTACTGCTCGTGCCGCTGATTTACCACGTGTGCCGCCGCCTGTTCGACGACCCGCGAACCAGTTTGCTGGCCGCTTTCCTGGCCGCCCTCAGCCCTGCCAGCATAGTCTACGCGCAAGAGACGCGCATGTACGTCCTGCTGCTCCCGGCCTATCTCCTCGTCCTGAGCTACGCGCCCGCCCCAGATGGCATGGTTCGGCGGCGCGATTGGATCCGGCTCGCCGCGTGTGAAATCGTCTGCATGTACTTGCATCTTTTCTCGGTGTTCATCGTGGTGACGGCCAGCCTTCTCCTGCTGATCACCCGGGTCTGGCGGGATGGTCGTCGGGTCTGGCGACACTGGCTGACGAGCCAGGCGTTGGCCGGGCTGTCCTACGTTCCCTGGCTGCTGGTGATGTGGCGCTGGGGCGCTGACGTGCCCGCCAAGCTCTCCCGTCGTGACTGGCGCGCGACCGGGATGAGCCTGTCCCGGTTCCTCCGCCTGTTGTGGGAGTTTCTCAACAGCGGGCTGGTGGGGGCCAAAAAGATAGACGGAATGGGCCATCTGCTGGGCGCGTTGAGCCTGCTGCTGCCCCTGGCGCTGCTTCTGGCGCTCCTCCTCGACCGCCGCAGGAAAACATTGCTGGCGCTGGCTGGGAGCTTTCTCTTGCCCCTGATGGGGAGCTACCTGGTGTGGTACATGCGTCCCCTGGCCCACCCGCGTTACGTGTTGTTCCTCCTGGCGCCTCTGTTGATCGTGTCCGCTCGCGCCGTCGTCGTGCTGATGCAAAGACCGGCGACATGGCTCCTGGGACTGGCTCTGTCGGGAGTGCTGCTCGGCGGCAACGTGCTTGCCCTGAAGCACGTTTTCTTCGACGAGCAGTTCTTCCGCCCCGACATGCGCGCCCTGTCGGCGGCGGTGGCCGAGCGGGCTTCGTCGGGCGAGGCTGTGCTGATGCCGGCCGGCGATCATTCCCTGTGGTATTACGACCCGGCGCCGGCGGAGTCGGTCAGTCTGCCGGGGCAGATCGGGACCGAGGGAGGACAACTGAGGCTGCATGAGCTAGAAGCCGATTTGAAAAATCGCCCCGGAGCTTTTTTGGTGACATACCGCGATCTGCGCGCCGTGGATCCACGAAATCAAATCCCCTTTCTCCTCGAGACCAACGGGCGCCTGGTCGAACAGTTCTCTGTAGAGCGGATAGACGTGGAGCATTATGCCCTGGAACCGGATTGGACGCTCCCGCAACTGACTCTGGCGACGATTGAATGCGGGCCGTTGACGTTGAGCGGCGTTTACTCCCAGGCGGTGGCGAGCGCCGACAATGCCGTCGCCGTCGCGCTGCGGTGGCGCTTGACGGAACCGGTAACGTCCGACTACAAGGCGACCGTGCGCCTGTGGGATGATGCGGTGAACACCGGGGGGCAATTGGCCGTCGACGACGCGCGGTTGCTCAACGAACTGGGCCGTCCCACGAGCTACTGGGAGGCGGGCGAGGAGGCGGTGAACGCCTACGTGCTGCCGTTGCCGATGGGAACGCCGCCGCTAACCTACACCCTCGGCGTCCGGTTATATGGCGGCGGTCACCTGACGTGGCAAACGGGCGAGGAATGGCTCACGCTGGGGCCGGTGCGGCTGCTGCGGGCCATCGGCCAGGCAGCCGATCCCTACGGTTCGTGGAGTGGAGCGGACTGGCTTGCTCCTGCTACCTCTGAGGTAGCCGAAGGTCTTGTGTTGGAGGGATATGCCCTACGTCCAGAGGTGTTAAAACCAGGCGACACGCTCTACGTCACGTTGCGCTGGCGCGCCGCCTGCGACGATCTGGCGCACTATGCCCCGCGCCTGATACTACGTAGGTCGGATTTGCCGGACGGCATATCCGACCCTGTGCTGGCTCAGGGCACCGGCTCGCTGTTCGAGCGTTATCCGACGGATCGTTGGGCCGCCGGCGAACTCCTGATCGAGACCCGGCAGTTGCCGATACCTCCCACGCTGGCTCCGCTGGAGTTGGCGTTGGTCATAGAAGAACGGACGATGCCGGTGGGAGAAATCTCGGTGACGCGAGAGGCGTTACAGTGGGAGACGCCTCCGACCGCCCGGCCAGCCTGTGCGCGCCTGGGAAGAGTAGCCGAGTTGGCAGGATACGATTGGACGCCTGTACTCGACCAGCCTGGCGCGTGGCATCTGACGCTCTATTGGCGCGCTTTGGCCGACTCGCCCCCAGCAGAATCTTACACCGTCTTTACCCACCTGTTCGATTCCGAGGGGATGCTGCTGGCGCAGCACGATGGGCTGCCCGGTGATGGAAAGCGACCGACCACCACCTGGCTGCCGGAAGAGATCGTCCCCGACCGCCACGAGCTTGTACTGAGCGAGCACTACGCCGGTCCTGTGCGCCTGCTCGTCGGGATGTACGACCTGGCGACGATGGAGCGGCTTCGGGCCTGCGACTGCGCCGGTCGGCGATTGCCCGCCGATGCCATTCGTCTGACAGAAATCGCCATTGAGGAGACCCCGTGACCATCAAATCCCCAATCTCCCGCCTGAAGCGCGTTCGATTGAGCGTTGTTCATTGTTCATTGTTCATTTTCCTGCTGGCTTTTCTGCCGCGCGCCATCTATCCGGTCTCCCGGCCTCTCCAGTGGTATTTTCGCTCGGCCAGGTTCTTCCGGGCAGTCCTGGAGGGAGACTGGGCCAGCACGCTCTTTTCCGAACATCCCGGCGTGACGGTGATGTGGCTTTCGGGAGCGGCGCAGTGGGGCTGGTATGGTCTCCGGTCCCTCCTGGGCCTCGATCCGCCCGCGCCGCTGCAAACGGAGGGCTACGCCTTCGCCGACCGGGTGGCGGTGGGCGTGCTGCCGCTGGCGCTGATCGTAGCCCTGGGGATCGTCTGGGGCTGGCATCTCCTGCGGCGCCTCTTTGGGCAACGGGCGGCGTGGACAGCGGCAATCTTGTGGGCGCTCGATCCCTTTTACCTGGCCAACTCGAAAATGCTTCACCTGGATGCGCTTCTCTCCATGCTGATGCTCCTTTCCGCCCTGTGGATGCTAGTCTACCTGCGAGAGCGCCGCCTGCGACCCCTGGTCATCTCGGCGATCCTGGGCGGGCTGGCGGTGCTCACCAAAGTGACTGCGATCTTTCTGATACCCTTCCTCGGCCTGGTTCTATTAGTAGATATAATATGTAACAAACGACGCGCCATGCGCAACACGCCATACGCCGTACGCGATCTCCTCCTCTGGCTCCTCGTCGCCGCCGTGACCTGCTTCGCGCTCTGGCCCTCCCTGTGGGTGCAGCCGGGAGAAAGCCTCGGCCTTATTTACCAGAAAGGGTATCGTCTTCACGCCGATCAGCCGCGAGAGAACCCGATGCTGTATCGAGGGGTACTGGCAATCCACGATCCTGGCCCTCGTTTTTACGCCGACGTGCTGTTGTTCCGGACGACGTTCCTGACCCTGCCCCTGGCGTTTATGTGGCCGCTACTCCTCGCACGTAGGCAGCGAGAGGAAAAGTTATCTATTGGGCTCCTTGTCGCCTTGGCCTTCTTTTATTTCATTCAGATGTCGCTGGGTAACTGGAAGTCCGGGCGATATATCCTGCCCATACTGCTTGTCCTGGACGTTCTGGCCGCTCTCGCTTTGCAATGGTGGGCCGAGCGTCTCCTGGGGAACAGGCAGCACCAGTCTCTCGTCATTGGAGGACTGTTGGCCGCTCAAGCCCTGATCGTGCTTCCCCACCATCCCTATTATGGTACCCACTACAACTTACTGATGGGCGGCCCCAGAGCGGCATTGCGCGTTTTCCCGCCGGCTGATTTTGGCGAGGGAGTGGATCTGGCCGGACAATATGTGGACCAACTACCGGGCGCAGAAGACTTTGTCGTGGGTACCCAGTTCCTGGCGAACGAAATGCTGGCCCAGTACGTGCGCGCGTCTGTCTGGGATGTCAGGCAAATTGGCGATGACGCCGACTACCTGGTCTTTGGCGTCCAATACACGATGCGGGGGACGGACATCGCGTACTGGGGCGACGTCTGGAATCAGACGTACAGATTTCGCGAGCCCGAGTTCGTCGCCGCTTTCGACGGTATCCCCTACGCCTGGGTTCACCGTCCCGAGGCGGATCCGGTCATACCGCGGGAGGTAGGCGTCCGGCTAGGACAGTCGATCCGGCTGGTAGGCTACCGGCTGGTGCAGGATCGCGTCGTTCCCGGCGATACACTGCTGCTGACCCTATACTGGCGGGCAGAGGCTCCCGTCGAGGGGAACTATACCGTCTTTACTCATTTGCAGGGGCCTGGTGGACAGTTGGTCGCGCAGCAAGACAACCCTCCTGGGCGCGGTACGCGACCCACGAGCGGGTGGGAGATTGGCGTGTTAATCGAGGATCCCTACGAGATACCGGTTCCTCCGGATGCTTCCTTTGAGGATTACACACTCAGCGTAGGGATGTATGACCCGGCGACGGTAGAACGGCTGGCGACGTTCGGGGCCGACGGCGGGCGGTTGCCAGAGGATCGGGTGGTCTTGGCGACAGTAGAGGTGCGCCCAGCAGTCCCCGGCTGGCGCTGGGCGCTCTCGGGAGCGTGGTTGGCGATCATCGCGGCTGGAATCGCGTGGCCCTGGCTCAGGAGGCGCAAATGAACGAGCGAACGGAGAAAACGTTGATGGCAATAATTGTAGGATTATTCGTGCTACTGAGCGCGACCTACAGCGTCGTCGTCCCGCCCTTCGAGGCTTCCGACGAACTGTGGCACTACCCAATGGTCAAGTACATCGCCGACCATTGGTCGCTGCCCGTGCAGGATCCGGCGAACGTGGGTCCGTGGCGGCAGGAGGGCAGCCAGCCGCCGCTCTACTACTTTCTCGGCGCGCTGGTGACTTTTTGGATCGACACCTCCGACATGGCCCAGGCGCGCCACCTCAACCCCCACGTGGACAACGGCGTCGCCACCCCCGACGGCAACATCAACCTGGCGGTCCACCATCCGGCGCGCGAGGCTTTTCCCTGGCGTGGGACGGTCCTGGCCGTTCACCTGGTACGCTTCCTCTCCGTCTTGATGGGCGCGGCGGCGGTCTTTTTGACCTACCTCATCGTCCGCGAGGTACTGCCGGACGAACCGGCCCTGGCTCTGGGTGCGTCGGCCATCCACGCTTTCACCCCGATGTACGTGTTCATCTCCGGCTCGGTGAACAACGACAACCTGGTGACGCCGCTGGCCAGCCTGGCGCTGCTCATGCTGCTCAAAAAAATAAACTCCCAACCCCGGCCCTCGGTCATTCGTCCTTGGTCCTTGGTCATTTCCTACTTACCGCTGGGGATCGTTCTGGGCCTGGCGACGCTGGCCAAGACCACTGCGGTGTTGCTCACGCTACTGACGGCGTTGGTCGTCGCAGTGCGAGCAGTGCGCCGTCGCTCATGGCTCGAGTTCGTGATCGGGGGTCTGGCTACTCTGATACCGTTTCTGCTCGTTGTCGGATGGTGGTGTCTGCGCAATCTGCGACTCTACGGAGACCTTACCGGTTTCAACGTGTTTCTCGAGGTTCTGGGCACGCGGGAGGTGCCAGCCGACGTAGCCCAAATGTGGCGGGAGCGGTACAGTTTTGCGGCCGGCTACTGGGGCAACTTTGGCGGCCTCAACGTCCCGATGGCGTCCTGGACCTACGATATTCTCAATGCGCTGATCATCGTCGCCGCCCTGGGCCTGATTGTCTTGCTGCTCAGACAAATCAAGACCAAGAGCCGTTTGTTCATTGTTCATTGTTCATTGTTCATTTGTCTTTTGTGGGGACTCGGCATCGTTCTATCCTGGCTGCTATGGTGGAGCCGCATCACATGGTCTTCCCAGGGTCGGCTGATATTCCCCGCCATCTCTATCTGGTCCATGTTGTTGGCGCTGGGGCTGGCAGGATGGCTGCCGAGCCGCTGGCGGCGGTGGGCGGTGGTGGCCTTTGCTATCTTCCTGCTGGGGCTTTCCGCAGCGGCCCCTTTCGTCTGGATACGGCCGGCCTATGCACTGCCCGAACCATTGGCCGCTGCCCAGGTTGACGCCATCCCCCACCGAGTGGAGGCGGACTTTGGCGGGGTGATGCGGCTGCTGGGATACGACCTGGAGACAGAGAACGTGAAACCAGGTGGGCAGGTAGGCGTGACGCTCTACTGGGAGGCGCTACATCCGACCGAACAGGATCACACAATCTTTGTGCACCTCCTGGGCAGGCACGACCGGACGATTGCGCAGCGGGACACTTTCCCCGGCCTGGGTTTGCTCTCCACCGCCTGGCTAGAGCCAGGCGACGCCTGGGCGGACCGGTACGTCGTCCCGTTGGATACCACCGCCTATGCGCCCGACGAGGCTCAGATCGAGGTGGGACTGTACGATACGACGAGCCGGGTGCGGCTGCTCGCGAGCGACAACAGCGACAATGTCCGCTTTGGACAGGTGAAAATCCACGCCCGTCCGGGCGACGTCCCCAATCCCATCTCGGTAAACTTTGGCAACCGGATGGAACTGATAGGCTACGATTTGAGCGAGCTGGCGGCCCGGCCCGGCGAGACGCTCACGTTGACGCTATACTGGCGGGGCTTGCAGAAGATGGAGGCCAACTACACCATCTCGACCCAACTGGTGGGCGGGGCGCAGCGCAAAGCCGCCCAGCGCGATGGCTGGCCGCTGGACGGAGGCGCGCCGACGGCCGCCTGGAAGCCGGGGCAAACGATCGAGGATGTGCGGGCGCTGGTCATCTTTCCCGATGCGCCGCCGGGGGTTTACGACGTGCGGATCGCGGTGTACGTGTTGGAAGGCGAAAAAATTGCACACTTGCCGGTGATCTCGGAAGGCGGACAGATGCTCTCCAACCACGTGATGCTGACGCCGGTGAGGGTAACGCCGTGAAGGTAACGCCGTGAAGGTAACGCCGTGAAGATAACGGGCGATATTTGCCTCTTGTTGACTTTGGGTTAAAGCTGTGGCATAATGCTTGGCGGTGGTAGTGCTCTTGTGACCAGGAACGACACGAGCATCGTGGCCGTTGCGAGAGCGATGTCTCGATATGCGATCTTTTAGGAGGATGGGGACAATGACAAAGAATCAGGTCAGCAAGGCAGACCGCCGCAAGGCCGAGAACTATGGGAAAGAAGGACAGCGGGCGTACCGAAGGTGGGACATAGAAGAGGCTTTGAAACATTTCGAGGCCGCCGTCCGTCTCGATCCCAACGAGCCAGATTATCGACTTTACCTGGCCCGTGCACTGGCCCGTGGCGGAGATTTCGATCAGTCCTTGCGAGTGCTGGCCGACTTTATGAGAATGAAACCCGACTCGTCGTTGGTGAGCCGTTTCGAGCCGCTCTTTGCCAGTGGGATGGATGAGGTGGAGCAGATACTCACCGACAAGATGATCGCCGCCGGGATGTCCCTCGAAGAGACGGGTGCTGCCCTTCAGATGTGGCTCGAGTACCGCATCACGCTTGGTCGCGGTCGGCTGATCGTGCGCAAGCCAGAAACCTGGGCGGCGGCGCTCGATTACGTCGTGCGCAAGGTCAACCTGCGCCCGGTGAGGCGGTACAAGATCGCCGAGTTCTATGGCGTCAGCGATGGGGCCGTGCGAGACCGGCACGACGATCTGGTGCAGATCCTCGACGTGATGCCGTGTGACTATCGATATTTTACAGGCAAGGTGAACCCGTTGGATAAATTGGTCGAGGCGGCAGAGTTACTGGAAGAACTGGAGGCTCGTTTCCGGGAACAATAGCAGAAGGGTCGGGGCAATACCTAACCCAAACGAGCCGGAGCCAAATTATTGGTATGAAAATTCTTGCACAAAAAACAAGAATCTCACTGGTTAGGGCCTAATCCTGTTGCTGGACCCGGGTGCAAATCACTCGCGTCGCCCCTGCTTCTTTCAACTCCTCCATCACCTCGTCGGCAAAACCCTCCTCCACCAACGCGATCATATTTCCTCCCTGCCCGGCCCCCGAAAGCTTGGCTCCCAGCGCGCCGGCAAAGTGAGCGGCATCCACCAATTCATCCAGTTTCGACGACGAGACGCCCAGTTCGATCAATAGATCGTGGTTCTCGTCCATCAGCGATCCCAGTTCGCGGATATCTCCTGCCTCCATCGCTCGGCGAGCCTCGTCAACAATGTCCCCGATCTGATCGAACAGAACCTCGTAGCGCGCTTTCTGTCGCTGCCATGCCTGGCGCACACGCCCCACGACGCGCTTGGTTGGGCTGGATTTACCCGTGTCGGCGATGAGCAAGGTGAAGGGAGCACCGACGGTCAGCCGCACTTTTTTGGAACTGTGCTTGGGCGCGAAATAGACCGGTTGTTCGTGTGCGATGACAGTATTATCGATCCCACTGGGCGTGCCGTGGTGAATTTTCTCCACCTCAAAGACGAGCGCGCTGACCTCCTCGACGCTCAACGGGGAGCCTGAGAAACTCGCCAATGCGCGTACCAGCGCCGCAGATACGGCAGCCCCGCTGCCCAATCCGCTGGCGATGGGGATCGTGGAGCGGATGGTGATGGCGACATCGGGGATAGGGGCGGCGAGATGATCCAGCGTGAGCCGCGCGGCGGCGGCCAGAGGTTCATCCACCGCCGCCGAGGATAGAGCAATACTTTCTTTCATGTCGGAAGCGACGATGGTCAGACCGCTTCCTGGCGGAGAGGGCTCGATGGAAGCGGTAGCTTGCACCTGCATAACCGGGACTGCGATGGCCGGACGCCCGTAGACGACGGCGTGCTCGCCAAAGAGAATAACCTTGCCTGGGGCTGAGGCGATGACAGACATAGTACCTGCTCCTTCCACACGGTCGAGTACGTGTCCCAAGTCTACAACAATTTGCCCTCATTGCCAAGCGGAAGCGATACAGCTTGCCCCCTCAGCCGGTTCAGTGTATCATACGCTCACGATTTCATTCAGTCGGAAACAGTAGCTTGGTGTACCGAGCGCATGTCAATTTGCGTCTACTGGCGGCGGGAAGAGTACCACGAATGTGGAAATACACGATATTCAGTTGTCGGCCAAGAAAAAATGTTTCCCTTTGATCCTCCGAGATGTACTTGTCGTGTATTTCTCTATCCGAGGTGCTCGCCCCACACACGCACAATTTCACACTTTTCAAGTGCGCTGAGTGGTTGGGCTTGATCCCAATCTACCAATGATAAAGTGCGATGAAAGATCGTGTTGCTGTATTGCTGCGAGATGGCGAGGCCGCGGCTCGCGCCGGTCAAAGGGCCGAGGCGCGGCGCAAATTTCGTGCTGCGTTGATCCTCGACCCGGCCAAGGTGACTGCCTTGCTGTGGATGGCGTGGCTGAACGATGATCCTCGCGCCAGCCTGGTCTATGTGGAGCGCGCGCTGACCTTTGCGCCTCACAGTCCTCAGGCTCGTGCTGCGCTGCACTGGGCGCGCGGTCGCGTGACCACTTCTGCGCTTTCTGAAACACCATCTCGTTACGCACGGCTCAGAAACCGGGTTTTTGAGAAAAAACCCGGTTTCTTGGTCATCGTAGGTTTACTGGTCGTTTTTATCATCGCTGCTCCGTTCTTGTTCCGATCGCCGGATGTGCCGGTGCTGGTCGCACTGATCCCCACGTTCTCCCCAACTCCGACCGCGACTGTTACTGCCAGCCCCAGCCCTATATGCCCCCCAACTGCCACATCCACGCGCACTGCCAGCCCGACGCCTTCTCGCACACCCAAGTCCACCTGCACCTCTAGGCCCACCGCCAGCGTGACACCCACGGTCACGCCACTTCCTGCCATAGCCACCGCGCCGCCGTTCCCGCCGACCGTGACGCTGGCCCCTTCGTCTATTGACAGCAATATGCACTGGATCGACGTGGATCTGACCCATCAAACGCTCACCGCCTACGCAGGGGAGACTCCCGTGCGCACGATACTCGTTTCGACGGGGTTACCGCGCACGCCCACCCCGGTGGGCCAGTATCAGATCCAGACCAAGCTGCGCTACGACGATATGAGTGGACCTGACTACTACTTATCCAACGTGCCCTACGTGATGTACTTTTACGGAGGCTACGGCCTGCACGGCACCTATTGGCACGCCAACTTTGGCCACCCGATGAGCCACGGATGCGTAAACTTGCCCACATCGGAAGCGGAATGGCTCTTTTACTGGGCCGCGGTGGGGACGCCGGTCAACGTCCATTGGTAGGTTAGGAGACGGTTGGTCTCTGGAGAGACGGCGAGATTCAGAGTAGATTGGTAAACTATCCAAGACTCGAAAAAAGGGGACTCACTTCCCAGTTCATGCACCTATAAATCGAGGTGTCAACTATGAAAATAATGCCAAATCACTTCAAACTACTATTCTACTGCGCCCTGTTCAACCTGTTGTTCGAATACTCGGCCAGAGGCATCAAGCAATTCATCCATCGCCCCTTGTTCGTGCTGGCCCTATTGGGGATCTATGTCACCTATTTCGCCATGCTCGAGGACCTGATGGTTCGATTCAAACTCACGAACTACCAGGTGTTCCTTGCCGCGTTCCTGTATGGCCTGTTCCCAACCGCCTTTCTCACCGGGAACCTGTTCAATCGCAACATCTATGGTGGCATCATCATCGCTGGCGTCAACGTGGGAACCGCGATCGTGATCGGCATCCTCGCCTGGGGCGTCATCCAGGGAATGGTCACGCTCTATCTCGCCAACCGCCTTTCGCCCCGCGATTGGGGTCGCCCCAGGATGGGCGGGATCGGTTGGGCTTTGGCCGTCGGCTATCAACTGGTCGTGATGTTCGTGGCCCGCTCCAATCCGCAGACGCCTCGGGGGGATTTGCTGGGCTATCTCGTTTTTGCGATACTGGAGATTGGTGCGGCAATCCTGCTCTTCAAGAGCATGAAATCTTCTAGGCCACAGATTCGTCCGTTTCAACCATCCAAAGTGATGGATCTCCTCGCCTTTGGTTCGGTCATTCTCTTCCTGCTTCTGGGCACGCTGTTTGCTTTCGGGCCGACGATTGTCACCTCGCAACCTCTGAACGTGCTGGCCGTGACGATTGAGAATATCTGGGTGTTTCTCTGTGGAATCGTGTTTTTCGTCTATCGGTTTTGGAAAGGTTCTGACGTGACGGTGTAGAGGGAATTCTTTGGCGAAATTCAACGCTTGGTGTATAATACCCGGATTGTCACGGCCAGCCTTCATAGCGATAAATCCGTGTCATAAAGATCCCATTGAGTGAATACTGGCAACTACTCCGGCGTTACCTGGAACCCCAGCGAGGCGCGGTCCTGCTCATGATCGTGCTGCTCCTGGCGAGCACTGCGCTGCAACTCGTGGGGCCACAGGTAGCTCGCTCTTTCATCGACGCGGCCCGCGCGGGCGCGAGCGTCGAGACGCTGACCGGGGCAGCGATCCTGTTCATCGTCGTCTCCATCGTGCAGAAGGGCATGAAGGTGCTGGCGACCTATTGGAGCGAGCGCGTGGGCTGGACGGCGACGAACGGCCTGCGGGCCGACCTGGCGGCGCACCTCCTGCGACTCGACCTCGGCTTCCACAAGGCCCGCACGCCGGGGGAACTGATCGAGCGGGTAGACGGCGACGTGAACGCGCTGGCGGGGTTCTTTTCCAGCTTTGTGGTCCAACTCGTCGGCAGCGTTTTGCTGCTCGTCGGCGTCCTGGTCGCGGTATACCTGGTGGACGTGCGACTGGGCCTGGCTTTCACCGCGTTCGTTCTGTTCGCGTTGGCGCTCCTCAATTGGGTCAGGCGGGCGGGCGCGCTGCCGTGGAGAAAAGACCGCGAGTGCAACGCCGTCTTTTACGGCTACGTGGGCGAGGCGCTCACGGCGACCGAGGACATCCGCTCGAGCGGCGCGGTGGGGTACGCGATGCGCCGCTTCTTCGAGCACATGCGCGACTGGTGGCCTGTCCGGTTTCGAGCGGGGCTGTGGGGGCAGGCGGTCATGATGGCCGCCATCGTTGCCTTCGCCTTTGGCGACGCCCTCGCCTATGGGTTGGGCGGCGGCCTGTACCGGATGCAGGCCACTTCCCTCGGCGCGGTCTACGTGGTGGTTGCGTACACGGCGATGTTGGCGGCACCCATCGAGACCATCCGCACCCAACTCCAGGATCTCCAGCGGGCCGAGGCCAGCATCGCCCGCGTGCGCGAGTTGCTGAAAGTCCGCTCCGAGTTAGAGAACGGGACAGACAGCCTGCCTCCTGGAGCGCTGGCGGTGGAATTTCGCGAGATCCGCTTCGAGTACCAGGATGGGCGCGTCCAGAACGAGGAGCAAGCGACCGTGCTCGACGGCCTGTCCTTCGAGCTGGAGGCGGGGCGCGTGCTGGGGCTGCTGGGCCGCACCGGGAGCGGCAAGACGACCATCACGCGGCTGCTCTTCCGCCTGTACGACCCGCAGCAGGGCGAGGTGCGCCTGGGCGGCGTCAACCTGTGCCGCGTCCGGCTCGAACCGTTCCGCGCGCGGGTCGGCCTGGTCACCCAGGACGTGCAGCTCTTCGAGGCGAGCCTGCGCGACAACATCACCTTCTTCGATCCCAACGTCCCGGACGAGCAACTGCTGGCAGTGATCGAGACGCTGGGGTTAAATCGGTGGCTCGAACGCTTGCCCGATGGATTGGACACGTTGATCTCCGACTCGAGCCTCTCGGCGGGCGAGGCGCAACTCGTCGCCCTGGCGCGGGTCTTTGTCAAGGACCCCGGCCTGATCATCCTCGACGAGGCCTCCAGCCGTCTCGATCCGGCCACAGAGGCGCTGCTCGACCGGGCGCTGGGCAAGCTGCTCGAAGGCCGCACCACGATCATCATCGCCCACCGCCTGGCCACGGTGGAGCGGGCGGACGACATCCTCATCCTCGAAAGCGGATGCGTTCTCGAACACGGCCCTCGCAAAGAGCTGGCCGCCGACCCGAACTCGAGGTTCGCCGAACTCTGGCGCGCGGGGCTGGGGGAGGTGCTCGCGTGAACTCATCGAAAGGAGCGATGCCCTCCTCGGCATTTTTCATGTGGCGCATCTTTGCCTATCATCCGCTCCCGCAGGTGCTCAGCGGGCTTTGCTGGATTCTCTTTCACAGCTGGCCGCTCCTCCCCGGATTGCTGGCAAAGGCGTTCTTCGACACGCTGGAGGGCAAAACGTCGGCGGGACTCACGCTGGGACAGATCGTCGTGCTGGTGGTGGCGTTGGCGCTCATCCGGGCGGGGTTCGTTTACGTGGACACGCTGGTCCGCGCGTCCATCCATTTCAGGATCCGGGGACTGCTCCGACGCAACCTGTTCGCCCGCATCCTCGATCGTCCGGGCGCGCAATCGCTACCCGGCAGCGTGGGTGAGGCGCTCTCCACCCTGCGCGACGACGTCGAAACGATGTGGGGCGCGGGCTGGGCGTTCGACGTCGTCGGCTACCTGATCTTTGCCGGAGGCGGGCTCGCGATCCTCCTGCGGGTGGACGCGGTGATCACGCTGCTGGTCTTTATCCCCATCGTGACCGTCATCGTGCTCTCGCACGCTGTGCGCACACGGCTCAGGAGTGTGCGCGAGCAAAGCCGCGAGGCGACGGCGCGGGTGACCGGTTCGATGGGCGAGATCTTTGGCGCGGTCCAGGCGATCCAGGTGGCGGGTGCAGAGGATACGGTGATCGCGCATCTCCGCCGCCTGGGCGACGAGCGGCAGCGGATGATGCTGCGCGACCGGCTCCTGGGACTGGCGCTCGACGCCACGTTTGCCAACACCGCCAGCCTGGGCGCGGGCCTGACCCTGCTGGTCGCCGCCTCCAAGATGCGTTCGGGCGTGTTCACCCTGGGCGATTTCGCGCTCTTCTCCACCTACCTCATGCAGGTCACAGAGATGACGGGCTTTTTGGGCTGGATCATCACCACGTATCAGCAGATGGGCGTGGCCTTCAAGCGGGCGGTGGCTTTGCTGCAAGGCGCGCCGGCCCCCAGCCTGGTCGCGCACCATCCCGTGCCTCCCAAGGCATCGCTGCCCTCACTCCCGCCGGTGGTCAAAAAAGAAAGCGACCGGCTGGACACGTTCGAGGTGGTGGGTTTGACGCTCCGCCACCCCGAGACCGGACGCGGCATCGAGGACATCTCCTTCAAGCTCGAGCGCGGCAGCCTCACCGTGATCACCGGGCGCATCGGGTCGGGCAAGACCACGTTGCTGCGCGCTTGCCTGGGCCTGCTCGAACCCCAGGCGGGCGAGGCGCG
This sequence comes from Anaerolineae bacterium, assembly GCA_034437455.1. Taxonomy (GTDB): domain Bacteria; phylum Chloroflexota; class Anaerolineae; order B4-G1; family B4-G1; genus DAOTUB01. The sequence continues at coordinate 24,716 of DAOTUB010000073.1, read as the reverse complement.
CTGGAACGGGCAACAGATCGAAAACCCTGCGACTTTCCTCGTACCGCCGCGCGTGGCGTACACCCCACAGGTCCCGACGCTGCTCTCGGGCACGCTGCGCGAGAATATCCTGCTGGGATTCCCTTCCCGGGATGACAACCTGGCGCGCGCCGTGCGCAACGCCGCCCTCGAGCGCGATCTGGCGGGATTCTCGGATGGGTTCGAGACCGTGATCGGTGTCAGGGGGATGAAGCTCTCTGGCGGGCAGATTCAGCGCACGGCTGCCGCCCGGATGTTTGTGCGCGGGCCGGAGCTTTTGGTCTTTGACGACCTGTCGAGCGCGCTGGACATTGAGACCGAGCACGTGCTCTGGCAGCGGGTATTCGAGCAGGAGACGACCTGCCTGGTCGCCTCACATCGCCGCGCCGTGCTGGCAAGGGCGGATCAGATCCTCGTGCTGGAGGATGGACGCATCACCGCCCGGGGCAAACTCGAAGAGCTACTTGAGACGAGCGTAGAGATGCAACGACTTTTCACCGGAGACGAACCATGTTGAAAATCGCCGTCATCACCGACGTACACGCGAACCTTCCCGCTTTGGAAGCGGCGCTCGACGCCATTCACGCGGAAGGATGCGCCGCGATCTTTCACACGGGAGACGCCATCGCCATTGGGCCGTACCCGGACGAGTGTCTCGACCTGCTGCTCAACACGCCCAACATCCAATTCGTCATGGGCAACCACGAGTCCTACTTTGTGGATGGCCTGCCCGAACCGCAACCGGAATGGATGAGCGACGGCGAGGTACGACACCAACGCTGGACGCATGCGCGCCTCGGCGAACAACGGAGAGCGGTGGTTGCCAAGTGGCCATACATCCTCGAACGCGAATTTGAAGGCGTAAGGACAACCTTTGTCCACTACGGACTCGCGCCGTCTGGCCGGGACTTTGTGTCCGTCGTCAGGCAGGCGACTGCGACGGACATGGATCGAATGTTTGCCTCGCACGATGCAGACCTCATCTTTTACGGTCACAATCACTTTCGCCCTGACCTGCAAGGGCGAGCGCGGTACGTTAATCCCGGCTCGTTGGGATGTTACAACAAAGCTGTCGCAAGGTACTGTGTCGCAGAATTCCGGCAAGGGCGGTACACAGTTGAGTATCGCGCTGTGCCGTATGATGACGCGGCGCTCTTTCGAACGTTCGAGCAGCGCGACGTGCCGGAACGAGAATTCATTTACCGGGTGTTCTTCGGCGGACGTTTTCATAGTTGAATGTTTGCTATTTAACCCCGTCATTCCGAGCGACCGAAAGGAGAGCGGACGCTGCACGTCCGACGGAATCTCTCGGAGTCGCGTTTGCCATCGCATGTGGCGATTCCTCGATTCGCTATGCTCACTCGGAATGACGTGCCAGAGGAGATTAACGTTGAGTGGAGAAATCTATGCCCAATCCTGATTTGACATTACAAGACGTATACAAAGCCAGGCAGAAAATCGCCGGTATAGCCACGAGGACACCTTTGGTCCGCTCACCCTGGTTGACGGAACAGATGGACACACCCGTCTACTTGAAGCTCGAAAGCGTACAAACGACCGGCTCTTTCAAGATTCGCGGGGCCGCCAACAAGATGCTCAGCCTCGCCCCAGACGAGCGGGAGCGGGGCGTGATCACCGTCTCCAGCGGCAACCACGGGCGGGCGGTCTCGTACGTCGCCGGGCAGTTGGGCATCCAGGCCGTGATCTGCATATCGACGCGGGTTCCGGGCAATAAAGTGGAGGCTATCGGACGACTCGGCGCTGAGGTCGTGGTACACGGCGAGAGCTACGACGAAGCCGACCAGCACGCTTTGCAGTTGCAGCAAGAGCAGGGGTTGACCATGATCCATCCTTTTGACGATCCCTTCACCATCGCCGGGCAGGGCACGATCGGGCTGGAGTTGCTGGAGGATCTTCCCGAGATTGATACGGTCGTCGTGCCCCTCTCGGGCGGGGGGCTGATGGCGGGGATCGCGCTGGCGCTCAAGTCTGCGAATCCCGCGATCCGCACGATCGGCGTCTCGATGGATCGCGCCCCCGTGATGGTTCACAGCTTGCGGGCCGGGAAGCCGATCGAGATGGAGGAGGAGGAGACCATCGCCGACGCCCTGGCGGGCGGTATCGGCCTGGACAATCGGTACACCTTCGGTATAATCCAGGAGTACGTGGACGACACACTCCTGGTATCGGAGGAAGAGATTGCCGACACGATGGCTTTTGCATTGGAGAAGCATCACCTCGTCGTGGAGGGGGGCGGGGCGGTGGGCATCGCGGCCCTGCTGCACCGGAAGGTGCAGGAGATTGGTCGCAATGTGGCCGTCGTCGTCAGCGGGAGCAACGTGGAGCTTCCATTGCTCTTGAAGATAGCCCAGAGTAGCAAAGGAGCAAGCCCTTGAGTGACGAGAGCTTTCGAGTATGTCCCAATTGTGGGAGCACCGACTTTATCGAGATCGCGCCGCGCCAGCGTCAGTGCACGTATTGCGGGACCACACTGACGCTGCCCGAAACAAAGCCACCCGAGACGACGCGCGTCCTGGTAAAGTGCCCCTATTGCGGATTCGATAACGAGCGAGGCAACCGCTACTGCAACAACTGTGGCCGACGTCTGGCTCCCAGAAGAGACCCGGCCGTCACGAGTCTTTTTGTGACTATCGTGGGCTTTTTCACCTTCCCCATCTTGAGCGCGGTCGTGGGACTCTTCCTGGGATACAAGGCGCTCCGCGAGGCCCGCGCCGGCGGCTGGGGCAGCGAGAAGCTGGCCAGAGCAGCCGTCATCGTCGGCTGGATCGGCCTGGCATCGCCGTTCTGCCTGATGATGACGGCAATGGGAACGCAAGTGGGATATTCTCTCTGTGACGTCCTGCTCCAGATATTATCGGATATATCAGGGGGAGGATGAAAAAAGAAAGGAGGTGAATTTCATGTCAGCAATCGAAACCAAATTGCAAGAGCTTGGTCTCACGCTTCCAGAACCTGCAAAGCTCCCGCCGGGAGTCAGGCTTCCCTTTGCGTTCGTGAGGGTGCGCGGCAACCGGGCGTACGTCTCGGGGCACGGCCCGCAGGACCCCGACGGTTCGATCTCGCATCCGCGCGGGAAGGTGGGGGCGGAGGTCTCGCTCGACGAGGGCTACCAGGCAGCGCGACTGACCGCGCTGTCCATCCTGGCGAGCCTCAAGCGCGAGCTGGGCGACCTGGATCGGGTGACGGCCTGGCTGCGGGTCTTTGGCATGGTCAACTCGGCGCCTGGGTTCGACCAGCAACCGGCGGTGATCAATGGCTTTTCCGACCTGATCCTCGAACTGTACGGCCCTGAACGGGGAGCGCACTCCCGCTCGGCGGTGGGGATGGCGGAGTTGCCGTTCAACCTCCCGGTCGAGATCGAAGCCGAGGTCGAGATCGCTTAAGAGGCTTTGCTCAAAGAGGTCAAATAAGGTGCAACGCACTTGGCAAGTGCGTTGCACCTGGAGAGCAAATGATAACTGAACAACGAAGACGCCAAAGCGTCTTGACCATCCATCTTGGTCTGGCCGCGAATATACTCCTGGCTGCGCTCAAAACGAGCATCGGTATCCTGGGGCACAGTCCCGCCTTGCTCGCCGACGGCGTCAACTCCACCTCTGATGTGGCTTTTGGGATCGTGGTCAGTGTGTTCATGCGGCTGGCGGGTAAGCCACCCGACGAAGAACATCCCTACGGCCATACCCAGATGGAGAGCATCGCGGCCGTGGTTGTGGGTTCGTTCGTGATGACGACCGCTATCGCCATCTTCTGGGACGCGGTCAACAACGTGTACGATCTGCTGGTCGGGCAAGGCGACTTTGGCGGCGCTGCGGTCGGTGCTCTGTGGGCGGCGCTGTTCACCGTCGTTCTCAAGTTGGGGTTGACGGCTTGGACGCAACGGATCGGTCAGCAGACACAGAACGCCGCCGTGCTGGCGCTGGCCTACGATCACCGCAACGACGTGTTCTCGGCTCTGGCGGCGACCGCCGGTATCACGTTTGGCCGCATGGGCTACCCCTGGGTGGACCCACTGGCCGGTGCGCTGGTCGCGCTGATCATCCTGCGCACGGGCATCGAGATTCTGCGCGAGTCAACGGAAGATTTGATGGACACCGTGCCCGGCAAGGCATTAGCCCAACAGATCACCGCCTTGCTGGCCCCAATTCAGGGCATCCAGCAGATCGAAGAGATCCACGCTCACCGATTCGGGCCGTACCTGGTGGTCAACATCACCATCGGCGTCGATGGCTCGTTAAGCGTGGCCGAAGGGGACCAGATCGCCACCCAAATCGAGCACACGTTGATCGAAGAGATCGAGTATATGCGCCGAGTGCACGTCCATTACCATCCGGCGGCTTGAGCAAGACCTTAGCGATTTGCAAAGACTGCGGTCTCGCTGACGGCCTCGATGGCGGCCTCGATGTGTTCCTCCGTGTTGAAAGGCCCGATGCTGAATCGAACCGCGCCGCGAATCTTGGCCGTCCCGATCTGCTCGTGGACCAGAGGCGCGCAATGGAGACCGGTCCGGCAGGCGATGTTGTAATCCACGTCGAGCATCGTCCCGACGTCCCCGGCATCCATCCCATCCACATTAAAGGCCAGGACGGCGATGTGGTTGGCGAGATCATCCTGGCAATATAGAGTTACACCAGGGATAGCCGCAAGCCCATCGTGAAGCATCCGGGCCAGCTCCATCTCGTGCTCGTGGATGGCGCCAACCCCTTTGTCGAGGATCCACTTCAGCCCGGCGTGAAGACCAGCGATGCCGACGACGTTGTGCGTCCCATATTCCAGCCGCCAGGGATACTCGTCGAGGTGCCTGCGGTCCGCTGAACGGACGCCCGTGCCGCCAGCCCGCGTGTGCCGGATCTCGATCCCCTCTCGGACGTAGAGACCGCCGACCCCGGTGGGGCCGAGCAGGGATTTGTGGCCGGTGAAAGCGACAATGTCCAGGAACTGGTCTTCCATGTCAACCGGGATTTTGCCTGCGGACTGCGACGCATCAATGGCAAAGGGAATGTCCGCCTCGCGGCAGTAGCGCCCGATCTCCCGAATAGGCTGGACCGTCCCGATGACGTTGGAGGCGTGGTTGACGATCACCAGGCGGGTGTTGGGCCGGAACCGTTTGCGGATTTCATCGGGGTCGACGAATCCCGCGCCATCGAAAGGAACGTAATCAACCTCCACGCCTTCCTGCGAGAGATGATAGAGCGGGCGCAGCACCGAATTGTGTTCGATGGTGGTCGATATGGCGTGGTCGCCGGGACGGAGCATACCAAAAATGATCAGGTTCAGGGCATCGGTGGAATTGTGGGAGAAGCAGAGGCGATCTGGACCCGTGCCGTTGAAGAACGTCGTCAGCATCTTGCGCGTGTTATCTACAACCGCCCCGGTTTCCATGCAAAGGTCAAAGCCCGACCGACCAGGATTGACCCCAAAATTCCGGTAGAAATAATCCATATAGTCGTATACCTTTTCCGGTTTCGGAAAAGACGTCGCTCCGTTGTCCAGGTAAATCAGTGTGTCCATTGAAGCCTCCTCATTTGTCAGGTCTGCGGCGGCCAGATGATGGCATCGGCCACCAGTTCGCACAGGTTTTTGGCTGGCGCATCCAGCTTGTACTTGCGATTCACCTCGGCCAGTTGATCCAGGCAGTTGTGGCACGACGTGGCGACGATCTTGGCCTCAGTCGCCTGGATCTGCTCCGCTTTGATCCTGGCCGCGGCAATACGTCGCTGGGAAAACTCGGTCATCGAAAGCATGCCACCGCCGCCGCCGCAACAATAGCTGTCCTGGCGATTGGGCAGCATCTCGCGAAAATCCATCACGCTCTGGGAGAGAATATAGCGCGGCTCCTCCAGGATCCCGCCTTTGCGTCCCTGGTTGCAGGGATCGTGATAGGTCACCGGCAGCGGGTTCCTGGTTGGGTCGAGCTGGATGCGCCCGTCGCGGATGTATTCGGCCATCGACTCGACAAAGCCGCGCACGCGAAAGGGAAACGGCTGGCCGAGCCAGTTTTCCGCTTCCCAGCGCAGCGCGTTGTACCCGTGGCCGCATTCAGACATCCACACTTCCTGCACGCCCAGCTTGGTCGCGGCCTCCAAGGTCCACAGGCCGATCTGCCGCGCGGCGTCGTCGTCGCAGGAGAAGAACGCATAGTTGGTCACGTCCCAATAGTCCGTGCTCATCGTCCAATCCTCGCCAGCGACGTACATGATCTTGGCGGCGGCTGTGAGCGTGAGCGGGTAGAATTTGATCTCGCGCGGATTGACCAGGTACATCACCCGCGCGCCTTTTTTGTCGAGCGGAATGACCGGCCCCTCGACCCCCAACTCGTCACACAGTTCCTCGTCGAGCCACTCGATGGTCTCGCAAAAGTCGACATCGTCCACGCCCATGTTGTTCTTCGTCTTGAGGTGAACGTCTACCGTGTCCTGCAACCCCTGGGGCGTCAGGCCGATTCCGTTCAACATCGCCCGCGCCGTGCCGATGATCAGGCGTGTATCCACGCCAAAGGGACAGTTGAACACACACCGTCCACACATCGTGCATGCGCCCCAGGCGGTATCCCAAAGCTGTTGGATGACCTCGTCGTCGAGTTTCCGCGCGCCGACGTACCAGGGCCAGATCTGGCCGAGCCAATCGTAGCGCCGCTTCCAGACGTTGCGCAGCCGGTCGGCCTTGTAGGTGGGGACCATTTCCGGCTCGCGAAGCGAAACGTAATAGTGGCAGGCGTCGTTGCACAGCCCACAGTGGGCGCAGGCCTGCATCGAGGTTTCCAGTTGGCGCGTGAGGCGCTGGGTGAGTATCTGTAAAGCCTGGGCGATCTCTTCTGAAGTGGCCATGCGATGGTTCCTCTTTAATCCCGACTGAGCACGCCTCGGCGTCCAAACGTCGCTCCGTAGAAGATTCTTGCAAAGGGGTAATAAATGTAGTGACGGATCTTGCTGAACGGCTCGTACACCAGGAACAGCGCGGCGATGACAAAGTAGGCCACAAGCCCCGGCTCCCATCCGAGCAGGCTCAACAGACCGGTGAACAAGAACAGCAGCACCATGACCATGGCGATATAATCGTCGGGCGAGCTGATGACGCGCATCTCGGCCAGAGTGGCCCGACGATACAGGCGCAGGCCGCCTGCGACGAACGCAGCCGCGAGCCACACAAATGCCCCACCGCGTACAGGCGCAGTCAACACGCCCGGCGCATACGAGATGACAAACGACAGCACGATGTTCACGAATATGCCCAGGTGAAAGACGAGGAACTCGACGTAGCGCATCCAGTGTTTGCGGGTACTTTCCATCTTCCAGGGTGCGACGATGGCGACAAAGGCGTCCATCGCACCGCGCCAGATCTCACCTCTGGCATTGCTGGCGATATCCCGCGCCGGTTTGCGCCGGAAGAGGATGATCAAGCGCAAGGCATAAAGAAGCATCAAAATCGCAGAACCGATTTGATGCGTCAGGTGTTGAAACTCGGTAAACTCCATAGCTGTGACACTTATACACAGCCTGTCGGCTTGGGCAAGCCAGCGACCTTACACGCACCCCGGGCCGGGCCGCCGGGGAACAACTCGTAGATGTACTTGAGTTTGAAACCCGTCGCCTTGCACAGCTTGCGGATCATCGGAGCGATCTCGTTTTCCTGATAATACTCGTTCAGGTAGTAGATGACTTTCCAGTGATCGTCTGTCAGATCGGTGATCCCTTCTTCGCGCTCCGCCAGGAAGCGGGCCAGGCCCTCGTCCCAAATCGAAGGGTTGACGATAAAGCCTTCCTCATCTACTTCGAGCTGGGTTCCGTTATAGTCAACGTACGGCATATTCAGACTCCTTGCGTAATTGATAGGTACAACTTGCTCTTTAGACTCATCCACTTATGTGGACGGGTCGAATCTCCCCCTGCATTATGGCTTCCATAATCCGCTCTCGCGAGGCTATAATTTGACCCGTGATCGCATCACGCACCCCTTCGATATCCCTGTTCTCCAGGGCCGCAACGACTTCCTGGTGCTCTCGTTTCATCTCCTCACTGCTATCTCGCAGGCGAAGCCCCAGGTGGAAAAGACGATCCATCTCGATCATCAATCCCTCCAGCGTGTTCACCAAGCGGCGATTCTCCGCCGCCTCGGCCAGGGTCAGGTGGAAGTTGCGGTTTGCCTTCAGGAACAAGATGTGGCTTTCGAGATCGTCCAAACGGTAGCTGACGAGTGACATCTCCTTGAGCGCGGCGATTTGCGCCGGCGAAGGATGCCGGGCGGCACGCTCTGCCGCGGCTACCTCCAGGATCAAGCGTAGATCAAAGAGATCTCGCACGTCCTTGATGGTGATAGGCGCGACCATATATCCCCGACCGGGAAGGCGCTGCATCAGCCCATCGTGACAAACCTGAGCTAGCGCCTCGCGAATAGGGGTCTTGCTCATCTTATATTGGTGGGCCAGTTCGCGCTCAGAGACGATGTGGCCTGGGGGCAGGATGCAGGTCAGGATGTCCTGGCGCAATCGGAGGTAAGCTTGCTCGGCTAACGAATTAACCCGTCTTGTGGATTCCATGACGTTTTCGAGAAACGGATATTTCTGGTATACCACAAGTATACCAGGGAACTGATGAAAAGTCAACTTCACTGGCGGATAGCGCTTGATAATATTTGCCTTCTGTGGTACTATCGCTCTCTGATAAGCTTGAACCAAGTAGATCTAGGTGGTGTTTCCAATGCACTCTAAACCCAAGGACAAGCGGTAAGTGAACCTTGAATCATTTCCGATGGTTGTATTGGCCATCGTCTCCCTTTCCACGTTTATTCGTTCCACGTTTGGCTTTGGGGATGCGCTCGTCGCCATGCCCCTTCTCGCTATGGCTGTAGGTATGCAGATCGCCACACCGCTGGTGGCGTTAATCGCCATCACGATTGCTATCACGATTCTTCTGAAAAGCTGGCGCAGCGTCGACCTGGGCAGCGCCTGGCGGCTCATTGTTTCCTCCCTGGTGGGCATTCCCATCGGGCTTTTGTTCTTGCAAGAAGCGTACGAGGGTATTGTAAAAGCCTTGCTGGCGCTGCTCATCATCTCCTTTTCTCTGTATAATCTACTGAAACCCAGGCTGATCACCCTGGCGGATAACAAGTCGGCGTATGCGTTCGGTCTCCTGGCGGGCATCCTGGGCGGAGCCTACAACACAAATGGCCCCCCTATCGTCATTTATGGGATGCTGCGGAAATGGTCTGCTGAGAGTTTCCGGGCCACACTGCAAGGTTACTTTTTTTCCGCCGGTATCCTGATTGTTCTGAGCCACCGATTGGCTGGTCTCTGGACCCCCACGGTATTGCGCCTTTACGCCATTTCGTTGCCTGTTGTCTTCCTGGCTATAGTATTGGGCAGCAAGCTCAACCGATCTATCCCTCAGGGCAAATTCGATAAATATGTTCACGTGTTCTTGATCGTTATTGGAGCGACGTTGTTGATCAACTCGATAGGCTGATTTTGAGGAGGAAGTTATTATGCGCGTGATGGTCGTCGGTTCGGGCGGGCGGGAACACACCCTGACGTGGAAATTGTCCCATTCGCCCCGCGTTCGCGAATTGTTCGTGGCGCCAGGGAACGGCGGCACGGCTGCTATGGCCCAGAATGTCCCTATCGCTGCTGCTGATATTCCCGCTTTAGTCTCTTTTGCCCGCCAGGAAAATATCGACCTGACGGTGGTGGGGCCAGAAGATCCACTGGCGGCCGGCCTAGTGGACGCTCTCTCCGAAGCCGGTCTGCGCGCCTTTGGCTCGACCGGAGCGGCGGCCCAGTTGGAAGGCTCGAAAGCCTTTGCCAAGCGCTTTATGGTGGAGGAGGGCATTCCCACCGGGATGGGCGCTGTCTTTGAAGATCACCAAGCGGCCCTGGCCTACCTGCGCGGGCAGGAGATGCCCATCGTGATCAAGGCCAGTGGACTGGCCGCAGGCAAAGGCGTCGCCGTCTGCTCGACGCTGGAAGAAGCAAAAGCGGCACTCTGTCGCGCGATGGTGGAGCGGGCCTTCGGCGACGCGGGCGACCGGGTACTCATCGAAGAGTGCCTGGTGGGGGAGGAAGCATCTCTGCTGGCCTTTAGCGATGGAGAGACCGTGATACCGATGCTCCCGGCCCGCGACTATAAGCGCGTCGGCGACGGCGACGAGGGACCCAACACCGGAGGAATGGGCTGCTACGCTCCCTCCCCTTACCTCCCGCCAGCAATGATCGAGGAGGCAATGGCCCGCATCCTGCAACCGACTGTTGACGGGATGCGCCGGCGAGGGACCCCTTACGTAGGCGTCCTCTACGCCGGTTTGATGCTCACCGACCAGGGACCGCGCGTGCTCGAGTTCAACTGCCGCTTTGGCGACCCAGAGACGCAAGTGCTCCTGCCCCTGCTGGAAAATGACCTGATAGAAATTTTTCTGGCTTGCATTGAGGGACGACTGGACAAGATCGAGGTTCGTTGGAAACCTGAGCACACCGTCTGCGTTGTTCTGGCGTCGGGCGGTTATCCCGGCTCCTACGAGAAAGGCAAAGTGATCACAGGTGTGGACAAAGTTAACCGCATGTCCGACGTCGTCGTCTTCCAGGCGGGGACGAAGCGGGAAGGCGACCGGTTGCTCACGGCAGGCGGGCGCGTCCTCGCTGTGACGGCCACCGGACCGAGCTTGCTGAAAGCTCGTGAAAAAGCCTACGCTGCCGTGGAGCACATTCACTTTGACGGAGCGCAACATCGCCGGGACATCGCTGCCGCCCCCCCCTCACTCCCCCCCATGAGGGGGGAAGCCCCACAGCCGCAAGGGCAGGGAGGAGAAACCTACGCCGCCGCTGGCGTGGACATCGAAGCAAAGATGAAAATCTTTGACCGCATGCAGGCAGCCGTCGAAAGCACCTACACGCCAGCAGTAGTTGCTGGCATGGGGGCGTTTGGAGGATTATTCGCTCTGGATGAGTCGCTCCGAGACCGCGACCTGATCCTGGTCTCCTCCACCGACAGCGTCGGCACCAAGACGATGATCGCCGAGGCAATGGGCCGCTACGAGACGATCGGCCATGACATCGTCAACCACTGCATCAACGACATCCTCGTACAGGGCGCGCGTCCGCTCTTTTTCCTGGACTATATCGCCGCGGGCAAGCTCGAACCCGACGCCATCGTCTCCATCGTGACGAGCTGCGCCGAAGCGTGCAAGGCCAGCGGTTGCGTGCTCATCGGCGGCGAGACCGCCGAGATGCCCGGCGTCTACCAGCCGGGAGCCTTCGACCTGGTCGGCGCGCTGGTGGGCTGGGTCGAGCGGGACAAGATCGTAGACGGGAGCAGCGTGAAGCCGGGCGACATCTGCCTGGGGCTGCCGTCCACCGGCCTGCACACCAACGGTTATTCCCTGGCTCGCCACATCTTTGCCGACGTGGGATGGGAGACGGTGTTGCCCGAACTGGGCTGTGCAGTGGGAGAGGCTCTATTGACCCCACACAAAGCATACTTGCACGAGTTCGAGATGCTCGTGGATGCCGGAGTGAACATCAAGGCGATGTCTCACCTCACCGGCGGCAGTTTCTTTGACAACATCCCGCGCGTGCTTCCGCCAGGAGTCGGGGTGCAGATTGATCGGACTGCCTGGGAAATACCGGTCATCTTCCGCCTGCTCCAGGAGCGGGGCCGGGTGGACGAGATGGAGATGTATCACGTTTTTAACATGGGGATCGGGATGATTTTGCTGGTGGCTGCGGAGGAGGTCGAACGAATATTGGAAGCTCTGTCGGGTGAGGCTATGGTCATCGGAAAAGCTGTCGCCTGGGATGGAAGTGAGCCGCAAGTACGTCTTTGAGGAAGAGGAGATGAGAATATGACACGCATCGCTATTCTGATTTCAGGGTTCGGCTCGAACCAGCAGGCCATTATAGACGCTGTGGAAGCAGGCCAGCTTCCCGGCGTCGAGATCGCCCTGGTCGTCTCCAATCGGCGGGAGGCTTTTGGCATCAAGCGGGCCGTGCGCCACGGGATACCGGTCGTCTACTTCCCCCTGGCTCCGTACACCAAAGCCGGGCGACCACGCGAGGGGTACGACGCCGACCTGGCCGCCATCATCCGCGCCCTCGACGCAACCTGGATCGTGCAGGCCGGATGGATGCATGTCTTCACCGACGCCTTCCTGAAGCACTTTCCCTCGCGGGTGGTGAATCTCCACCCGGCGCTGCCGGGCATGTTTCCCGGCATGCACGGTATCGAGGAAGCGTATGAAGCGTACCAACGCGACGAGATCACCCACACTGGCGTCATGGTGCACCTGGTTCCCGACCCGGCGGTGGACGCGGGGCCGGTCGTGGCCCAGGAAGACGTGCCGATTCACCCCGAGGACAGCCTGGAGGACCTGGAGACGCGCATCCATGCTGTGGAGCACCGCTTGTTGGTGCAGGCGTTGTACGATCTGCTGTGCCAAAGTGTATAGGTTGGGTTGCGGCAAACGCCGAGACCCAACCTACGGACTCGGTAACTTTAATCGAGCTGCGACGGGCAGGTGGTCGGAAGACCCATCCCATTCCCCCACCCAGGCGGCTTTTGCTAGCCAGTCGTCGGAGTGAAAAATGTGGTCGATGCGCACCAGCCGGCCGGGGTACGGCAGCCCCCAGGCTCTTCCGCCTGTCGCCGGGAAGGTGTGCCCCAGTCCCCATCCCGCCTCGCGGAAACTGTCCACCAGGTGTGCCGACAGTGTGCGGTAGACCTCGTGCGTTGGGGTCGAGTTCAGGTCGCCCAGCAGAATGAGCGGTTCCGGTCGTCCCTCGACGTGATGGAGCAACGATTCGATCTGCTCTCGTCGCCATCGGAAACTCTGCTCCACACTCTCCCGGTCGAGACCTGTGTAGGACCAGGCGTGCACACCCACTACCCGCACAACTTGTCCGGCAAAGTCCACGACGACGGAGCGCGCGCGGCACAGCATATCCCCATCCAGGCTCTCGATCTGGAGCGGGTAGCGGCTCCAGATGGCGACTTGCGCGCGGCAATCGGCGTGCAGGGGCGTGCGATAGGGGTAGCGCGCGCCGATCTCTTGCTCCAACTGCTGTGCCAACAAGGGAGTGAGTTCTTGATAGGCGATCAGATCGGGGTCAGCGTTTTTGATATTGGCTGCTATCGGAGCGGCGTCGGTGGTGGCGAATAGTACGTTGTAGGTCATCACGGTCAGGGCAGCCCCCTCGGTCTCTGCGCGAGCTACCGGGGACGGCGGCATCAGGTCTCTGCTGAACAGTCCGCAGAATAACCATGCGACGAGCAGCGACGACGCCCAGACGGCTCTATGTCGGGTCAGCACGGCCAGGAGTGTGAGCAAGGGTAGCGGTGCGAACAGGTAGGCCGCAAACCCGTTGAGCAGCGCCAGCAGCCAGAAACCATCGCCGACCCACCGATACGCGATGTACCATCCCACGACCAGGGCCGCGTACAGAAGCGCCAGACAAAGCATCACGCGCCTGAAACAACCGAGTCTCGATTTCGCCATATATTCCTCCAGCCCACCAGGTGCGATGCACTTCTGAAGTGCGTCGCACCTTTATTGACGGAGGCTATTGTACCTTGTTCTACGACCCCTGACTGGACGATTATCCTACGGTTTCCTCCCGTTTAGCAAATGGAACGATGATGCGGAGGTTTGTGCAGCATCTCAAGATGCAACGAAGAACCTCCCGCAGGTGAGAAATCTGCGGGAGGTTGGCGGGCCAGATCGAGGATAGACGGGACGTGCCTCATTGGATCTTGGCTTCTACTTTTTGAGCATAGCTCACCATGCTCTCTTGGTTGACAAACTCTGCCGGTCCCATCAGGAACAAGGTGGCGATGACGTTTGCTTTGCGAAAGGCCAGCACGTAGATGTTAAAGCCCATATCGGACATATCCCCTCCGAGCATGATCGCTTCGTCTCCCACACTGGGAGGATCGACCTCTTCGAGGGTCAATTCGGGGAGGGAGGACCGTATCCCGGCGGTAAAGGCGTCCACAAAATCTGCCGCCATCGTCGTCTTGGCCGATGCCACGCTGTTGACACTGAGGATTTGACTCACGAAAGTCGTCTGTTCCGCTGCGGCGGCAAAGACGCGCATGTTCGCATCCGCGAGGTCGCCCGCGTCGAGAATGTCGGCTAATTCATCTTTCCCTTGCTCCTGTTGTAACGACCAATCGGGGCCAAGGTCAGCCGCGGTGACGTTCATCTCTTCGACCGGTGTCTCGATGGTCGGTTCCCCGGCGCCACAGGCGGTTGCCAAAACCACCAGGCACATCACTGTCAAGCTGAGGACTAAACGCAAGTGTTTCATTTTCACTGCCTCCTGGGTAGTGGATATGTTCATACATCAAAAAGTTTCCATGTCCACCTCCTGTACCTGCCAGGCTTCAAGAGGATCGATGATGTTCTGTGTACTATTCCCCAATGACGTCATAAACTGCGTCTGGCGACCAGATGAAGCTATCCAGCGCCGCCGAGAGCTGCGCCTCCCGGTCGGGCCATTGATCGATCAGGGCGGCCAGGGTCACGACGGCTACAGCGCCGTCGGATTCTTCGATCCACACCATGCCATGCAGCCCGGTTTCCTCCGATTCTCCCTCCAGGTAGAGAAAGTGCTCTCCGGCCTCGCCCAACTGCCGATCCAATTCCACGGTATCCTCGCCGAATCCCGGCCTCCCCGCCATGCCGTAATCGTCGGCGAAATTTTGCCATTGCTCGTCGGTGAAGGAGATGCCCAAGGTGTCGAAATGGAGGTAGATGGCGCTGGACTTGTCGGCAGCGATAAAGTTAGCGCGGTAGCCTTCTCCTGGCTCTGATTCGCCCTGTTCAAAGTCGGCAGGGTACTGGAGGTTAAAGACATCGTTGGGATCCTCGTAGGAGATCAGGTCGCTTTCCTCGGCGACAAAGTCATACTGTCCCACTTCCTGGCCATCCACGAGCAGCGCCACCTGGTGTTCGCCTTCCGGCCAGCCGTCGTCGGGCACATAGTAGAAGTAAAAGCCGGTATCGGTGGCATTTTCGTACGCGGTGATGCTGTTGGCGCCCTCTTCGTCCAACTGACCATCCACGTACCACTCGACCTTCAGGCGCGTGTACAGGCCAACGTCCCCTCGTCCCACGATGTAGACCTCTTCATCGAGAGCAAACGTAGTGGTCGGGTCGACGGGAGTATAGTCCGCGTCGGCGCCTCGGGCCAGGGTTACCTCACGGATCTGCGAGGGGATCGCATCGGAGGGCGGCACCACGTGGAAGACATAGCTGTCCACGAACTCGCCTTCGTAGGACACGTCAATCCGGTAGTCGTCGCTGATGAAAGAGGGATCGTCGGCAGTGCCCTCCATCCAGAAATTGACGTAGGTGTTCCCACCAATGGAAAAGATGGCGTCGCTTTCCAGATCAGACAGATCCACGTCGGCCTCGCCGAGGAATTCTTCGCCTCGATAAAACTCACCGGTGACGATCCCTTCGGGCCTCCCTTTGAACGTGATCGTGAGATAGACTTTTTCGTCGGGGGCAAAGTCGTCGGTGGTGTCTACGGGTTCCCCCTCCTCGTCTATGTCCCTGGAAAACGTGGCTTCCAGGACTTGGATGCCTGCTTCCGCCGGTGGAGTAGGGGTATCGGTAGCGGCAGTCGCCGGAGCCTGGGTGGGGGCGGGCGTCTCGTCCGAGCCGCCACAGGCGAGGGCTGCTCCCAGGAGCAGCGCGAGGCACAGGAGCTGCACTTTCAAAGCTAGTTTTCTGTTCATTTTTTCTCCTCCATTAAAATTTTGAACTGCACGTATAGCATCCTCAAATTACACTGGCTACGAGATGGGCACGGGCGTCCATCCTTTCCAATCAGTCAGACTCGTCTTGCGCAGCACCTCTCGCCAGACGGAGTTGGTGAATGGCTCCCCGCGGCCTGGGACGATGGCGTCGTTCCAGCCCTCCACGAACAGCAACTCGCCCCCCTTCACCGGCGTTCCATCGGCCGCGTGTGCCTCGAAGGAGGCCATCGCCGTGCACCACTGTAAGAAGTATTGTCCTTCCGTCTCGTCCACGTGGCGATAGGCGTCGGCGGTGACATTGGGATCGCGCTCCAGTGTCTCGACCAGGGGGGCGATAGTATGCCATTCGCGCGAGTTCTTGGAGATGAACTGGCCCCTCTCCGAGAGATCGGCCAGAGTGCGGTAGATGGCGGCAAAGTCACGGGGCGCTTCGGCAGGGTAACGTCGGCCACGTCGTTGCGGTCCGTACTTTTGGATCATTTCCTCGCACAGGCTGGCCACTGTCTGCTCCATCTGGCTCAGGCGCTCGAAGAATGGTCGGGGTACCGCTTCTACGTAGATGCGCGCTTCTCGTGGGGGTGGTGTGAAAGCGATGGCCGATCTCGTGACCACCTTCATCGGCTGTTTAGCCGATAGGATGGCAAGCTCCAACAGGCTGGTCAGGTTGGCGGAAAAAGCGTTCAGTCGCCGCCGCAGGGTTGGATCCAGCCGCTCCACTGCCGGGTCGAGACGGGGCGCCAGGTAAACGACCTCCGGCGCGGGCAGGTCGGCCACCAGTTCGTACTGGGCCATCAAGAACTGGTCGAAGAACGGCTCTATGGACTGCCCCCGCACAGCAGATAGCGCCTCCAGCAGTCCCCCGACCTGGCCGTCCAGC
Source organism: Anaerolineae bacterium (assembly GCA_034437455.1). Lineage (GTDB taxonomy): Bacteria > Chloroflexota > Anaerolineae > B4-G1 > B4-G1 > DAOTUB01. The sequence goes on along the minus strand of DAOTUB010000073.1, from coordinate 8,057 downwards.
AACGTGGGGAGGCTCTCGCCGTGGACAGGGTGCTCAAAGCCATACAGCAGGGATCGCATATTGACCACGGCGTAGACGCTATCGCGGGGGATGGGCTGTCTGGTCACGTCGGGCAGGAACGTCTCCTTGAGATGCTCGAAGGTGAGGCCGTGGCGAGTGAAGCGTTCGGCCAGCCCCTGCACGCCGATCCCCATCTTCTGGTTGATCTGGGGCACGTTCAGTTTCCTGGACAGGGCAACCACGGTGTCCGGCTGGACCTCGGACAGGTCGAGCAGGTCGCAAATACTTACGCAATCCGGCTCGCCGGTGGCGACGGTGTAGAAACGGTGCAAGTCCTCCCATTGCTGGCGCAGATCAGGATGAGCACGCAGTACTTCCAGTATGGAACTCAGCGCCGACCAGGGAAATACAAAATGTCGGATGGGTTGACACCACTGCGGATTCAGCGCCACGTCAAAGACCGACTTGATGAGGAACTGCAAGCCGCGGAAATAGCCGTGCATGCCCTCTTCGTAATGGCCGCGCGGCGTCGCGGCGGGGTCCTTCAGCACCTTGCCCACGCGCTCGGCGACGGCTCCTGTACCTTCCTTTTCGTTCAGCAGATTCAGCGCCGTGCCTGCCAAGACGCGGGCGTCATCATCGGCCAAGGCGGCCAACAGGTCGGCCATCAGTTGCTTGACCATCGACCACAGCACATCGCGCTCCACCGTCATGAACATCTGCTGGCTGTGGGCCTTTTGCGCCTGGGCGATCCAGGTGGGCGTGAGCAGCACGTTGACGCCCCGCTCGAGCAGATCGCCGATCAGGGTGGTGGCCCGCTGACCCATCAGCAAACCTTGCAGATTTGGCTGTAATACCTCTTGTTGTCCGGTCATCTTAGGGTCATTATATCATCCCGACGATGAAAAGTAAACTAGTAAGCGTTCAGGGGGGTGATTCTAGCGCCGGTCGAGTAGGAGCCCTTCGACAAGCTCAGGATAAACTCCGCGACGCATCGAGACCAAGCGGGTTGTGCATATGGCCCCGCTCGCTTGGTTTCGATACGCTCCGGCACAAAAAGCGTGTGCCTCCGCCACTCAACCAGCGCTCGCTCTGGCGTTTGGTGATATGGCTAAACGCTTACAACAAGTATTGTCATTGTATTTCCACATACGGCTTCAGCCAGGCGTTCACCTGTTCCTCCGGCCTGTCGCCGCTCAGGAACGCGGTCAAATCACCTTCCTTGAATTGCTCCGACTCCTGGCACGCTCGGGGCAGTTCGCCCCCGACGGTGTCGCTGGCTACCACCTTCCCCGTTTGCGCCTCGCGTAAGGTGACGGTGGTTTGCCACTGGAGACGAACGAGGGCGGCCGAGTCGCCGCTTTGCAGGGTGTAAGGGCAGCGCTCGATCTCGACCTGTTCCTCTTCTAAACAGGCCACCAACGCGGTATTGGCTGACTCCTGGGGTCGCCACCGGGCGGGCGGGGAATAATGATAGCTGGAACGCCAGCCCCCAATGGTCGTTTTTTCAACGTACAGTATGGAGTACAGGCCGGGCGTTTGCGCGTAGGGCGCTGCTTCCGGCACGCCAGCGTCGCCGCCCGCACAAACATCCTCCAGGCTCTGCTTCATCTCGTACCGCGCCCGCTGCTGCGAGTTGCGCGTGATCGCGTAGCTGCCGACGGCGAGGATGGCTATCAGCAGGATGGCCGCGGCGGCGACGATCTTTATCCGTCTGGTTTTCAGCTCCCTGGTCCTTCTCGCCGAAAGATCGGGGGGGAAGTGAGGCACGGCTTCGCCGACTGCCGGTTGCTGGCTCGAGCGATTCAGTTCCCGGATTCTATCCACCATCGTTTTGAGCACCCAGGCGTTGCCCACTTGAGAGCCGACGATGTGTTTCCAACCCCTTCGTCTGCCCTTCTGCCTGACCATCACAGCGTTGTTTACCTCGCTGACCCGGACCTCCTCCACGTCGCGCCAGGGCAACGTTTTCTCACCGTCGCTGACGCCCTGCTGGCTGATGTGGAGCTTTGTGCCGAACCAGACGATCCCACCCGCCTGGTAGACTTTGACCGCCTTGTGCAACACGCGCTTTGAGATTTCGGTTTTGAGCGTCTGCCCCAACGGGATGATTTCCTCCAGGCCGGCGATCTGGATCCGCTGGCCATCGGCCCGATAGACCGTGTATGCCCAACGCCGGGGGCCTGGCCTGCCCGACGTTTGATGGTAGACGTAGGTGATGGACTCGTACACCTCCGTCGCCTCGCCCCAGAGGCATACCATGCTCTCGCGCCAATTGCTGGAGACAAAGCCGTCGGCGTACACAGCGACTCGCAGGCTCGTGTGATAGCGGTGGTAGACGAAGAAAAACACGGCCATCAGCAGCATAAACAGCCCCAACGAGGCGCTGATGGTGATGCTGTCTCTCCTGAAGCTGTCGCTCAGGAGGCCACTGCTGGGCGCCTGGGCCCTGCTGATAGCCAGGGAAAAGAGGAGCAGGCTGAACAGAATAGACGCTACGCCCGCGCCGAGTAGAATTTTGGCCGTCAACCGGTTCGCTTGGTACTCGGCCTGGAGTGAGCCAAGCTGAGTTGTTTCTGGTGCCAGTGATCGATTCATTGTTCCTCCCTGTGTGTGATGCCAAGTGTTCCGTCCGCCGAGCCGGCGGTCAGTGCTTTGATACATTGTCCCACTTTTTCGATACATACACGCTGATGGCGATACTAATTCCGAGCAGGACGGGTATAGCCGCGCACGTGTACCACTCCCACCGCTGGGAACTGCCAACTCGAAAAAATCCCCCGAACATGCTCGCTAGCGAGACGACTTTGAGCCTATAGATCGGGCGGGGCACGACGGGGGCGGTGCGAACTGGGATGACGGGCAAGCAGGCTAGAACGACGAACACCACGACGAATACACCGATGAAGCGCAGGCGTCCTTTCATTCTGATAGCGCCTCCTGAATGTTGTTTAACATAATATTTCTCGGGCCAAACTCCTCGTTCGCCTGGACGATGCGGACGATCTCATCCACGAACACTTCATCACGCCTCGGTGCGTTCTCGGACAGGTTCTGGGACACGTGTTTTCTCAACTCGTCCTCTTCTAGCGGCTGAAGTTCTGCCAGGCATTCATCACAGAGCAAATACTCGGGCAGAACCAGATCGCCACAAAGCAGGGTATAATGCTTTTGGCAGAGCATACACTCAAACTCCCTGAGGGCCATGCCTATGCCTAGACCGGTCATCATTCACCTCCATCTCTCACTTTTTCAAATGCAAGAACTCTGTACCCAGGAATTGGCCAGTGCAGTCAAAATCAAAGGCGACAAAAGCATGACCGCCCGTCCGGCAGACCCGGCAACCGTCCACGAGGTTGTAGCTAAAGATGAACCGCTGGCCACCCTGGGGAAGTTGTTCCATACCCTCGAAACCGGTGCTGGGCGTCCCCTCGATTCCAAGATCGGGGTATTTTTGCACCAGGTCAGGGTAACGGGGATCTTGGGTGATGTCTATGTCCCCAAGATCATCCCATGCGTAAACGACTCGCGGTGTTCCATTGACCAGCACGTGTTGGTAGACGACGTAAGGTCTGGGCAGATGAAACACCTTTGCTACATCTACAACGCCATACTCTTCACAAGATTCGGCGAATCCATCCCCGCCCAGTAACCCGGCGAGTTCGATGGCCTGAGGCGAAGCTCCCCAATCCTGCATCGCAGAGACGAGGCATTCGGGCGGGGTCGCCGATGTGTCGCGCCAGCAGTCGTCAAACGCAGTGTAGAAATCGCCGGGAGCGTCCCAAGCTGCTTCTGGCCCCATATCCGCCGGGGTGGAAAATGTGTAATCGAGCTGTCCGGATACACCCTCGTCAACTTGATAGATTTCTCCGTCGAGCAAATCCACGGCGTACATATCGGATCCGAAAGTGAAGAACAAGCCAGGCGAGTCTGGCCGCCAGATGATTTGGTCTATCGCGCTGGCGGGTTGGACAAGTTCGATGTCGCGAACCAGGTTATCGCCCCAGGTGTAGACCTGCAACGTCTCGCCGAGAACGACGACGTATCGCAGGTCAGGCGATGCCTCCGCTCGATTCGTCCCAAAACCCGCTTCGGTCCATGAACCCTCCGTCATCACAAAGAAGGTCTTGTTTTCAAACGTGGCCATAAACCGCTTGTCCCCAACGCCGATAAATTTGATGTCCCAGACCGCGTCCTGTATTTTGCATCGGCTTCCATCAGAGATGTAAATGAGAGACAAAGCGTGTTCCGATCCGATCACGGCGAGAAGATCGTTCACTGGATCAATCGCATATGCGTGAAACGGACTCTCCCACAGAATCTCGACGGCTCCTGTCTCGATGTCAACGCTTCGCAAGTTATGCGTTCCACCATCCGACTGTAGATAGGTGGATGGGCCAAGCCATCCCTGGATACCCGAGAGATCGCCGTCAGGCAGCGTATTTGTCGCAGAGCCATCCACGGCAGCGGCGTGATAGTGGATCTCTGAACCCGCCCTCACGAGATTCGTGCTGCCATGCAGAATCCATCTTCCGTCGGGTGACCACGTGATCGATTGCACCTGCTCCTCCCCGTCGCTCAGACGCTCGATGGCCTGGGTTTCGACGTCGTACACGTACACGTCGGAGAAAAGCCCGTCCATTTGACCGGCGAATGCCAGGTAACGTCCATCGGGCGACCAAGCGAGCGAACCGATCCCGCGCACGAAAGCGTCGCGGAGAAACTGCGGGACGACGGATGGCTCTACGCCCTCGACAAGCGTGATCCCTCGCTGGGCAAGGACGTCCGCGGCCTGGCGAAAGGTATCGGGGTGATCCGCCGAAAGCAAAGGAGCCAGCAGGCGCGTCTGCCCGTTGGATAGATCCATCAGGTTGAGCGCCAGATCGAACGGGGACCCTTCAGCCGAGCCGGTATAGAATGCCAGCCATTTGCCATCGGGGGACGCGGCGTCTGCTAAACGATTCACCACAGCGCCATCGGGGAGTGGCTGCAAACTGCGACCCTTGCCATCCGCGCCCACGATGACGAGTGTGAGCTGATCGTTGACGTTTTTCTTGTACATCAAACAAGACCCATCCATCGCCCGTGGAGCAGGGGTAGGAGGAACCGTTGTGGACGTTGGCATGACAGTGGATGTTGGTGTGGGGGAACGCTCCGTCGCGGTGGGGACAGCGGTAGGCGGGGTATCTGTCGGGGTCGTGGCTGCCGGCGCCAAGGTTGGCGTAGGCGTCGCGCAGCCTGCGCTCAGTAGAACAACCCCGATGATGATCCGTGTGATAAGTGACGTCTTGCGCAAGTACATGGCTTTGATGGTCAAAGCTCGTATACCCCTTTGCCGCCCTCTTCGTAAAGGCGAGCGACGCTTGAATCCATGTCCTCGAAAAACTCGGCGCCGCAGTTTTCGCAATGGTAGCAACGCTCTCGCTCATAGTCGGCGCGGGGTGAAAAGCCGATCTCCTTCCTCGCCAGGCTGCGTGGAGGACGGGAGCCGCTTCGCCAGACCAGCATGCCATCGTACACGAGCCGATACTCGCCGCACTTGGGACAAGGATATGTTTTTTCCAGAGTCATGTCGCCTCCGCGTATATTATACACCTACAGCGCCAAGTTTCCCAGAGCGAGGCCCTCGGTGAATCACTGAGAGCCTCGCTTCAACGATTATCTGGCTAGCTCCGCCTCATCCACTTCTCACTACCAGAGGCAGGTAGATTTTGTGATCATCCTCCCCGCTGATGGCAATTTCGAACATATTGGTTGCAGAGCCCAGATCGTTGCTCGCCGTCACGGTGATCGTCTTGGTTCCGGGATCGGTCCAGGTGAGATTCGTGAGACTGACCACCGTCGAGTCGACGGAAGAGACGACCGGCGATAAATCGGTCATCTGTATGGAGTAGGAGATGGGGGTCGTGGCCTGGGTCGGCAGGACGACGATGGTGACAGTGTACGGCGTGCTGACAGAGCCGGTAAGGGGGCCGGTGATGTAGACGGCCCCGGGAGCTGCGTAGAGCTTGGAAAGTCCGACGGTCGTACCAGCGCCATAGTCGCCGATGACGACGTCGTCCTGCGCGGTGCTGCTGGTGCGGATGCCAGCGTCGGCAGACAGCGTGAAGGGCAAGGTCGCCACAAATTCGCCGCTGGCCGTGGCCGTGACGACTGCCAGCACCTGCCAGGCCTCCTCGCTGTCGTTCAGATCGTCCAGATATAGCTCGACGATGCAGTTTGGACAGGGGCTATCGTCGCCGCTCGTGCCGGTGACCAGCTTTCCGTCAAGGCCGGTGATCTTGGCCGGGTTGAAGGTTTTCAGGGCGTCGTCGCTCGGTATCGCCGGGCCGAATTCGATCACCTTGCCGGGGCTGGTGATGACCCGATTTCCTCGGATGGTGATCTGGCCGAAGGTGGGCGAGCTGTCGTTGACGAAAATAGCACCTTCGGTTGGGCTGTCGTCTTCGGAGCTGACGAACCCGGACTTGCTGTCCACGATGATATTGGCCAAAATCCGGGTACCGTTGCCGGCGACCTTGATCCCCTGGCCACAGACGCCGACAAAGCTCCCGGCCTTGTCCACGCCGATGACGTTCCCCTCGACGATGTGATCGCTGCCGATGATCTCCAGCGCCATAGGCGGCGTATCGTTTTCGCTTTGCATCTGGTGCAGCCCGGCGATGGTGTTGTCGATGATCTCATTTCCGCTGCCGCCGATCTGTATCCCCCAGCCGCCGTACCAACTATCTGCATAATAAGTCATCGACCGCAGGCACTTGAGCGACTCGGACACATCGGGAACCGTGCCATCGGCGAGGGTGCCGATCTTGTTGTCAAAGACGACGTTGTTATCACCATCAATGTCAATAGCTCGGCTCATAGAGCCAACGATGACATTCTTGCGGATCATGTTGTAATCAGACCCGGCACTGATGCCGCCCCCGGCCAGATCTTCGGGATGATTGTCAAAGTCTCTGAAGGCGATGCTCTCGCCGTCGGCTTCTAGGCCGCTCCAGACATGTTCAACCGTATTGTAGCCACCCACGTTTGAACTTTCGGCCAGGATAATGCCGCCGCCGCCGGTAAAAGCCAGGTTGCGAATGATGTTGTATTGGCTGTAAATGTCGAACGGGTTATCGCTGTTGATGATAATTTTGGGGCCTTGAGGTCGCCCACCGGGTTGCGTATTGCCGTCGATAGTGACCTTGCCATCCGGCTCGCTGATGTTGTTGGGGACAATCGCGCCTTCCCCGCTGTAATCGCCATCCATCACGATCATCCACGTTTGTGTATCAGAATCATAGTTCGGATCGCCCGGGTCCAGAGCGAATTTGATCAGAATGGGGCGATCCTCAGGCAGGCGGTGGCTGGCCTCGACCAGGGCGCGCCGGAAGCTACACGGCAAAGCCGAGGAATAGATACTTCCATCGTAGTAGCAGGTCCTGGTCTGGGGATCCGCTTCGGTGTCCTCCGTCGTGGTCACGGTGATGATAGTCGTGGGAGGCGGGGCGACGGGCGCCATGGGGCGGTTGATTGAATCGTCAGTCGCCGGGCCAGATGGAATTTCGTGGGCGGCGACGACCAGGGTAATTGTGCCTAGCAGCAGCACGATCAACGTCACAAGCATTGTGTGCCAGATTTTGCGGTACATCGTTATCTCCTTTATCCTACATCTTTCCAGTCTTTTTGCTCAAACTGCACGTTACTCTTCTACTTTTTCCAGATCAAGCTTACCTCCTTCAACATCATTTGTCTCGGATGCGTGGCTCACTACGTTGTCGGTCTGGGCTTCCAGAAATGCGAACAGGTCTTTCAAGCTGGCGAAACCCTGGCGCTCTCCGTTCATTGGACTTTCCAAGGAAGCTCGCCAAACTACTTCATCCTCGTCAGACCACCACAAGCGCAGCAGATATGACAGGTAGTGTTGGGGTCGTTTCATCTTGAGCCCATCCGTCATAACTTAAGCAGCTCTGAACCTTACCAATTCAACCCGATCAACCTGGGCTATAATGAGAACTTGCGCTATAGTTAAGGACATGAACAACAAAACGAAACCTAGAAACCCTGACCACGTT
>DAOTUB010000072.1:0-7263 GCA_034437455.1 Anaerolineae bacterium | reverse complement strand
ACGTGGTCAGGGTTTCTAGGTTTCGTTTTGTTGTTCATGTCCTTAACTATAGCGCAAGTTCTCATTATAGCCCAGGTTGATCGGGTTGAATTGGTAAGGTTCAGAGCTGCTTAAGTTATGACGGATGGTGGCAGCCATCGTTTCATCTTGGGCTACTTAGTGGAAGAGGTTCTCGGTCGGCAGTCTGATGATGTTCAGGAATTCCTGCTCGAGACCGCGATCCTGGAGCGGATGGCGGCCCCGCTGTGCGACGCCGTCACGCGGCGGGACGACAGCCGCGTGATGCTGAAGCATTTGGAGCGAGCCAATCTCTTTGTCGTTTCCCTGGATGACGAGGGACGCTGGTATCGGTATCATCCCATGTTTGCAGAATTGCTGCACGGTCGCCTGTGGCAGACCCGACCCGATCGGGTATCTCCCCTGCACCGCCGGGCGAGCGAGTGGTACGAGAGGGAGGGGTTGCTTCCCGAGGCGGTGCACCACGCTCTTGCGGGCGAGGACGTCGAACGAGCGATTTGCTTGATCGAGGGAAACGCGCTGGCGATGCTGCATCAGGGCGAGCTGGCGACCGTGTTGGGATGGTTGGACGCGCTGCCCGACGGGGTGGTGTGCTCTCGACCCTGGCTCTGTGTCGCCTACGCCTGGGCGCTGGCCTATGGCGGTCGCCTGGACGATCTCGAACCACTGTTGCAGGACGCCGAAAAGGCGCTCAATTTCGACATGCCTGCTCTGGATCGGCGTCACGTCGAGGGGCACATCGCCATCATCCGCGCCTACCGTGCGAATATGCTGGGGGACCTTGCTCGCGCCGAAGGGTTCGCTCAGAAGGCGCTGGACCGGCTGCCCGAGGAGGACTTGGAGACGCGCGGCATGGCCGCCACGATGCGCGCGCTCCTGCTCTACGCGCGCGGCGACGTGAAACTGGCCAGCCCGGCCTTTGAAGAGGCGCTGTCCATCAGCCGGGCGGCCGACGATCCGCATCTCACCGTACACATTCTCTGCGAGCGAGCCTTGTTTCAGTTGGCCCTGGGCCAGCTTCACCAGGCGGCCGATACGTCCCGCGAGGCGCTGCGGCTGGCCGAGGAATCCGCCCAGCAAGGTGGGCGGACGCTGTCCGTCGCCAGCTACGCGCACACGCGCATGGCGAACGTGCTGCGGGAATGGAACGACCTGGAAGCCTCGTTGCACCACGCGAGAAAAAGCATCCGGCTGAGTAGGCAATGGGGTCAGACGGACATCCTGCTGACCGGCTACTTTGACCTGGTCTGGACGCTCCAGGCGACCGGGGACGTGGAGGGCGCGCTCGATGCCGTGCGAGAGGGCCAACAGATCTCGCGGGATGCGTCCGGTCAGGGGTACTTTCCGCTGGAGCGAGCGGAGGCGCAGATACGATTGTTGCACGGGGATGTGGTAGCGGCGGCCCGTTGGGTGGAGCGGATGGGGTTGAGCGCCGAGGACGAATTCGATTGCTTCCAAGGGTTCTCGTACCTCACGCTGGCCCGGCTGATGATCGCTCGGGCGGATTGGCGACCGGGAGAATTGCTCGAGCAGGCGCTGCGGTTGCTCGAACGGATCGTGCAGCAGGCGGAAGCTATCGGCTACATGCGGCTCGCCATCCAGGCCTTGCTCCTGCAATCGCTGGCCCTGCAAGCAAAGGGCAATGTCGAACAAGCGCTGATCAGCCTGGAACGCGCCCTCACCTTCGCCGAGCCGGAGGGCTTTGTGCGTTCCTTCGTGGATATGGGCGCGCCGATGGACGAACTTCTGTGCCAGGCGGCGGCGCGGGGGATGGCAGTCGAGTACGTGGGCAAGCTTCTGACGGCGCTCGATGCCGAGAGCTCCCGGCCATCCGCGTCTTTGGTCGAGCCGCTCAGCGAGCGAGAGCTGGAGGTGCTGCGGCTGCTCGCCACGGGGCTATCGAACAAAAAGATCGCCGAGACCCTGATTATCAGCGTCTCGACCGCCAAAAAGCATTTGCAGAACATCTATGGCAAGCTGAACGTACACAGCCGCACCCAGGCCGTAGATCGCGCCAGAACGTTGGACCTCTTGTAAATACTCCCTCACAATACTCCTTTTGGATACTGACGGCTGAATCGCTTTCTGGTATCATAGGTGCGTTGCACCTGACGGAAGGAGAATGCAACATGCACAAATTTACCCAGTGGACGATACTCTTTTTGTTCGGAGTCGTGACGCTCCTGGTAGCGTGTGGAACATCCGAAACCCCAACTCCACTGCCATGCCCAACAGTGGAATGCCCAGAATGCCCACCTGAGGCCACGTGCCCGGAATGCCCAGAGACGGAGTGTCCGGAGCCGCCGACGGTTGTCTCTGAAAATGCCTACTACGAGACGCTTTGGGCTTCTTCTACACACAGCGCCGCCGCGGTCGCGTGTGCTGACTGCCACGACGAGGCAGCCACGCTCAGGACCAGCGTGACCTTTCCCTCGGGCCTGGAGGTCGCTGGTCTGGGCGACGAGACCCGTTGTATAGGGTGCCACCAGAGTCGCACTTCCACGAACAGCGTTGACGACGCCATCGCCACAGCGGGGTTGACCGACGACGATACGGTTAGTGAGGCGTTGGGTTTCGTCGACGTTCACGATGCCCCTGCTGCGATCCAGATGGGAACCTGGGCGATGGGCGGGTACCAGTACGAGGGCAAGCTCTACGACGCCCGGTTCGCCCACGTTGAAGGGTTCGATGCCTGCACCGACTGCCACGATCCGCACAGCCTGGAGCTAAAGATGGAGGGCTGCGGCGCGTGCCACCAGGGCGTGGACGCGAGGGACGACCTGGAGCGCGTCCGGTCGACGGAAGGCTCCCCGGCGAATTACGACGGCGATAGGACCGGTGATGAAGGGATCAGAGGCGAGATCGAGGGGCTGCAAGAGGTTCTTTACGAGGCCATCCAGGCGTATGCGGCGAATGCCGGAACTCGCATCGTGTACGATCCGCAAACGTTTACCTTTTTCATAGACGCCAACGGCAATGGCGACGTGGATGAAGGCGAGGCTGCCGATGCCAACCAGTACAATGCCTGGACCGGGCGGCTTTTGAAGGCGGCCTACAACTACCAGATCTCGATGAAGCACCCTGGGGCCTTTATTCACGGCGGCAAGTACGTCATCCAGTTGCTTTACGACTCGATCGAGGACCTGGATGCCGCGCTGGTCGAGGATCTCGTCCGCGACGATGCGGGGCATTTTGATGGGTCGAAGGAAGCCTGGCGGCTCTGGGACGCGGAAGGCGAAGTGGATCGCGACTGCGCCCGCTGCCACTCGGCCACCGGTCTGCCCACGTATGTGACATCAGGAGCGAGCTACGCCGAGCCTGTGGCCAACGGGATGCTGTGCACTACCTGCCATCCCATTCCAACCAAGTCCAAACGGTACGTAGTAGACAAGGTGGTATTCCCTAGCGGCGTGGTACTTTCCGCCGGTTCTGACGATAACCTGTGTCTGACGTGTCACCAGGGGCGCGAGTCCTCCCTCAGCGTCGAGGAGATGATCGAGGGGCTGGCACCCGATACTGTGTCGGAGGAGTTGCAATTGCCGAATGTTCACTACTATGCCGCTGGAGCGACGCTGTTTGGCGGCGAGGCCCAGGGCGCGTACCAGTACCCAGACAGGCGATACGCCGGGCGGAACCCTCACGTTACAGACTTTGACGACTGCACCGAGTGTCACGGCGCGCATCGTCTGTCCGTTGATGAAGAGCTGTGCGCCACGTGTCATGGTGAACGATGTGGCGAGGACAGAACCAAGCCAAAACATCATCAATCTGATATAGAGGGATGCGCCCCGTGCCACGGCATGGTGGAGGTCGAGGCGATCCGCGGGCACAAGGATTATGTGGTGCCCGTAGACTATGACGGTGATGGAGACAATCAAGAGGGACTTGCGCAGGAAGTCACCGCCTTCCACGACGCTCTCTACACGGCGATCCAGACGTATGCCAAAGACGTGGTTGGAACGCCCATCGTGTACGACGCCCACACCTATCCCCACTTTTTCACGGATACGAACGGCAACGGCATGCCCGATCCTGACGAGATCAACGACGATAACCGGTATCGCACGTGGACGCCGCGGCTGATTCAGGCGGCCTACAATTACCTGTACAGCGCGGGGGACACCGGCGCTTATGCCCACAATGGTAAATACACCATCCAGATACTGCACGATAGCCTGGCCGACATCGGGGGGAATACAGCCGGTATGATCCGACCCTGAACTTGTGAGATAGTCGGTGGAGAGCGGGCCAACTTCGGTATCATCTCATATCCTGGGGTATTTCCGCGTCACATCAAGTAGTTGTTCAGCCTGAACAACGTAGCGAGCATCCGCCGGTTGAGTAGACCTTCAGGTCGTATCGAAACCAAGGGTGCGAGCGGCTCTACAAGTAAACCGCTTCACTTCGACAGGCTCAATACAGGGGTTTTGATACAGCCCTTCGCTACGCTTCGAGCTTACTCAACCGGCGCTAAATCTTCTATGCCCCAATTTACTGAAAAAGGTGCGGCACACTCTTATTGTGTGAGGGCAAACCGGTGGCAGAGACGCTCATTGAGGTTGAATCGCTCGTCAAGGCAGTCCGTGGAGGAGAGATCGTGGTAGATTCCCTCTCCGTTCAGGCGGGGCAGGTGATGGGCTTGTTCGGCGCGAATGGAGCGGGCAAGACGGCAGTGCTCAAGATGGTCGCTGGGCTGCTGGCTCCCGACGCTGGACACGTGTGCTTGAACGGCCATGACCTGGCCGCCGAGCGAGAGAATGCCCTTTGGCAAGTGACAGCCGTTATCCAAGGAGGTGGCTCGCTGGGCGGGCGTCGCTCTGGGCGAGAGAATCTGTCGTATGGTTTGCAACGGCAGGCTGCCCTGACTCGCGCCCTGGTCGCCGAGCAGCCCATTCTCTTGCTGGATGAACCGTTGCTGGGCCTGGACGACAGTGCGGCGCGAGCGATGGGCGCTCGTATCAAGGCGCAGGCCCGCGAGGGGAAAAAGGCAGTCCTCGTCGCCACCTGTAGCCAGCGGTTGATCCGGGAACTCTGCGACCGCGTGGCGGTGATGAAGGATGGTCGTCTGGCGGCGGACGCGCCGGTGCGCAGACGTTTGGGGCTGTCGCAGCGGGCATATTACCGGCTTCGGATCGAGGGAGATCTCGGAGGCTGCGAGGATTGGTTTGGGGGACTGAATATGACGAAGACTGGGGATGAGACAATCCTGTTTGGCCCCGTAATCGACCAGCCCGCGCTCCACGGCCTGCTGATCCGGATACGAGACCTAGGCCTGTCCCTCGTCTCCCTCGAACGCATCCATCCTGGTTTAGAAGAATCACTGTAGTGGCGATTTCCAATCGCTCAGGAGGCAGATCATGTTATCTTTCCTGCGGTTTCTCGCTCGCCGTCTGATCGCCATCCCGATCGCGTTTTTCATAGTCACCCTCATCCTGTATGGGGTTGCCGCGTTGTCGCCCATCGAGATCCGGGCCAAGCTGTACTGGCCGCCGGGTGCAAGTGAGGAGTGGCTCGCTTTAAATGGCGGCGCGGAGGCGGTGCGCCGTTTGAACGAGCAGGTTATCAAGCAGTACGGTCTCGACGATCCCTTTCCGGTTCAGTACGCGCGCTGGCTCTCCCAATTGCTGCGGGGCGATTGGGGTTCCAGCTTTGCCGTCAACGACGTGCTGCCTGCTCTGCTCCACCGCACCCCCGTGACGGCGGAACTCACCCTCTATTCCGTTCTGCTGCTGATCCCCCTGGGATTGGCCAGCGGCGTGGTCGCGGGGCTGGAGAAAGAACCGCCTCCCCGACCACGGATTTCGGCTGCTCGCCTTTGTCGCGACCTCGATCCCGTCCTTTATCCTGGGGCTGCTCTTGCTGGCGTTTTTCTACGTCAGTCTCAAGTGGTTCCCGCCGGGGAGGCTCAGCGTCTCTAACATTTTCACGGTCACGTCAACGACCTCCACCTTCAAGAGTTACACCGGCTTGTTGACCATTGACGGATTGCTCAACGGACAGTACGACATCGCGGTGGACGCGCTGCGCAACGCCATCCTCCCCGGCCTGAACAGCAGCGCGGTCTCGATGGCGTCACTGTTCACGGGGGTGTTTGTCGTCGAGTCGGTGTTTAACTTTCACGGCATCTCGGAGCTGATCGTCATCGCCATGGCGCAGCTCGACCGGCCGCTGACGCTGGGCGTTACGGTCTACAGCGTGCTGATCGTGCTGCCGTTGATGTTTCTGTTGGATGTTCTTCAGGCGGTCGTCGATCCCCGGATTCGGGAAGGAGTGGTCTAGCGATGCGCAATCTACGGCGGTTCTTTTTCAACGGGCAGACCTTGTTCGCCTTGCTCATCGTGGGTTTTTTTGTCGGCGCTGCATTGGCTGCGCCAGTGCTGGCCCCACCAGCGGATGACAGCAGTGAATCCAGCATATTCTTCAAACAGATCGGACGCCGCACCGATCGCACCCCAAATCCCCCTGGCGAGGAGGCCTTGCTGGGCACGCTTCCGAGCCAACTGGACATCTTTTACACCCTCGTCTGGGGGACGCGCCACGCGCTCCGATTTGGCCTGGTTGTCTCCTTGTGCACAGCCTGCCTGGGGGTGTTGGTCGGCGCGTTGAGCGGGTACGCCGGAGGGACCGTCAATCAGTTAGCCCTGCGCGTCACCGATGGCTTTCTCGTCATCCCGGTGGTCATCGGCGTGGGGATTTTTCGGCAGCTCGTCTTTCTCGCCGAGCCAAGTATCGCGGTCTCCCCTGTTCAGCGGGCCTTGGGGATCCTGGGGTCGGATTATGTGATGTTGGGGCTGATCTTTTTCTCCTGGATGCCCTACACGCGCATTATCAACGCCAACGTGGCGCGGCTGCGGAACGTGGATTACGTCCAGGCGGCCCGAGCGGCGGGGGCAGGGGGGCTGCGCATCATCTTCCGGCATCTGCTTCCCAACGCTATCGCGCCGGCGATCGTGCTCGTGGCGCGGGATGTCGGCGCGATGGTGCTCCTGGGGGCGACGTTCACCTTCATCGGGGTAGGGGGGGAATCTCCCTGGGGGGAGCTGGCCGCCCTGGGCCGCGAGTATGTGATCGGCTCGTATGGAGACCCGCTGCAAATGTGGTGGGTGTATTTGCCTGCAATACTGTCCGGATACCCATAGTGTACCTTAACAAAAACCACATGCTCTGGTAACATTGCTGCGACCCTACTTCCCAGGAGGCAGCAATGAGCGATTCAAGCAGTACCGGAGACGACCACACCACATT
>DAOTUB010000071.1:0-11621 GCA_034437455.1 Anaerolineae bacterium | reverse complement strand
GATAGTGTCACCAAAGTTTCGCAAATACAAACTGGATTATGGGCGAGAAAGGCACAAATAGCCCCAGAAAGGGCCAAACAGCGCCAACAGAGGGTAGTTTGATGATAGATTTGGCTTGTCTGGGTATGCCTGGGCTTCAATGTTTCGTCCCAGGCATACTTTTCCCTTCTCCTTTCGGGGCTCGATCAGATCACGGCGTGTTTGGCCTTTTCTCGTTCCAAGATCAAGTAAAACAACGTCTCTGCCTGCGTCTGCGAACCGAAGCATCCGATCTCGTCAGCGCGACTGCCGAACTCTCGAAAGAAACGCTCCAACAGGTTCGTGGTGCGGATCAATCTCTTGCAGGGGAAAGGCACCCGCAAATAGTTGAGCGTCAAGTCAAAATCATTCGAGAAGCGACGCACGGCTTTGGGTTCGAGACCTCTCCATTTCTGTTGAAACTGGGCCAAGCGTTGTGCGATGACTGCTATGTCCGAACCCTCGTAAATGGCTGCGGCGTCTTGCAAGATGGCTCGCGCCCGTGTCTTTTTGGCTTGCTTGACAGCCTCTCGGCGAGGCAAATCTGGGTCCAACTTCAATTGTTCGTAGTCCAAGGGATGTCGTTTATCCCCGTTGTCAGCCAGGTTCTTGAGTTTGTGAAAGACGCAGCGTTGATGTTTGACCGTCTTGGGGAACACGGCACAGATAGCGGTGTGCAACCCCGGACGCCCATCGCTGACCACCAGTTGGAGTTTGTCCGTGTCCAGTCCCTTGACTTGCAGATGCCGGAAGAATTGCTTCCAATTGGCTTTGGTTTCTTTGTCGAACACTTCAAAGTACAGAATTTGGTAGCGACCATCGGGCCAAACCCCCAATGCAGCCAGAATGACAGATTCTATCCGCCGTTTCACCATCCGGCGCTGCCCACGGCGATTGACATGGTACGTACCCGTCGGACACATCATCTTGATATTGACGCCGTCCACGATGATGACCGGCGGTGTGTCTTCCAACGGCGCTTGGCGAAAAGCTTCCATCTCTTCGCAGGCCACAGCGGTCAGATGCTCGACCGATTTGACGCTGAGCACCTGCCCGAAACCCAGGTGCAGAACCTCTTGGAGGTCCCGTTGCGAGAATCCCAAGCGGTACATGTGCAACTGCAAGTCGAACCAAGGCCCAAAGGACCGCTCGTACCTCTCGATCACCTGCCAGGCGCGCTTCTTGTTACCCCGTCGCAGTTTGGGGACGCGCACCCCGGTGGGTCCCCAAACTGTACGCAAGGAACGGGAAAAGAACCCAGAACGGTGTCGAGAGGGCGGCTTGGCCTCTCCTGTTCGCTCGTAACGTCCAAAGCCCAGGTACTCGTCCAGTTCTTTGCTCAGCGCTTCATTTATCACCCGGCGGATCACATCCTTGATTTCGTTCTCCAGTTGCTTCATCAACTCGTGGCTGACCGGATGGTGGAAGCACTCGGCCCGGATGCTTTCTATGCGGGCCGTCAAGGCTTCACGGGAGATGGTGGTGGACTCTACGTTGGTTGGAGACAGGTCTCCCAATTCGGCCAGCAGTGGTTCCAGGTCTATCGTGACCTCGACCGAACTTTCTTGGCTCTCGGTCGGCTGGGTGTGAGTTGCTCTGACAACAATCCAATCGAACAGCACGTGGCGAATTTCTCTGACTGTCACGTGCGAGACGGCCAGCAACCACAACCAAGCCCAGATTGGGACAGGTTGAGTCAACAGGCGTCCCAGAAGCCACGAGCAGAGGCCGAGCCACATGCCAGTCTGTGCCCAGCAATGAACCCGGCGGGCATATACCCACCATTTGGGAATAGGAATGGTTCGGCGAACTCTCTGCCAACCGGTTGTTTGTCTGCGTTGATGCTCGAACCACCAACTGGCCGACAAGAGTTCACTTGTTTGAGGCAATGTGCTGCCAACGGCTACCAAAACAAGTAGGCCGATGAATAGGCAAACACGCCAATTGATGAGCAGACCAAGTATCATAGTAACCTCCCCTCGTCCTGAGGTTACCACACTTGGCGATTCTGTTAAAGTGCTTCAGCTTCGCTCAATTTTGCGAAATTTTGGTGACACTATCAAACTGGACGGCCACCAGTTGTACTGCTCCTTCTCACCAAGATAGCCGATGATGGTTCGAAGACGTATGAGTTGTTCGATGCTGATCAAGTGAGACTCCCCTAACGTAACGGTTGCGCAACCAGGAGCAAGATGTTTCCTGGGGCGCGAAAATTGAACTTTGACAACCAAAACAAGACAAACTCTCACTATGCTGGTATGATACGACTCACAAAACAACTAGCACAGGAGAGTTCACAATGATTATACCACGTCAGAGAAAACAGCAAAGCGATGACACGATGGACAATGTATTGGAGCAAGTACTGGCCGAGATTCCTCTGCGCGTCATCCCAGTGATCCATCAAGAGAACGTGTATGAAGCCACAACGAAGCCAAACGGAACCAGTCCCGAAGCCCGCCGGATCGCCGAACTGATCGGAGACCAGGTTATTGGCGACGAGATTGACGCGACGACCGATCACGCCTGGACGGTTGTGCTGGGATACTTTGCTCAAGCACTGGGTCTGGTGGCGGGACTGGAAGCGGTGCCGCTCGAGCAACGAAAAGGCCCCGAGTGTGGATCTCAGACGAAATTGATCGAATTCCTGGTAGGGATCTTGAGTGGCATCGAGTACCTGCAGGACTTGAATCTGTCCGACCATCCTATTGCCAAAGACCCCACGGTGGTCGAAGCCTGGGACCAGGAGACATTTGTGCATTATTCGGGGGTAAGTCGGACCTTGGATGCTGCGGACGAAGAGACACTGACAGCTGTAGTAGAAGTGTTGCAGACTCTGTCGCGTCCTTTCATCGACGCCGCCGTGATGGAAACGATGCGGCAAGAGGGACGCCTGGTGATCGACGTCGATCTGACCGGACGCGAAGTCAGTTCGACCAGCACGGACTATCCTGAGGCCAGTTTTGGCTGGATGGAGGATGGCATCAGCAAAGGGTACCAGGCCGCCGTGACCTCGCTGGTGTGTGAGCGTTGGAAGCGTTTGATGTTGACCTTGCAACGCTACACCGGACGCACCGCGTCGGCGGAATGTCTGCAAGCAGCGGTTCAAGCTGTGGAAGAATTGTTGGGTGTTCGCCCGCGACGCCGGGTCGAGTTGGTTCGAGAGCGTCGGTTTGAAGTGGTGACGCGGATACAGGAACTGGAAGAGAACTTGGAGCGCACTCAACGAGCGGAAAACGTGCTGTGGCAGCGGATTCGAGAAGCCAAGGTCGAGATCGAAGGTCTCCAAAACACGGTAACTGATTGGGAAACCGAGTATCAGGCTCAGGGACGTGAAGAAAGGTCTCATTGTAGACTGGCCAAGACCCGCCGCAAGCTGACATCTGCCCAAAAGCGCGAACAACGCGCCTGGCGCGACCTCAAAAAACTGCAACGCCAACGGAACAAGCATTGGAGCACGGTCAACGAATTGCAGGAAGAACTGCTGACTGTGGATGAGTGGTTGAATTACCTCGAAACCGACAATCAGACGAACCTCAACCCAGTGTCCATCGAGTTGCGCATTGATGCTGGCTTCAGTATCGGCCCCAATCTGGCCTGGTTGATCGACATGGGGTACACGGTGCGAACCAAAGCTCATCACGGTAGTACAGCCAATAGCCTGCGTCGAAGTGTCCCGGCCCAGGCAAGCTGGACTCGCGTCGGGCGCAACGCCGAAGCGCTGTATATGGGAGACTATCTCCATAATGATTGCCCTTATCCTCTTCAAGCTATGTTGGTACGCTACCACCTGCCGGAGGAAACGCGCTATACTACCCTGCTCTACTACGACGAGGACCCACCCCCACCACTGCCAGAGTGGTTCGCTCAATACAATGGCCGCCAAACCATTGAAGCTGGCATCAAAGAAGGGAAAGGGGTGTTCACTTTGAAACGTCATCTGGTACGCTCCCCCATTGGAATGCGGCTCCAGGAGCAGTTTGCCTTGTTTGGAGCCAACTTCGTTCGCTGGGCTGCGGCTTGGGTCAAGGATATGCTGCATCAGGTCAACCATAACTTTGCCACTGCGCTCGGTCAAGTCAAAACCTTGGTGCGCACTGTCTCTCGTGCTCGGGCGCGCTGGGTACGCAATGATCTGGGCCACACGCTGATCTTCGATGAAGAGGGACCTTATGCTGGAACTGTCATTTGTCTGTCCGGCTGGGTAGCTGTTCAGTTGGCTTTGCGTCTGTTCAAATTTGGAGCTTCATGAAACATCTGCCTTCTGATTGCGCAACCGTTACGTTAGGAAACCTCCCTCCTCGAAAATATGTCCCCAAATCCTCTTTATACATTCCAAGTGGTAGGAATACAGTAACAAGGATCAGAAGACATCCTAGGTGTACCTGAGGGAACCAAAGCTGGTAAATAAATAGCCCGCAAACACAAACTCCAAACACCCACAATGGTTTTTCACGTACCATTCCCTTAGCAGCTAGTAGTCGTCCAATGACAACACCAGGTATAGAACACAGCATACCAAGACCAATTGTTTTCAGAATGAAGATAAGAATGTCCATCTTTTGTATTCCTTCCAGCGAGTTAGGGAGCGTAGTAGAACCCAGCCTCAAGGTCAAAGTACAAAGCTGCGAGATTGCAAGCGGTACCAGCCGGAAAAGGTGCGAAACCGCCAAAAGCCAAACCTGCAGCTCTCAGGTCGTGGTCAACCAACAGCCCCTTGGCTATCCCACCTGTACTGAGTAGCCCATCAATCGCTCGCGCACCATTCTGTGCTTTTTTCAAACTCTGATATGCCTCAACAACTGGATTCGCACCCACAACACTTGCGACGGTGCCTATGCTATCCAGAACGACATCTGTCCCATTCACTCTGCTCGGATCAAACTTGAGCACTGGGTAAACCTTGTTCGCCAAGAAAACTCCGCCCACACCATAGTCTCTATGCAAGTTGTAGGCTCTACCATGCTGATCGGGTAGGTAAGCTGAGTACAGCTTATCTCCAAAACGCCGTTCAACAGGCCATAGACTACTGTCCCATCCTCCCTCCATCGCTTTTAGGAAGATTTCTCCATCCTGTTTGGCAAACACTCCTGCCCAGTACCCCACTCCGTCATCGGCATACTCAAGAATATCAACAATATCGCCGACACGGGCCTCTCGTAGAAGTCCAAGCCAACCCCATCTACCCTCAAGTCTACCACCCATCTCGAAAAGTGCAAGGGCTTGCTCCCAGGTTCCGACACCGTAGATGTCCATTATTTCTTCTTCACTGAAAAGCCCTGTGGGATCCGTGTATTTGACCGGGTTCCCGAGACAATAGCTGTACCTGTTGAGTGATTGGGGATTGCCCGGCGAAGGCACAATCGTATCCGCGCTAATAAACCGCCCCAGCGCGGGGTCATAGAAACGCGCGTTGTAAAAGTACAACCCGATTGTAGCATCTTCGCGCTGTCCTGTAAAGCGGTAGCTGGTCGGCGTGCCACTGGTATCGTTGGGGTAGCGCGTCTCGCCCCAGGGGTAGTAGCGCAGTTCGGCTTTCTTGTTCCCATTGGGGTAAGCGGTGAGCGCAGTCGAGCCGAGATGATCGCCGAGCAACCAGTAGAGCGTGCCGTCCTTCCGCACCGCTATACGTGTGCTACCCGCGTAATAGTACTTGCGAACGATCGTCTGACCACCGTTCATCGTGATGCCGGAACCGGTGATGTAGAACTCGCCATCGTTGTAGCTGCCGCCCCACTTGTTCGCCTGGAACGTCAGGTCTCCCGAGGCGTAGCCATACGCGATGCCATTCTGGGTGCTGTCTTGGCCGACCAGGTCGGTCACTGTATTCGCGGTAAAGTTGGCGGCGGCGACGAGGACGTCACTCTCCCTGGGGGTGAAGGTGTAGTAAGCGGTGTTCGAGTCGTACCTCCAGCTTCCGTTGTAGACGACGCAGACAAAGTGGTCCGCGTTGGAACCGTGAGGAGGATGAGCGGAGAAGCGGGTGTGCACGCTCTCTTCACTGTACATAATGTACCCCGATCCCGAAGCGCCATCCTGGCAGGCCACGCCATAGTTGAGCAGCGTCACGCCGAGCGTTCTCCCGGTGCTGCTGTTGTTCTGTTCTACTTCATAGTGCCCGCCCACATAGACCGTCGTACCGTTGCCATCGATCTTTTTCGCCCGGTTTCCGTCGCCGTCGTAGACAAAGGTCGCGCTCGCCGCGCCGCTCACGGTGGTGAGACGATTCTCCGCGTCGAAGGATTGGTAGTAAGTGGCGCTGCCCGCCTTGACCTTGCGCTTCGTCTGGTTGCCGTTCGCGTCGTACCAGTACCTGCGGTACGAGGATGACATCCCGACCAGGTGCGTGACCGCGTGCTTGTGATTCGAATCCTGGTAATGGTAGGGCATCCCCTCAAAGTTGGTGATGTTGCCGATGGCGTTGTAGGAATAGTTTTTCTGGCCGTACGTGCCGCCGCTCCCGCCACTGGCGCGGGCGGTCTTGAGCCGGTCGAGCGCGTCGTAGGTAAAGCTCTGGGTCTGAGTGCCCCCGGCCTTGTAGTCCTTGATGGTCAACACGTTGCCCACGGCGTCGTAGGCATAGTACATTTTCTGGAGCGATGTGTACGACGGCGATGTGCCGGTCTTGATGTACTTGAGCCGCCCCATCCCGTTCGTCGCCCCCCAGGAGTAGTAGACGTAGTCGGTATAGCGGCTGTTACCCAGCTTGCGCAATTCGACCCGGCCCAGCGCGTCGTAATTGGTGCTCTGCACGTAGGTGCTGGTCCCGGCCAGGCTCTCCAGCAGCCCCTGGGGGTCGTAGGTGTAATTCACCTGCTCCCCCGTCTGGCCGCCGCTGCCGCCAGGGTATTTCATCCACTTGACCCGATCCATCGCGTCATAGTTCCACCGGGTGACGAACGTGCCGCTGCCATTGATAACCTTGGTCTCTTTCGTCACCCGCCCGCGGTCGTCATAGATCCAGGAGGTCATGTCGACGTTCGCGATCGACATCGAGGTGCGCCGTCCTTTACCCTCGTTGCCGCCGGACGTGGAATCGTAGGTGTAGTTCACCGCCGTCCCGCTGCAACTGCCGCTGTACGTCTTTCCCGTCAGCCGGTTGAGCTGGTCGTACGTAAAGTGGGTGTTGCAGCCCCGGGCGTCCGTCTGGCGCGTCAGGTTGCCCGCCGCGTCGTACTGGTAGCTCCAATCGCCCATATCCACGTCGTGCATATCGGTCTTGCGGCTCAGGGGATCGTATTCCATCTAGGTGTGGTTGTCGTTCGCGTCCCACACGTCGGTCAGGCTGTCCAGCACGTTGTAACCGTACTCTGTGGTATGGTATTCCAGCTCGTGATAGTTGTCCAGCCAGGCAACGCCCCGATAGATCCAGTGATGGAAACGCCAGTTCTTTCCCGAGGCCATCTGCCCTAGATACGTGCCCCGGTCGGCCGGGTCGTCCTTTTGCCACACCTCGGTGTAGAACCACCCACTCTCCCCCACTTTCAGGGTCAACACGTACCATTTTCCCACCTCGATGGGGTTGATGAGGTCGGCGGGATACTGCCACCCTCCTCCGTTGTTGTACTGCATGTACAGCTTGTTGCTATTGACGTTCACCCCCCAACGGCGGTATGTACCGCCGTCGCTCGTTTCGAGGGCAAAGACCGCTCCGGCATCGCCTCGATTCACCTTGAACTCGACCTTGATGCCCTCGACGGCCGAGAGCGAGTAGCTCTTACGATAAAAATTGGCGCTGTAACTGGAGCCTGTCCCCGTGTTCTTGAGCGCGCCGCCGTCGATACTCTGGTGCCCGCTGAACGTCCAAACGCCGCTGTTCAAGCTGCTGAACGGGTCTTCCAACGTGGTCAGCGTCTCATCCACCCGCGCCAGCCGGCCGAAGACGTCGGTGACCGAGAACTTGTAATGGCCGTTGGCGTCTACGTGCGTGGCAAAGCGCCCGGCAGACGCCGCGGCGTACATCGTCGTGCTGGCCGTGTTGTCCGGATTCGTCACCCGCGTCACCCGCCCCAGCGCGTCGTAGGTGTAGGTCGTGTGGGGCCGATTGACGTCATCCAGCGACTTGAAACTCCCAAAGTTGCCGTTGACCACGTAGGGCACATATTCCTTCTCCACCCGTCCCAATGCATCGTAGCTGGTGTAGGACAGTACTTCCTCGCCGCCATTCGTCCGCTCGGCCAGGGTCTCTACGACCCGCCCCAACCCGTCGTAGAAGGTGAATACCGGCCGCGTGCAGCCACTGCAAGAATGCTCCTCGCGTTGCCAGGTCGCGACCTTGAACGGAACCGAGGTATGATCATAGACGTACAGGATCGTCGGGATACTCCCCGAATCGCCCGGACGCACGACGCTCTTCAGCCGTCCAAAGGGGTCGTAGGCGTAGAGCGTGGCAGTATCCGTCCCGTTGGGGCCATAGGAGCGGCAGACCGCACCGAAGGAATAGCCGTCGCTGAGGCAGGCCGATGATTGGTTGACGCCATAGTATTCGGTGTAACTGTACTGGTACTTGGCATTCCTCACCCTCCGGGGAAACAGGTGGTAGGTCAGGTCGTAGTTTATGGTTGTGACGCGGGGACCTGCACTGGCAAACGTATCATAGTCTCCGTAGCCATCGTAGGTGGTCTCAGAAGTGCGGTTTCCCCACGCATCGTATCCGTACCGCACGTCGATCATACACTCACTCGCCGGGACGTCGGAACCCCGCCAGGAGCGAACGGCGCTCAACTCGCCCCTGTCGTTGACGTTGTCGCCAATCTGACCATTATACCGTGGGTCTCCGTCATAGGCATACCACGTGGAAGCCTCCAACGACCAGTCACTGCCCGTCCGACTGTATACGTTTTCCCACCCCGGTTTGTTGACGATCCAGATTCCGAGAGTAGTATCCGGATAGTAGCCCCAAAGGGTCTGGCGATAAGGGTCGTCGCCTTCATCGTACTCCGTGCGACGAGTCACGTTGCCATAGGTGTCGTAGGTATACGCCGTGCGGCTGCAGAGTGTCTCCTGGCACGCCTTCACTTCCGCCAGGTCGCTCCGGTAGCGCTCGGCGATCCCGCCGTAGTTGACCTGGGTGCTCCAGGTATTCTCCCCGCTCTGCAAGAGGCTGTTATCGGGCGCTCGCGTCTCTGTCAGATATGCCCGCCCCACCGCCTGGTTCCGGTGATTGTGGAAGTAATGCTTCACCCGCGCCAATATCGAGTTGTCATAGTCGCGGATCGTCTCTTCCATCCAATCGTGTCCCATCAGGGAATTCGAGTCCTGCGATTTGCGGCGGATGCAGAGCCAGGTTTGCCCGTTGTTCTTCCAATCCGCGTAGCAGGCGGGGCCGTAGGCGTACGCGATCCGCGCCGTGTGGCCCAGCCCGTCTCCCTGCCGCCGCTCCTGCACGCGATAGCTGTACGCGCCGTCGCACCTGAACCCCGCGGCGGCATAGTCGAACTCGACCCAGCCGCCGTAGCCGTTCTCCACCCGCGCCAGCCGGTAGTAGTTCAGGTAATTCCCGCCGGCTTGTTGGTGCTCGTAGTCGTCGTCCAGCTGGCGCTTGGCCGCGTAGTCGATCTGCACCACCGGCAAGGATTGACCGCCGCTCTCGCCGCCCCGCCCGTAGGGATGGATCTCGACCAGCAGCGTCATCTCGTTCTCCCGGTAGTAGAGCTTGACGTATTGCTTCGGCGTGTCGTACACCAGGACGTACTCCGCGATCAGGTTGTCGCCGCTGGGGCAGACGCTCGCGCCGGCCGAGGCGCAGACCCGGATCGAGCGCACGCGCTTTGTCTCCCACAGGCTATAGACTTTTTCGTAGCCATCCGGCCCCTCGTCGTGCCAGTTTTGTGGAGCGCCCCGCGCCCGCCGCTCCTCGAGCGTGAACTCGACCAGGTAGAGCGCCGTCGTCCCTTGCACGTCGTTGCCGCCGTACTGGATCGACTTGAGGTGCACGCCTCGCTCGTAGAGGGGGTAATTCGGCGGGCCCCGGTGTTCCTCGGTGTACTGGTAGGTGATCGTGTTGCCGTGCACGTCCCGCGCCCGGTCCAGCCGGTAGGCCATCGGGATCAAGCCCGAGGCTTCTCCGGCGTAGGCCGCCTTCCCCCAGGCTCCGAACGAGCAGTCGTAGAGGAACGTGTCGTGGCACGTCACGCCGGGCGCATAGTTCTTCATCAACACCATCTGCTCCGAGTCCTCGGTAAAGCCAAAGCGGTATTGGCTTCCATTCGGCGCCGTCACGATCCAATAGTCCCGCGATTGCTGGCCCGCCGGCGGCGCCGCCAGGCCATTGTAGCCGCAGCGCGGGTTGTAGCGCATCACTCGCAGATTGCTGTATTCCTCGGTGTAATAGACGCAGCCCGTGCTCCCGGCCCCGGTTTGCGGGTCCTTGGTCAGCGCTGTCGTCTGCGGGTCCTCGATCAGAGAGTAGGAAGCGCCGTTGATCGTCAGCGTAAAGTCCCGCTCGTACTTCCAGCGCGTCCCGCCCGCCTTCTCGTGCGTCTTGACCACCCGCATGATCTTCATCTCGCCGCCCAGGCTCCAGCCCAGCCCCACGTCCGACGATTGCACGATCCCACCGATGCCGTCCAGCCCGCGGCTGCTGTAACTCAGCGAGACGCTCGGTCCCATCCCGTTGCGGCCCGGGGGCGTGGCGATGGGGTAGGCGTAGGTCGCCGCGCCGCTGTATAGGCTCGTCTGTGGCCAGTTCTGGAACGGGAAGAACGAGCCGGGAGGTGGGTATTCTCCGACGACCTCGTACCCAGAGAAAGCGTCCACCACAGCGGTCAGTTGTTGGGTCTCGGGGTCGTACTCCGAGGGGACGACCTCCCACGTATCCTTCTGCGGGTCGGTCTGGTGCACGAGGTACGGCTCCATCCTCCAGAGGACGCGCGCGGTCAGGTCCACTTCACGTTGCTGAACGCGGTCACGGGGGAGGAGGAAAGCTCCATCCTCCAGAGGACGCGCGCGGTCAGGTCCACGGTCACGGTGATCGGCGCGTGGAAGCGGATGTGCGCTTCCTCCGCTCTCGCCAGCCCGGCGGCATCTCCGACGCATTCCAGGTCGAAGGCGAGCAGCCCGTGGGGTTGGTCTGATTTGTCCAACCTGTCCGGCTCGTTCGACCTGGGCTCCGCCGTAGTGAGTCGCAGCGTCGTCTCGGCGCGCACGGCGCCGGGCGGAAAGTGGAGTGTGACGATTCCCCCCGGCGCGGTCAGCGCGCCGCCCTCCGCCGAGAGCGTTGCCGTGATGGCGTTGCCTAGCGGCAGCGGCTTTTCGCTCTTGCCGCCTCCCGGCGTGGGCAGCGGCGAGTCGAAGGTGGGAAGATGGGCGCCAGGTTCCGCCACCGCACCTTTGGGCATCTCTGGCGCAGGGAACGCCGCTGTGCGCGCGGCGCTCGTGGGCACAGGCAGGCTCGCCAGCAGGATAGAGAGCACGGCGAGCAGACGGAACGACCGGTTCACGACACGGAAATGGAAAGACATGGGTATACTCCTTTCGCTAGCAGGCTGTCGGAGAGAGAAAGGCTGCCCCTAAATCTCGACGTTTTCGAGGCAAAAATGGGGCATGAAGCCTCAATGTAGGCCAAAAAACTGCGCCTGAAGGGACGTTTCCTGCCAAAAACA
>DAOTUB010000070.1:0-14632 GCA_034437455.1 Anaerolineae bacterium | reverse complement strand
CGGGTAAAGAAAGGCTTGTCTAGGACTTGAATCCTGAACAGAAAGGCCAAACCCCTATATATACCGGTTCGCCAAGCGAAGAACGTATATGTGGTGGTAGGCTAAAAACTTTTATCCAAAGTCCAAAGGTTAAACACGATGCCTTTTATCTCGTTGGTATGCGCTTCAAAGCGGCGGATTTCCTCGCCGGTCGCCAGGTTCCACAAGATCAGATCGCCAGCATCCGAGCCAGAGAGAGCGGTCTGCCCATCAGGGCTGCATGCCACACGGGTCACTCTATCTGTGTGGCCTGCGAAGCGTCGGATTTGCTCGCCGGTGGATACATCCCACAGGATCAGCGTGCTGTCATCTGAGCCGGATAGAGCGGTCTGGCCGCCTGCGCCCTCGGGAGTATCAGGGCTAAGGGCGACATTGTTTACTCCGCCTGTGTGTCCTTCAAAGCGGCGGATCACGTCACCCGTGTCAACGCTCCACAAGATCAACGTGCCATCGCCCGAGCCGGAGAGTATGGTTTTACCGTCTGGGCTGAAGACGACGCTATTGACCCAGCCTGTATGCCCTTCAAAGCGGCCTAGTTCAGTCCCTGGTTCTGCTGCGCTGACATCCCAAAGGATCAGTTCGCCCTGGACACAAGCGCCATCCGAGTCGAGCTTTCCGCAACTTGCTGAGAGAGCCGTCTTGCCATCGGGGCTAAACGCGACACCCTTGACAGCGTTGCTGTGAACTTTGAAAACGGCGCGGGTTCCCGGACCTAGCGCAATCGCCGATAGCGTGCGTTTCGCCTCTGGCAGGGGCTGGTCGATGCTGACTGCTTCCAGCGCCAGCGCCAATGCCAGATCGACCTCCCCGGTATCCTGGGCTTGTTGCGCGTTGGCGGCTAGCACCAGGCTGTGATTTACGGCGGCCTCGCGTTGGGCGTTGTCGCGCTCTTGCTGGGCGGTCGAGCGGGCGTCAAAAGCGAATAGCGCCAGTACCAAAGCGACCACCGCCGCCACGCCGACAAATCCCTGTAGCACCCGCAGCACGTTCCGCGCGCGTCGCTCTCGCGCTTGCTGCGCCTGCCGGTCCGTCTGGCTGGCCTTTAGGTAGGCGTGCTCATCTTGTGTCAGCGCCACGATGCTTTCTGTTTCCCAGTCCTCGAACTGGACCAGTCGCGTCCCGCGCAGCAGGTAGCTCGACTCGCGCTCGGCTCTGTCCCATTCTGCGGTCGCCGCCGCCAATAGCCGCTGCATACGCACGTCAGCGCGGCTGTTCTCCAGCCATCTGCGCAAGCGGCTCCATTCCCGCAGCAGCGCCTCGTGCGCTACCTCGACCGTCGGCCCGCGCGTCAGTGGGTCGTGGTCGAAGGTGAGGAGGCGGTAGCGGCCACACTGGTCGATCACTGTGTCCAAGACCCTTGAGGTCTCGGGCGAACTTGTTTGCACGACCTCAAGGGTCTCCAGTTCGGCGCGGAGGACGCGGCGACGGGTGTCTTCGGTTCCTTCGCCCAGCGTGACGAGCCGGAGAAAGAGTTGGCGGGCGGCTTCCTGGGCCGCTTGGTCCAGGCTGGCGTACAGTTCTTCGGCGCGACGGGCCAGCGCGCCGGTCACTCCATCGCTCTTTTGATAGGCTGCCAGCGTGAGCGTCCGTCCCTCGCGCCAGCCGCTGACGCTTCCAAGCTCGAATAGTTCGGTCAATGCGTACTGGAGTAAAGGCAACATCCCCGGCTGGTCGCCCACATCCTGGATGATGGTGGACGCCAGTCCTGGCTCTAACGTCAGGCCAGCGCGGGCGGTCGGTCCGACAATCGCCAGTTCCAGCTCGTCCGGCGTCAACGGCAGCACAAAGGTCGTGCGCTGGCGCACCAGTTCGCCGAAATCGACGTATTGCAGCGGACGGTCGGTGAAATCGGCCCGCAGCGTGATGACCACGCGCAACCGGCTACGCTCGTCGAGCACCGCCGTCACCAGGCTGTCGAGCAGGTGGACGCGGACGGCTTCGTCCGCCACCTGGGTAAAGATCTCCTCAAACTGGTCGATCACGAGCACCAACTCGACGTTGGGATCGGCGGGCAGCACCCGTCGCACCGCTCGCAAGAGGCCGCGCTCGTCCTCGCGCAGTTGGACGAGCAGGCTTTCGGGTGGGTTGACGGCGATCCGCAGCAGCGCCGCCTCCAGTTCCTCGAAAGGGTGCGCGCCCGGCAACAGGTCCACGATGAACCAATCCTCCGAGCCAGGCAAGCCTCCCTGTCGCAGCGCGGGGATCAGCCCGGCCTTGACGACCGACGATTTGCCGCTGCCGCTCGGCCCGACCACTGCGAGGAAGCGGGCCAGGTCTTGCCTGGCGCCAGCTGCCGGGTCATCCGCTTCGGCCATACGGCCAAGCAACTCTTGGACGAGCGTCTCGCGCCCGAAAAAATCGTCGGCGTCGGCCTCGCTAAAGGGTCGCAACCCCTTGTATGGGTTCTCCAGTTCCTCGTCCGACACCGCCACCCGGTGGAGAATCTCGCCCACCGCTATGGCTACCGTGCTATCTCCTGTCACGGCCTGCCGGAAATCGGCCAGCAGGCTGGGGACGTCGGCGTAGCGTTCGAGGGGGTCCTTCGCCGTCGCTCGCCGGATGACGGGATCGAGGGTGGGTTGTGCAGCGAGGGGCGGCAGTGGCTCGTTGAGGTGTTGCATGATGTACTCGATGGGCGTCGGCCCGTGGAAGGGTTGTTGCCCGGTCAGCAGTTCGTAGAGCAGCACGCCCAAGCAGTAGATGTCGGCCTGGGGCATGACCGGCTCGGCCCGAATCTGCTCGGGCGAGGCGTAGGCGGGCGAGCCGACCATCGCGCCCGCCTGGGTCAGTCCCTCCAGGTCGGGGTCGCTGAGGTTCTTGGCGATGCCAAAGTCGGCCAGGTAGCCGTTGCCATCCTCGTCGAGCAGCACGTTGGCGGGCTTGAGGTCGCGGTGGATGACGCCGACGCGGTGGGCCGCGTGCAGCGCCGCGCCGATCTGCTCCAGCAGCACGGCGACGGTCTCGAGCGGTAGGGGGCCGTCTTTGAGCGCGCCCTCCAGGCTGCCGCCGCGCAGCATACGCATCACCAGGTAGGCCACCCCCGGTTCGCGCCAATAGTCGTACAGCGGAACGATGTAAGGGTGCTCCAGCCGGGCGACGAGCTGGGCCTCGGCCTCGAAGCGGCGGATGAAATCGGGGTGGTTGGCGTATTGGGGCAGGATGATCTTGATCGCGACCTCGCGCTCGATGATGGGCTGGACGGCGCGATAGACGGCACCAAAGCCGCCCGCGCCGATGCGCTCGCCTAGTTCGTAGCCCCGGATCGCCCGCCCACTGAGGTCCTCCTCGCCGATCTCCTCTGGATCGAGGGGTGGGGTGGGCAAGGGGCGCGGCTCAGGAGTGTCGCTCAGGGCTGCGCGGGCCAGGCGCACGAATTTGGCGCGCTCCTCCAACGGGATGTTCAGCGCCATCGCCAGCCGCTCGGCGATCTGCTGGGAGGGGCGCAGGGCGTCGGCTTCGATCTTGCGGATGGTGATGGTGGCGCAGGCGACCCGGCGAGCCAACTCGGCCTGGGTCAGGTCGAGCGCCCGGCGATGCTCCTTGACGATACGCCCAAAAGATATTTCTTGGTTCACAGGCAACTCCTCTCCTTGGTTTGTCCAAATAGACTGGTTAGATTATACACAAACCGGGAGAGGTTTTCAAGAGGGTGGGCGTATCTATATCGGTTTTTGTATCGGTTTGGTGGAGGAAGTGGGAGCGTCAGAGGGGCCAGGGGAGATGGTAGCCGTGTACCAATGCTTTCTCTTGGGCAGCCTGCTAAAGCAATTGACGCCGAGTGGCCGCGGCTTTGGCGCCCAGTCGAAGATCATGTGCCAATCGGGATATTGGAGTTGGAGAGGAAGGGCTATCGCGTCGGCGATGCACAGCAGCTTTTCGCCGTTTGAAGAGACGACGACCGTCGCGTGGCCCGGCTTGTGTCCGGGCGCGGGTACGAGTCGGACGCCGGGCGCGATCTCGATCTCTTCGTCGATCAGGTCGAACTGATCCCGAATCGACGCGAGCCTGGCGCGCGTAAAGGCCGCCCTTTCTGCATCTCGAAACCTCCTTCACTCAAAAGTAGATACGTTCGCCGTGTAAATCCATTCACCATCCCGCTTTTCGTACATCATCACGCCCGCGTAAACGAACTCGCTCTCGCGTTGCTCGCCCGACTCGTCCGTCTGTGTCCGGCGCACCTTCGTCCGCGTGATCATCCAGGCGAGGCTCGCGTCCTGCGAGACCTGGACGATGGGCGGTTCGAGGTCGTCCCATTCATAGTACGTGGCGTTCTCAAAGTACCGCTCGAACTGTTCAAGGCTGGCGTCCCGCGAGGTGCGATATATCGCGCCGTCCCGCACATAGATGTACGATTCCGCCTGATCGGCGATGAGCGCCTGGGCATCGGTGTCAAAGTGGAATTTTCGATGGTTGGCGTGGATGGCCAAGAGTTCCTGTTTCGCCTTTTCGATCTCGTTCACGTTCAATCCTCGCTCGCAGACCGTAGCCTTTCCAGCGCATCAATGGCTGAGGGCGTTTCAGGATTTACGGCCAACGCCTTTTCATAGTATTTGATGGCCAGCTCGTTATCCCCGATGGTCATATACGCCTCGCCGAGGCTGTCGTAGGGGTTGGCGGATTCTGGATACACCTGAATGCTCAATTTGAACACTTGTATGGCCGCATCGTACATCTCTCGCCAGAGCAGTTGGTAGCCGAGCATGTTCAAATTGTTCTCGCCAAAGTCGTAACCATCGGGTTGGCTATCTTTCAATTCCTGATATTGTTCGATGGCAGCCTGTATCCCTTTTTCGACGATCGTGTAGGTGAGGGGTTTCGAGATCGGTTGCTTCGCCTCGCCCGTCAGGCTCTCGTAAACTCTCGTGATCCAGGTTTCACTGGGCGTTGGGGGGGCGCTCCATTTTGCCCAGTCCTTCAGTGCGTCTGCTTCGATCATATCCTGAGCGTTCTTTCCGTCAGCGATTCCCTTTTTGATTACCTCAGTCGTGTCGACCGTCACGCGATAGAGCTCCCTCAAGTCGTCCATGGTGTAATCGCGACCGTGTCCGGCGATCAATGTTACGTCGTCTGGAAAGAGGGCGACCAGCTTTCCGATGCTTTCGATGTATTGCGCGATGTCTCCACCTCGGGTCAGGTCCAGGATAGGAAATACATCCGAGAAGAGGAGATCTCCCAGGCAGACGACCCCCGAATTGACAAAATAAACGGCCATGTCGCTGCGGGTGTGTCCAGGCGCGAAGATGACGCGGATCTCTTCTCCGTTAAAGTGTAGGGAAAGCTCAGCATTTACCAGAATGGTGGGTGATTCTTGCCCTGGGAGTTTGTCCAGAGCAAAGTATCTCCCGATCAATTCATCCCTCGCATCCTGGTGGGCGATCAGCGTGGCTTCCTTGCCAAAGAACGCGCTCCCTTCAAAATGATCGCGATGAGGGTGGGTGACGATGATCAGTTTTGCATTCCCATCACCCAATTCTCTTACCTTTTCATTCAACCTTTCGGCGGTGTGCGCCCATCCCGCGTCGACCAACAGGATGCCATCCTGGCCTACACAGGCTGCCAGATTGACGGTAGGTGAATCGGGTTGATCGAGGAATGAAAGTGTGAACTTGTGGAGCGTGTTGGATACTTTTTGGACTTGCATAGCGTCCTCCTTATTCAGATAAGGTTTTGTTGTACGATTTTCCCCACCCGGCCCAAGTGGGCCGGGTGGGGCGAAAGCCAAATCAGGCAGACGCGACGGCCTCGGCCACTGGGGCCGCTTTCTCTGTCGGATGTAGTTTATCCGCAGCCCGCTCCTCGGCCCGACGGCGCAGCAGGACGAACGCCGCCGATCCGATCAGGCACAACAGCCCCGCCGCGTACCAGACCCAGCGCGGATCGGCGTGATCCATCACCAACCCGGCCAGGAACGGCCCTACAGCCGCCGGGATGGACCAACCCAGCCCCCAGACTGCCATGTAGCGGCCCCGCATATCCTCGGACGCCATCTTGGCCACCAACGCCTGCATCGTCGGCATGACGACCATCTCACCGACGGTGATGATGAACATCGCGATCACAAAGGGCAGGTAGGCCGAGGTAAAGCCGTACATCCCCAACCCGACGGCGTACAGGAGCGCTCCCAGGGCCATCATGATCATCGGTCGGTGCTTTTCGACCTGGCGAGAGACAGATATCTGGAGCAGGACGACGGTGGCCGCGTTCATACTCATCAGCCAGCCGTAGGCTCGCTCGGCGATGCCGTGCGTATCTCGCAGGTAAACGCCCAGCGTGGTGTATATCTGGAGGTACCCGATGGTCATGAAGATGCACGCCCCGGTAAAGAGCATGAAGGTGACGTCTTTGACGACCTCTCGGTAGCCGACGAAGGTCTGAGCCATCGTCTGTTCTGGTTGGCCCTCGCGCGACGCGGGCCTGGTCTCCTGGATCGCCAGGAAGACGATGCCGGCCGTGATCGTGCTGGCGACCGCGTCGGCGATAAAGAGCGGCAGGTAGGACCGTGTGACCAGCAGCCCGCCGAGCACCGGCCCACAGACCCAACTGATGTTGGCGATCACGCGAAAGATGCCGAATCCGCTGGTTCGCTTCTCTTCCGGCAGGATGTCGGCGATCATCGCTCCCTGCGCTGGGCCGCCGATACTGGCGACCAGCCCCACGAACAGCATGACGGCAAAGAGCAGCTCGAACGTGCCCACCGCCCCGATCGCCAGGCTGCTCAACCCGCTGATGGTCAGTCCGAATATCACCATCCACTTGCGGCCCAACCGATCGGTCAGCGCGCCGCCGAGCATTCTGCCGAGCATGCCCATGACGGCCATCAGCCCAAAGAGCACGCCGACCTCGGTCATCCCCACGTCGAACTTTTTCGTCACGTAGAGCATCAAGAACGGGTTCAGCATCGTCCTGCCGAGGACATCGATGAACATACCCATGACGAGGATCCAGAATTGGCGGGGATACTCGTCGTAGATGTTGCGTACACGTGCTACGGGATGATTAGCAAACATTCGTCTATAGGTCTCCTGTTGGTCTTTGAACTCGTCGGGCCTGATGCCGACGGCTGGATTCTTCGAGGTTTCTCTTTTGTTCCCGTTCTCGAACAAATACCTGGTCCATAGTGGTCATCTTTTCAAACATCAACTTGTGTCTGCATCGTTTTCCGTCATTGCTTGCAGATTGTTCTTTAACCGTGTCAGTAGATCGTGCAGTTGAATCTTTTCAGCCGCGCTCAGGCACGCCCAGGGCGCGAAAAAGTAAGCGTTCGTCTTTTCCTCAGCTTGCTGGCGAACGGCCCGGCCCTTTTCTGTGATCCGGTATCCAGCGTCCGTCTCTTTTGCCCAGCCGCGGCTGACGAGGGTTGCAAAGGCTCCCGTGTAGGTCTCTTCCGAGTAGCCTCGGAAGGGACGTTCGGCCAACTCTTTGGCAGTGTGCGCCTCGTCGCGCCAGAGGAGAGTCAACGTTTCCCAGACATAGCCGCTGACCTCGTAAGACTCCCAGGCGGCGATGTGAGCGTCGTCGCGGAAACCGTTCAGGTCGTCGAGATGCTGATCGATCTTTGCCAACGGCCCGTATTCCTGGTCGGGGTGTGCCTGGCGGCTCGTCGAGATGTGCGGCTTGTCGGCAGGCTCCTCGGCGTCCAGGCAGGCCTGGGCCACTTTGTCTAACAAGCTTTCGATCTGGGTCAAGTTTTCCTCAGGCAGGGGCGAGAGTTCGCCCAGCTTGATGTAGAAAGCGCGGTTGACTTCCTGTAACGCCGTGCGCCCTTTCTCGGTCAGCTCGTAGCCGCCGTTTTTCTTTCGCGGGGCGATAAAGCCCGCCTCGGCCACCTCGGTCAAAAAGCCGTCGTACACCGTCGGGTTGCTGTACGGGCCTCGGGCGCTCAGGCGAGCGACCGAGATGGGGTCCGGCTCGAGCCGCTTGGCCGTGAGTAGGAGGAAAAAGTGGCCTGGCTTATCCAGACCATATTTCTCAAACAGCGAGTTTACTTCGTTCCGCACTACGGTGGGGATCGCCTGCGCCACTGCTCCGCTCAGGTCCCATAGCTGTTCCTGGGTGATGGCCAGCAGTTTTTCTTTTGTGCGGGTGAGGAGATTTGCCAGCTTTGCGAGCTCATCTTTGCTCAGGGCGGACCAACCGGCGTAAAAGTAGCGATCCGTCACCTCTTCGGCTTCGTCGCGAACCTGTTTCCCCTTCTCGGTCAGCTTGTAGACGCCGTCCTTTTCCTCGACCACCCAACCTCGATCGGCCAACTCCTGAAGCGCTTCCTGGTAATCATCAGCCGTATACCCCCGGTATTGCCCCAGTCTCTCGGCCAGTCCTGCGGCGGTGTTGAGGTCGCCGCGCCAGATGAAGGTCAACGCTTCCCAGGCGTGGCCGCTGACGTCATAGGGTTTCCAGGCGGCGATGTGAGCGTCGTCGCGGAACATGTAGAGGTCGGTCAGATACTGGTCTGCCTTCGAGGTTCCGACGGTATCCTCTTTGGGATCGGTCCAGCGGCTGGAGAGGATCGCCCATTTCTGCTCCGGTTCTGGGGCTTCCAAGGTCGCCTCGACCAGGCGGTAGAGTAGGCCGTTAAGCTGAGCCATCTCGTCGGCGGGGGGGAGCTTGACGGCGCCCAGGCTTTGGTGCGCGGCCTCGAAAATATTCTCGATGGCGCGACGCCCTTGATCCAAAAGCTGATAAGCGCCCTCTCCCACTCGTTCGATCATCTCTACTTGGGCGAGGTTTTCCAGGATTTCTACTTGTCGCTCCCGTGTGGCGTAGGGGGCCATTTCGTGGAGGCGGTCGACCGAGATCGGTTGAGGGTCGACGGCGCGTACTACTCTCAAGGGATACCAGACATCGGCGATGTCCGCTTCCTCGGCGGCTTTGCGCATCGCCTCCCGGTAGAAAGGTGCAAAAGCTTGCATCGTCTCTGCTGCGAGGGTCCACAATTCTTTTTTATCCATGATAATTTCCTCCTTTTTTATCTTTACCTTTCACTTTCCTAACAAAAACAAAGAGAGGGCGCGCAGGGTATTTTCGACACGGCTGGGGTTAAGTTTGAAGCATTTGGCGCCGTTACAACGCCGCGCATCGAGATAGCCCGTGGCGTGAAGTTGTTTCAGATGACGCGAGGTCGCAGATTGGCTGAGGTCCAGGCGGGTCATAATGTCCTGGGAACTCTGCTCGCCTTCTTCCGCGACGAGTTTCAGGATGCGCAGGCGAGTGTCGTCTGCCAGCGCGCCGAGCCGGATGAGAATCTCGTTGCGACTCAAATCGGGAGCGTGTACTTGTACCCCGGCAGGGATGCGGGCGCCAAACAGCACCCACAGGGTATTCCCAAATTTGTATTGGCCGATATATGGGCCTAGATGGGCGGATGGAACAAAGATGAGCCGCTCTACCTTTTCCAATTCTCGTTGTTTGTACTCGTCGAGTTCGTGATCGAGTATCAGTTGAGTGGCTTCAGACTTGGACATCGAACCGAGGTTGAGCTGTTGGAAAGCCTCTACGGATGCCTGCAACATTGGCATGACCCGATACCATTCTGGGGCCAGAATCTCATCCCACATATTTCGCAAGTGAGAAACGATCAGCGATTGCATCGCCGGAGGATCGTTGAGGTATCGATGGGCCTCCGATTCGATCTCGGGGATCACGTTCTCCGGAGGGAATCGCTCTCTCAAAAAATCCAGAAATGCATCCACACTCGCCAGTAGGGGCGCAGTGTCCACCGTCGCATGATCGCTGGCCGGATCAGGGATGGTACAGTGCTCGTCATCTTTCTTGCACACCTGGCTGTAGGCGTTGAAAATCCGGTCGCGCAAGATGGTCGGGTCCAGCCTCGCCAGGTGGTTGATGTAGGCGGGAAAACTGGGCCAACTGCGATCGGGGAAGATGGCAAAGTACAGACCGAACGTGACGAGGTCGTTATTGTGTCGTTGTTCTGGCGTCAGCGCGGCAGCAGTGCGAGTGATCCACTCATCTAGCCCGGAAAGCGTCTCGGCCTTGTGCAACAGCATCAAGCTGTGCAAGGTGTGATGGGCTGGCTCTAAGGCTATGCTGATGGGTGAGTCTGTGGATGCGACGACATCTGGATCTGGGGCAGGCATCTCTCTCCTTTTTGCTATTTAATGATTTTAGCGGGTAACCCGATTATTCAGGTTACCCATTTGACCGGGTAATACGCATATTATACCCGATTTCTTTGATGTTGTCAAGGGGGGAGAACCTCGGATAGAAGAACACACGAGGGTGGTTGAGAGGCTTGTGGTCAGACATTGTGTATTTCACATGTCCGTGGTTCTCTTTCTTGACATCTTGACCATTTGCGGTATCCTTCTCTCTGCAATGTTCTACGACGAAGCCAAGATCTATGTCAGCGCGGGCGATGGCGGCGATGGCTGTGTCGCTTTCCGGCGTGAGAAATACGTTCCTTACGGCGGGCCGGCTGGCGGCAACGGCGGCAAGGGCGGCGATGTGCTGCTCTACGTCGATCCGCACCTCAACACACTCTACCGCTTTAGCAGAAAGCGCCATTTTCGAGCCGAGCGTGGCAAACATGGCCAGGGCAAGAGACAGCAGGGGGCGTCCGGCGAGGTCCTGCGCATCCCGGTACCGCCCGGCACCACTGTCTACGATGCCGACACGG
Source organism: Anaerolineae bacterium (assembly GCA_034437455.1). Lineage (GTDB taxonomy): Bacteria > Chloroflexota > Anaerolineae > B4-G1 > B4-G1 > DAOTUB01. The sequence goes on along the minus strand of DAOTUB010000070.1, from coordinate 3,960 downwards.
GCGACCTGCTGGGCGACCTGACCGAGCCGGAGCAGGAATTGATCGTCGCGCGCGGCGGGCGCGGCGGAAGAGGGAACGCTCGCTTCGTTTCCCCCACCAACCAGGCCCCTCGAATGGCCGAGCACGGCGAGCCTGGCGAGGAGCGCTGGCTGCGGATGGAGCTCAAATTACTGGCCGACGTGGGATTGGTGGGAGCGCCCAACGCGGGCAAATCCACCTTTCTGGCTGCCGTGACCGCCGCCCGTCCCAAGATCGCCCCCTATCCTTTCACCACGCTCCAGCCCAACCTGGGAGTCGTCGTGCTCGATCCTCAAACCGAGTTCGTCCTGGCCGACATTCCCGGCTTGATCGAAGGCGCCTCGGAGGGCAAGGGGCTGGGGCACGAGTTTCTCCGCCACATCGAGCGCACCCGCGTCTTGATCCATCTCCTCGATGGCCTCTCGCTCGATCCCCTGGAGGATCTGATCGCCATCAATCAGGAACTGGCCGCTTTCAGCAGCGACCTGGCGCAAAAGCCTCAACTGGTGGCCCTCAACAAGATCGATATGCCGGTGGTGCGGGAATTGTGGCCAGAGATGCGGGAGGCGCTCGAAGAGCAGGGCTACTCGTGCATGGCGATCTCTGCGCTGACGCGGGAGAACGTGCGCGAACTGCTCTACCGCGCGGCGCAGATGCTGGCCGAGCTGCCGCCGCTTGCAGCGCAAGCGGCGGTTGCGCCAGCGCGAGAGTTACCCGTCTTTCGCCTGGAGGAGGACGAAGAGGTTTTCACCATTGAGCCGGAGGAGGATGGCTGGCGAGTGCGCGGCGCGAAGGTGGAACGGCTGGCTGCGATGACGATCTGGAACCTGGACGAGGCAGTGCGCCGCTTCCAGCGAACGTTAAGGGAAATGGGGATCACGGAGGCGCTGCGGGAGGCCGGTGTGCGATCGGGGGATACCGTTTACATCGGTGAGGCGGAGTTGGTGTGGGAGGAGTAATCATGGCAGTTCGATGGATTCTGAGATATGTTCTGATTTTGATGTCGGTTGTGTTATTGCTAAGTGGCTGTGGCAGGCAAAGCACTCCAGAACCGACAGCTACGCCCGAGCCGACCTCAACCTCAATTCTCACGGCCACGCCGACGCACACGCCAACAGCGACGCCGACCAGAACTCGAACACCAACGCCGACTGAAACCCCGACGCCGACTGACGCCCCAACGTCGACATACACTCCCTCTCCTACCTTCATGCCTACCTCGACGTCGGAATCTTCCTCTGTTTCAGTTCCTCCTTCTCCTCCAGCGGGGAATAATTTGCTGGTCGGCCCCAGTTTCGAGACGCCGCGAGACGCATACAGAGTGCCTCAGGGCTGGGCGCGTTCACCCTGGTGCAGTATTGACATCCATAATTACCCCTTCTGGATTCATTCGGGGGTGAACAACCTGGCGATAGGATTTCTTGGTAAATACGGAGCCGGGGAGTGCCGAGTGCAGCAGCAGGTTCACGGTGCTGTGCCGGGCACGACGTATCGTTTTGGCGTGTGGGGCAAACTGTGGTCGAGCCCCCATGAAGACCGCACCGTCTCGGTGAAACCAGCCGAGATGGAATTATTGATATGCATCAGTACCTACGGTAGCCGGGATGACCCAACGGACGCTACGAGCGCTGTCTGTTCTGCGCCTATGCGTCCCTACGATACCTGGGGCTACTTGTCGGTGGACGCTGTAGCTCAGGAGGAGCACATCGTGGTCTGGTTGCTTACTCGCTACTATGGTGGCAACAATGGAGTAGCGATCTGGGACGACGCTTCGCTGACGGCGGCCCCGGCGGCTGCCACAGCGACTCCACTGCCGACCCCTCGCGCCACGAGACCTGCTCCTGTCCCCTTCGACGCCAATGCGCTGTACGATGCTATGCTCCAGGTCCAGTCCGACATGGTGCAGATGGGGGGATTGCTCGACCGGTTAATGGCTGACGGAAGCCAGCCTTGTGAGCCTTACCTGGGCTGGTACGCCAGTGTGATGGTTTCGCCAGTGTACGAGGGAGTTTCTTCCGAATGGGGCTGGATCTATGGCGAATACCTCTGGGCGGTTGAGCACGTACTGGATTCCTCTCACACTGTTGATTATCAGCAATTCCAATTTTGTAGCCGCGCTTTCCATAGCGCGTGCATTATGCTGCATAAAACATTCTGCGCGATATGGAAATCGCGGCTACAATTCTCATTTTCTTCCATAATTGGAATTGCTGGTTGATTATATTTGCAGCGGTAGCGGAGGTCATCTGACCAGGTTAGACTATGGCGTCGCCAGGATGGGAATTGATGAAGCGTTAAACCGCCTGGGTCCTGCCGTTGAGGCAGCCGCGAGTATCTTAGGGCGCTAATGAGCCTCGCAGGAATGACGATGCGCCTGGGTATTCTGGGCGGCACCTTTGATCCTCCCCACTATGGCCACCTGGCGCTGGCGGAAAACGCCCGCGTACAACTCCAACTCGACCGCGTTCTCTTCGTCCCGGCTGGGCAACCGCCCCACAAGCTCAATAGAGGTAAAGGGAAGCAAGGCGGCTCCAACCAGCCCACTACGCCCGCCCATCATCGCGCGGCGATGGTGCAGGCTGCCATCGCCGACCACCCGGCCTTTGCTCTCTCTCGTGTGGACCTGGATCGCCCCGGCCCACACTACACCGTCGAGATGCTGGCGCTCCTGGGGCAGGCGTATCCTGGCGCGGCACTTTACTTTCTGATCGGCAGCGACAGCCTGGCCGAATTCCCGACCTGGCGCGACTCGGCGGGCATCCTGCGGCAGGCGCGGCTGGCCGTGATGCGACGCCCTGGATGGGAGGTGGCTCTGGAGGCGCTGGAGAGGGAAACGCCAGAGATTCGAGGCAGGCTAGTCTGGCTGGACACGCCCTATCTCGAAATCTCTGGCACGGATCTGCGGCGACGCGCGCGCGAGGGACTACCGCTCCGATATTTGATCCCTCCGTCGGTCGAAGCCTACGTGCGCGAGCACCGCCTCTATCAGGAAACACCCACATATGGCTGAGCCACAAACCGCAAGAACGTTGGTCGAAGCCTACGTGCGCGAGCACCGCCTCTATCAGAGTGACGGTTTGTAATAAATAGCCGCCGGGTGACCTAACCGATCGCCTGCGCAAAATCCGCTGGCGTGACGCCGGGGCTTTCGATGCCGTGCTCCTCGTAGAACCGGGCGATGGCTTGCTCCACCTCCTCGACGGGCGTTCCCTCCAGCGCCGTTTCCAGGTCAGCCAGCTTTTCCTCCGGAAAGAAGAAGAAATCGCCAGAGAGTGAGACGGCGGCCACGGCGTCATCCTGCACCTCGGTCGTGGCGCGGATGAGGCCGCCCGGCGCTTTGTGCATCTTTTGCCGCACGTGCAAACCAGCGCGAATCTTTACCTCCCGATCGGCTCTGGGCCGTCTCTTCTGGTAAAGCCACTCGTCGGCGATGAAACGAGCCGCCAGTTCGTCCGTCTTGGCGCGCCACTCGGTATCCACGTTCGTCACTACATCCATCGGCCCCAACATCTCGATGAACTTGTCCGCCATCAGCGACCACAGTTCGTCTCTCGACGGAACCTGCTCGATCTCGCGCTTGACGGTCGAGAGGTTCTCATAGATCGTCTTGTAGATTTTGTCGCGGAATTTTTCGTCCGGGACCTTGAGCACGCGGGACATCATTTTGTAGTCGAAATCCACGATCAGATTGCCGACCAGCACGTAATAGTCGCCGATCTCTCCCGCCCCGCAGCCGGAAACCTTGCGCTGGTTGGCGACAATGTCGTTGACCTCCCGGTATTCGGCGGGGATGCCCAGTGCCCGGTAGCTCTCGATGGGCGCTTGCAGAAATTTGCGGTAGAAGGTGATTTTGCTGCCGGGGAGCATCGGATTGTCGCGGTGGATGATCAACTGGAAGAAGAGCTGCTCGCCGTCCAGGTAGGTCGCCCCGCCGCCGACCTC
>DAOTUB010000069.1:0-22272 GCA_034437455.1 Anaerolineae bacterium | reverse complement strand
ACACTGCAAGCCCACCAACACTTTTTACTTCCCGCGTTAGCGCCGCTGTTCTACACGTTGGGACGCATCTTTGGCGCGGTGGTGTTGGCGCCGTGTATGGGTATCTTTGGCCTGGCCTGGGGCGGGCTGGCTGGGGCCGTGGCTCACTTGTTGATCAAACTGCCGTGGTTGGTGCGCCACAGAGCGCAGTGGATGCTCACGTTGTTCCACCCTGGCCTGCCCGATTTGCTCCGCTTGATGGCGCCGCGCATGCTGGGAATGGGCGTCACTTACGTCAGCTTTGTGCTGCCCACTACTTTCGGTTCCCAGTTGATCCCCGGCTCGATCTCGTCCTACGAGTATGCGTGGAAGCTGATGCAGTTGCCCGAGACGGTTCTGGGCACGGCGCTGGGAATCGTCGTCTTTCCCACGCTGGCCAGCATCGCCGAGCGAGGCGACCGGACAGGTCTGCGCCGCACGTTTTCCTGGTCACTCCGGTTGATCCTGGCGTTGAGTATACCAGCGGCGGTCGGGTTGCTCGTGTTGGGTCGCCCGCTGACGGCGCTCTTTCTCCAGCGGGGAGCGTTCGACGCCGCCGCCACCGAGCGGGTCTATTGGGCGCTCCGCTTCTTTGCCCTGGGACTGGTGGTTCACAGCGCGCTGGAGGTGACCAGCCGGCTGTTCTACGCTCAGCGAGACATGTGGACGCCGTTCTGGGCGGCGCTGGCCGGACTGTTGGTGAACGCGGGGCTGGGTTGGTTGCTGTTGCCGCTGCTGGCCCACGGCGCCATCGCGTTGTCCAACTCGCTGGGAGCGGGGTTGCAGGTGATCACATTGCTACTGGCGGCGCAACAGCGGTTGGGCGGGGTTGAGGGGCGGGAGCTGGTTGTATCACTGGCGCGGACAGGAATCGCCTCGGCATTGATGGGGGCAGCGGTAGTGGGCTTCCAACGGCTGTTGCCCGGCGCGGGATTGCTCGTGATCGGCGCGGGCGGGTTTGCGCTGGGAGGCGCGACCTACGTGCTGACGGCGCTCTTGATGGGCGGCGAGGAATTGCGCGAGTTGCCAGAACTGCTGCTGAGAAAGTGAAATAGTTGATTTTTCCCTCCAATGCATTATAATCCCTGCTATCGTGCGGAGCTTGCGCCAAGCAAGGAGCCGAAATTGGAGAATCAGAATCAAGTACGAGGAGGTACAAATGAACAAAAAGAGTATTGCCACAGAAAAAGCGCCAGCCGCAGTCGGGCCTTATTCGCAGGGAGTTCGCCTCGGTAATCTCGTCTTTACCGCCGGACAGTTGGGCATTATCCCCGGCACGAAGGAATTCGCCGGGCCGGACATCGAAGCCCAGACCCGCCAGGCGTTGGAGAACGTCAAGGCGGTGCTGGAAGCGAGCGGCTCTTGCCTGAAACACGCGGTCAAGGCGACCGTCTTTTTGGCCGACATGGACGAGTTCTCTCGCATGAACGGCGTCTATGCCGAGTTCTTTCCAGAAAAGCCACCCGCCCGCTCGGCGGTACAGGCGGCCGCGCTGCCTTTGGGAGGACGGGTCGAGATCGAGATGGTGGCCGAGGCCTGCGATTGCGAGGACGGAGAGGAGGATTGCGACTGCGACTGAGAGGATGCAATGGACGAAAAAGTAGAAATTCAGGTGCGGGCGATGAACGCCGCCGATTGGCCCGCCATGCACGAACTCTGGTCCGAGACTGGCGTCTACCGGGGCACGCTCCAGCTACCGCTCCAATCGGAGGGCGTGGTCAAGAAAAAGATCGAGAACCCGCCAGAGGGAATAATCCGGCTGGTAGCTGAGGTGGATGGGCGGGTGGTTGGAGCCAGCACGCTGCATCCCAACCACAGACCCCGAATGCGACACGTCGCCGGCTGTGGCGTGAGCGTCTATCCCGATTACTGGAACCAGGGCGTGGGTTCGACGCTGATGGCCGCCATCGTGGATCTGGCGGACAACTGGCTCAACCTCAAGCGGATCGAGCTAGAGGTCTATGTGGACAACGTGGCGGCGATTCGCCTGTACGAGAAATTCGGTTTTGTGATCGAGGGAACCAAGCGGAAATACGCCTTTCGCGAGGGCGAATACGTGGATACCCACGTGATGGCTCGCGTGAGAGATTAGTTCGAGGTGCAACGCACTTGAAAGTGCATTGCACCTCCACCGAGTTTTGGAGGAAACATTGACTACGAATCAACCCGCAGCCAAGATGCCGCCTTTGTGGATCATCAAGCTGCGCGCGCCGTTCTTCACCGCCGACCTGGCCCCGGTCTGCCTGGGGGCCGCCATCGCCTGGGCGCGGACGGGCGCGTTCGACCTGTGGTATTTTTTGCTGACGCTGATCGGCGCCATCTGCCTCAACGCCGGCACCAATATGACGAACGATTACTTTGACCACACCTGGGGTTCCGACGAGATCAACACCGAGTTCGCCAACCCCTTCACCGGCGGCAGCCGCCTCATCCAGATGGGACTCGTCAAGCCAGGCGTCTTTCTCTGGCAGGGCATCGGGTTTTTCGTCGTCGGCAGCCTGATTGGATTGCTGCTGGCCTTTACGCGCGGCCCGTTGGTGCTGTGGCTGGGGCTTGTCGGCGTCATCTCGGGCTTCTTTTACACCGCGCCGCCTTTTCGATTTGCGGGCACGGGTCTGGGCGAACTGTTGATCGGACTCTGCTTTGGCCCCCTGATGGCACTGGGCAGCGCCTACGTGCAGACACAGGCATTTTTCTGGGAGCCGGTCATCGCTTCGCTGCCGGTGGGGATACTCATCGCGCTGGTGGTCTGGATCAACCAGTTCCAGGACATGAAAGCCGACGCCGCTGTGGGCAAGAACCACTGGGTCGTGCGGTTGGGCCGAAAGTGGGCCGCCGCTGCCTACGGACTGTTGCTGACGGCGACCTATCTATCGCTGGCGGTAGGGGTTCTGTTTGGCGTGGTCACGCCCTTCGCCCTGCTGGGACTCCTGACGGCGCCGATAGCCATCAAAGCGTATCGCGTGGCTCGCGTCCACTACGACCATCCCAAAGAGCTGGTCCCGGCCAACGCTGGCACCATTCAGATCCATCTTTTGACCGGCCTGCTGATCGCGTTGGGCTACATCGTTCAGGGCGTGGTTGAGTGGGAGCTGTAGACGACCACGTCTCCTTCGCCCAGATCGCTCACCGGTACGACGCGCTGAATCGGCTGATGTCGTTTGGGCGCGACCGGCGCTGGCGACAGATCGCCGCCGAGGCAGCCGGGCTTCCGGATGGCGGGCGCGTGCTCGACGTGGGTACCGGCACCGGCGACATGGCGCTGGCCTTGCTGCGCCGCTGGCCTGGGAGCACCGTCGTGGGCGTGGATCCGGTGCTGGAGATGGTGCGCGTGGGCCAGCGCAAACCCACCACCGAGCAGGTGCGCTGGACACAAGGCGATGGTTCACATCTGCCGTTCCCCGACGCTTGCTTTGACGCCGTCACGAGCGTGTTCCTGTTGCGCAACGTCGCCGACGTGCCGGGCGCGTTGGCCGAGCAGCGTCGCGTGGTGCAGCCCGGCGGGCGCGTGATCTGCCTGGAAATGACCTGGCCCCGCACGCCGGGCTTTCGGACGCTGTTCCGATTCTATTTTGCCCGTCTGATGCCGCTCATCACAGGAATGTTGAGCGGCCAGCCTGCCGCCTATCGTTACCTGCCGCGCTCGGTACAGCAATTCCTGGCGCCGGAGGAATTGAAAGCCACGATGGAGCGCGTGGGACTGGAGAACGTCCACTACCGAATGATGGCGTTGGGAACAGTCGCTCTGCACGTGGGAGAACGCGGATCTTGGGACAACGACGGATGAAACGAAAAAGGTTGGTGATTGGAATTTCGGGGGCCAGTGGTGTGATCTATGGTGTTCGCTTGCTGGAGGTATTGGCCGAGCGACCCGACGTCGAGACGCATCTGATCGTCAGCCGGGCCGCCCGTTCTGTCATCGCCTACGAGAGCGACCGCACGGTGGTGCAGATCGAGGCGTTGGCCGACCACGCCTACGATCCCGACGATCTCACAGCGCCTATCGCCAGCGGCTCTTTTGCCACAGACGGCATGATCGTCGCGCCCTGCTCGATCAAGACCCTCTCCGCCGTCGCCAATTCCCACGCCGCCGATCTGATGAGCCGCGCCGCCGATGTCACGCTCAAGGAGGGACGCCCGCTGCTGCTGGTCGTGCGAGAGACGCCCTTCCACCTGGGCCATCTCCGCCTGATGGCACGCGCCGCCGAGATCGGCGCGATCATCTTCCCGCCCATCCCCGCTTTCTACGGCCACCCGCAGACGGTCGCCGAGATCGTAGATGGCGTCGTGGGGCGCGTGCTGGCGCGGCTAGGTGTGGAGAATAAGTTATATACAAGATGGGAGGGATGACTTTCGAGGACAAGGCCGCCGCTCGCGGCCATCCCTCCTACGTCTGGCGGGCGGGGCAGGAACGGCGCTTCCAGATGGTGCGCCGCTGGGCGACGCTGGCGGACCGGCGCGTGCTCGATGTGGGCTGCGGCGTGGGGATGTACACGGCGGCCTTTCTCCGCGAAACCCCTTACGTCTTTGGCATCGAGATCGAGCGGAAACGGGCGCTGGAGGCGAGGGAACGGGCTGTGGGCATCGTCCAATCCCCCGGTGAGCGTCTCCCCTTCCCCGACGCCGCCTTCGACGTGGTCTTTTCGCACGAGGTGCTGGAGCACGTCGCCGACGACCGCGCCTGCGTGGTCGAGATGGTGCGCGTGACACGGTCTGGCGGACACATCGTCGTCTTTGTCCCCAACCGGCTCTACCCCTTCGAGACGCACGGGGTCTTTTGGCGCAGGCGCTATCGCTTTGGCAATATTCCGCTGGTCAACTGGCTGCCCTCGGCGCTGCGCGACCGGCTGGCTCCTCACGTCCGGGCTTACACCATCGGGGGACTGCGCCGCCTCTTTGACGGTCTTCCCATCCGCGTCGTCCACCACACCCAGATTTTTGCCGGCTATGACAACGTCGTCGCCCGTGCCCCGATCCTGGGAAAAGGCTTGCGCGCCATCACCTACGCCCTGGAGCGGACCCCGCTTCGCGCCTTTGCTCTCTCGCATCTATTGATCGTGGAGCGAGAATAAAGCGTTCGATCGCCGCCGCGGCACCGTCTTCTGCCAGCGGCGGGGCGATCCAATCGGCGACCGCCCTGGCTGCCGGGCTGCCGTTGCCCATCGCCACACCCACTCCCGCCCAGGCGATCATCGGGACGTCGTTGCCCTGGTCGCCGACCGCCATCACCTGCTCCTGTGGGATGTCCAGGTGAGTGGCCAGCCGTTGCAGCGCATCCCCTTTCGATACTCCCAGCGGGTTCCCCTCGACGAACATCTCGTGGGAGCGCACCACCTCCATCCGCCCCTCGAAGCGCTGCCGCATCTCTCTCTCGATACGGTCCGCCTCGGGCCGCTCTGCAACGACGAGGAACTTGACCGGCTCGTGCTGTTCGAGCACGGGAGACAAATTATCCACCCAGACCAACCGCTCGCCCAGCAACATGCGGTAAAAGATTTCGGGATACTGTTGCTCGGCGACAAAGACGTCGTTGTCGGCGTAGAGCACGACGTGCCACCCACGCTGGGCCTGCCACTCCAGCATCTCGCGTACCAGGGCCGGCTCCATCGTCGCGCGATAGAGCGGCACGTCGGAGCCTAGAGCCTGGATGAGTCCACCCTGATAGCAGATGAGCGGTACGGTGATGTCCAGGTCGCGCGCAAAAGGGAGCGTGGCGTCGAGCATGCGGCCGGTGGCCAGGGTTACTCTTACACCGCGTGCTTGAGCCTCGGCGATGGCTCGTCGCACATCAGGGGATATAACCAACTCGTCGTCTATCAGTGTCCCGTCGAGGTCGAGCGCCAGGAGCCGGATCACGTCTGGATCTCCAGCACGCGGTCGCGTCCAGCCAGATCCGGGTGCACGCGCACCGCGGCCCGAGGAAATAAAGTACAGGCCAGATGGCTTGCTGTCTGTCCCTGCTCGGCGCCGATCTCGATCAACAAAGCTCCGCCAGGGCGCAACACTGCCGGAGCCTGGCTCAGCAGTTGTTGGATGATGGCCAATCCATCCGAGCCGCCTTCGAGAGCCAAGCGAGGCTCGTGATTGCGCACCGATGATGGTAATTTTACCCATTCGTTCGCCGAGATATAAGGAGGATTGGAGACGATCAGATCGACCGGGCTGGGACGCGGGGTGAGCACGTCGCCGACCATCAATCGCACGCGCGCCTCCAGGCCATGACGCTCCACGTTTCGACGTGCCACCGCCAGCGCCGCCGATGAGATTTCGATGCTATAGACGGTAACCTCAGGCAAGTGGGCGGCCAGTGCGATAGCGATACAGCCCGAACCGGTGCCCACGTCTACGATGGCTGACGGTCGGCGCGCCAGCGCCAGATCCACCAGCGTCTCCGTCTCTGGTCGAGGTATCATTACCTCGGGCGTGACCTCCAGCTCCAGCCCATAGAACTCGGCGCGACCGGTGAGATAGGGAAGGGGATAATCCGAAGCGCGACGGTGGACACGGGCCTGGTAGTGAGACAGTTGATCAGGGGTGAGGAGACGTTCGGGGTAGGTCAACAGCTTGGTACGGGAAACATCCAATACGTGACTGAGTAGTATCTCTGCTTCGAGGCGAGGCGTGTCGGTGATGGGATGAAGGCGGGTTGTCGCTTGCTGGATGGTCCGCTGGATGCTGGCATCCGGGTTTGAGTTTCCAGTTTCAGGTTTCCAGTATGGAGTTTTTAGTTCTTCTTGTCTTGATCCCACGAGTGATGTGTATCTATCCTTCAGTCTCTCCCATAGCCTCCAATTGCCTTGCCTGTTCCTGGGCGGTCAGTTCTTCAATGAAGGGATCAAGTTCGCCGTCCAACACACTGGGCAGTTGGTGGAGGGTCAATCCGACGCGATGGTCGGTGACGCGGTTCTGGGGAAAGTTATAGGTACGGATCTTTTCGCTGCGCTCGCCAGTGCCGACCTGAGATCGTCGCGCCTGGGCTACTTCTGCCTCCTGCTTCTGCCGTTCTTGCTCGTAGAGACGCGCCCGCAGGATGGATAGCGCCCGCACCTTGTTCTGGGTCTGCGAGCGTTCCGACTCGCAGGCGACGACCATGCCGGTAGATCCGTGGGTGACGCGGATGGCTGTGGCGTTTTTCTGCATGTGCTGCCCGCCAGGGCCAGAGGCGCCATAAGCTACGATCTCAAGATCGTTGGGGTCAATCTGCACCTCCACTTCGTCAATTTCGGGCAGAACCGCCACGGTGGCCGTGGAGGTGTGGATACGCCCGGAAGACTCGGTGACGGGAATGCGCTGGACGCGGTGGACGCCGCTTTCGAACTTGAAGCGAGAGAAGGCCCCGCGTCCCCGGACGTCAAAGATCACCTCTTTGAAGCCGCCGACGCCGGTAGCGTGGCTGCTCAACAACTCGGTCTTCCACTGTTGCCGCTCGGCATAGCGGGTGTACATACGATACAGATCGGCGGCAAAAAGACCGGCCTCATCGCCGCCGGCGCCAGCGCGAATTTCGACGATCACGTTCTTGGCGTCACGCGGGTCTTTGGGGAGCAACAGTTGGTGGAGTTGGCCCTCCAGTTTTTCCAGCCGGGCTTGCAGTTTATCAACTTCCGCTTCCGCCAATTCCTGGAACTCTGGGTCGCCATCGTCATCCAGCAGCGTTTTCGTCCCCTCCAGTTCCTCAACCGTATCTTTATAATCTCGATAGGCGCCGACAATGTCCTCGAGATCGGCGCGTTCCTTGGCATATTCGGCCACGCGCTCATAATCCTGCGCAATCTCCGGGTCGGCCATCAGGCTCATCAGTTCTTCGTATCGTTCCTCGACTTTGTTCAGGCTCTCTAGCATAATCCTCCAGGCTAAAAAACAAGGCGGCCTGGGCAGGCCACCCCGCGCGCTGGAGGTATTATAACAAAGCAGGACGCAACGTCAAGTGGATGGGCAGGCCTGGATGGCGCGACCACTTGGGATACGTAGGCCGCCGCTTTGCCGAGGTAGTCTGGAATTGGTGCAAGAGGCCGCCCAGGGCTGATTTGCCCTCACAGTAGAAACGAGTAAAATAGACTTACCACTTACAGGGAATTGTATTAGCCGTGGGGTGTTTCCATTCAGCAGAGCGGAGTCACAAGGGGGACACTTGTGGAACAATTAAAGAAGCCTGGCAAAAACGCCGTTGCCCAGGTACGGTTCGAGTCCGAGCGACGAGAGTTTGAGGAGATCCGACGTGATCCAGGGATACAGCAACGGGCTGCCGAGCTTGGGAAGCGAGACGAAACGGAGGCGCATCGCCGACGCCTGCTCGCCAGTGGGTTGAGAATTACGGATCGCATCATTCCCTCGCTCGTAGAAAACGTCAGATGGGCGCAGGACGTCACGGGCCTTCGGGAAAGGGGCGTGGAGATCTATGTGTGCGACGACGCGCGCCAGAACGCCATGTGCATAGACACGGGCGAAGGGCAGATCTCGCTCTTGCTCACCTCCAGCCTGATCGAAAAGATGGCAGAGGAGGAATTGCTCTTTGTCATCGGCCACGAACTGGGGCACGTATCCTACGGGCACCACGCTTTGCCGGTGCGTGCGATGTTGACCAAGTCGGGTGGTAGTATTCCGGGCAACCAGGCCATGCGGCTGATGTCCTGGAGCCGACGCGCCGAGCTTTCGGCGGACCGCGTGGGGTTGCTCTGTTGCCAGGACGTTCACGCCGCCACGACCTCCTTGATCAAGCTCTCGTGCGGGCTGACGGAATCGCTGGCGCAATTCAACGTCGAGGATTACGTCTCTCAAATGCGAGACATCCAGGCGCTGTCGGACTCGGTTCACGACGCGCGAGACTGGTTCTCCAGCCATCCGTTCAACCCGCTGCGCGTGACGGCGCTGCATTATTTTTGGGAATCCACGCTGCTGACCGAGTTGCTCGACCGTTCTCCCGCGCTGATGCCGGTTGAAAAAGTGGACGAGAAAATCAACGAGTTGCTCGAATTTATGGAGCCGGAGACAGCCGAAGCGAACCAAGACGCGGCGACGGATTGTCTGTTGTGGGGAAGCTACTGGGTGGCGGCCAGCGATGGGGACACAGATGCGTTAGAATCCACGAGCATTCGCAATATGGTTGATGAGCAGGCCGTACAGCAAGCCGAGGCAGAGATAGCGCGCGCATCAGACCCGTCGGTGCTGATCGAGGAAAAATTTCAACAGGCCGCAAAGGGATGTATGAGAATGCCGCCCCACGAGAGGCACGCGCTGGTGCAAAAGCTCATCGTGGTCGCTCAGGCAGACGAGCATCTGGCGGAGGAGGAAAAGGCCGTGTTGCGTCAGGTGTGCGAGGCGCTCAAGGTCAACCCCCTCTTTGTCGAGCAGATGCTTTTGATGATTGGATAGTCGTCACAGCCAAAAAGCCAGATAGATCAAAGGAGGGGAAAACATGTATAACCTGGGAGAAGATGGAGCGTCTTTTGCTGAATTTATCGAAAAGATAGCCGCAGAGGCGGGGTTGAAGGTCGTCAAGCGTAGCCACACTCTGGTCATCGTCCTCTTTAACATGGGCGAGGGAAGAAAGCAGAACGTCTTTGTCAAGCCTTTAGGGCTGGATCACAAGGGGAATCTCGTGATAGGGTTCTCTTCGCCGGCTCTTCAAATGCCGGCCGACCAGTTGTTGAGCCAGGACGTCGCGAACGATCTATTGCGCAAAAATACGAAATTTGCTCACGGGTCGTGGGGCATCGAACGACAGGGGGAGAACGACTATCTCGTAGCCTTCAGCACGCAGCTTGCGCACACCATGCAGCCACAGGAATTCGAAGCCATTGTCCGCATGTTATCCAGAGCTGCCGATGACATGGAGAAAAAGCTGGGGGTGGACTTGTTCTAGACGTCTCATATAGCACGGTAGTTGTTCAACATATCAGGCGAAAAGGGGTACAAAATGACTGTCAGACACGATTTCACTGAATCAGAGTGGCAACTGTTGCAGGATGCGCCCTACTGGGTTTACTTTGCGCTCGTAAGTGCCGAAGCCGGCGCGCAGGAGGACGAGGAACAGGAAGAAGAGATCGGGGCATTCTCTGCCGCACTAGAAAGGTACGAGTCGGATAATGAACTCGTGGCGGCTGTCGTGTCCGCCCAAGCTGGACAGACAAAGGCAAACCCAAGAGCCACAGTGGAAGAATCAATCCAGGCCCTCGAACGGGCAAGGGACGTGCTCGTTCGAAAGGCTGAGCCAGACTTGGCCGGGTTCAGGAGCTTCCTACTGGACGTTGGTAGACGGGTAGCCGAGGCGACGGAGGAAACCTGGTTCAGCACAGGCGACAAGATGAGCGTTGCCGAGCAAACGATCTTGGACAAGGTAGCAGCAGCGCTCAGCCTGCCGGAAGATTGAGCGTTGGGAGAACGGTCGATCACAGGGTGGGACAATGTTTAGATGTGTTTTATTTCTCTCACTAGTTGTTTTCATCACAAGCGCTTGTGCCCCGACAGAGGTACAAGTAACTGTTGCAGTACCACCGACCAGGACTGCGTCGTCTGAAGCAACGGCTTCTCCAACGGTGAGCTTACCTGCCAACACAGCTACCGCGACACCTATAGCGACGCAAACTCCTATCCCCACCAGCACTGCTACTGCGAGACCAACGGAAGCGCCGCCGCCACCACCATCGCCCACACCCAAACCGACGCTCACGCCAGCAGAGGGTCAGTTGGAAGGCCCGAATGTGTTCTACCATGGCATCAGCTTCACCGTCGACCCTGCTCTGGGCGACGCCGTGTTCGCAGATACGGCGTCGGATTCGCCTGGTTATGCTCAGTTCTCCTTCGCGCCCGATGGCTGGTGTCGAGCCGTGGGGTGCGTGATCGTGCATCCGGTGGCCTCGTATCGGGAGGGGCTTCCGTTTGGCGACGACGTCATTGGCGACCTGCGTTCGGCCATCGAGGCGCAGTCGAATGACTATTTCCCGGTGCTGATGGCGCACATCCTCCTGCGCGCTCGGACCGAACACATCTGGTTTCAGGGCGGGATGGGGATTCGCGCGGTAGTGATGAAAGGTCAAGACCTCTTCTTTGCCAATAACGAATCCCTTCAGTACGAGTTTCACGGGCTTACCGACGATGGGAAATACTATGTCGAGGTGATGTTTCCGATCTCGGCCCCGATATTGCTCAGCGCCTTTGATCCTGCGGAGAACACGAACGAGGCCGCGCTCCCGGTTCCAGAGCTGCCGGCGGATGGTGTGCAGGCAGGCGCCGTGATGCGGGAATACAACGAGGAAACGGAACGGCAGTTGGACGCGCTAGATAGCTCCAGTTTTACGCCTGACCTGGCGGCGCTCGACGCGCTCGTCAACTCTTTGCGGATCGCGCCTGTGGGATTCCTCGAAGCGGACATTGATTACACCGGCAACTGGTATCGCGAGACGTTCAGTTATACGAGAGAGGCGGAGAACATCAGGCATTTCGTCCTCGTGATGCCCGCAAGCGAGGTGGATCGGGCCACTGCCGACGATGTTTTTAGCAGCATCAATTTCCTGGCCGGTCCGGACATTTTGTCTATGCGGGAAGGCCGAGAAGAATTTTCCTGGGCTTTGGAATACGTGTACGAGGTCCCCGAGGGCCATTTCCGCGGCGAGTTTGAGCCGGGAACGTACCACGTGGCCGCGGCCTTCGTCGCGGCGCCCATCAGCAAGGAGGAGGCGGGGGTTCCGGAAGATACCATCTTGTACGCGGGTGTAACGGGGGGCGGCGCGTCGACTGATTACCAGGAGATCGTGATCGGACTGGGAGAGAGCGTTATCCGGTTCAACCTGACCGATGCGGATGGTTGGGCCTGTCCGTGGCTGTACGTCTACAATGGCCGGACTTTTGAAAGAAGGACAGAGATACTGCGAAACGTCCGTGGAAAACAGCGCGAGCAGACGGAGACGACCGACATCGGCCTGATCGAGGTCGTTGACGGTTCCGTCATCCTCCGAATCGCTGAAGAGAAAACCGAAATCTCGTTCATTGATGCTCTCTACATTGTGGCCGATGGAATCGAGATCCGCGCAGAAGCCGGATCCGACGGTGCAGCCCAGGTGGCCGAAAGAGATCGAGAGTGTCTGGGCATCCACGGCGGCGAGTCGTATGAATTCCGGTTCAAACTGCCGGATTCACTCGCCGATAGAAAACAAATCCCCGTAACCGTCGTCGTATCCGGCTTTTACGCGCCTTTGGAGTGAAAAGATCTGTGGAGTTAGCTAGCGGTTCATCCTGAGCAGGAAAGGAGGACAGAGAGCATGGATTCACGAGCGAGAAGGCAAAGTCTAATCTGGGGCAGTATGCTGATCTTGTTCGGCATCGTGGCGTTGGTAGAGATGTACGCCGATCTCACCGCCTGGGTATGGAGCGCGGTACTCGCCCTGGCCGGGCTGGTCGTGTTCGGCGTCTATCTCACAGATCGTTCTGACTGGGGTTTGCTCATCCCGGCTTATGTGATGTGGGCGATCGCCGGATTGATCGCGTTGATCGAATTGGAAATTCTGCGAGACGAAGCCATCGCCACCTACGTGATGGCCGTCATCGCGCTGCCATTCCTGGTGGTGTTTCTGCGCGACCGCGAGCAGTGGTGGGCGCTCATCCCGGCTTACGTGATGATCGTCATCGGCGTGATGATCGGGTTGATCGGCCTGGGGGTGCTCAACGACCTGTTGGTTCCGGCTTACGTGATGTTTGCCATCGCCATTCCCTTCTTTGTGGTGTATGCACGTGATACCACAAACTGGTGGGCGCTCATCCCCGGCGGTATCATGGGGGTGATGGGTCTGGCTTTCCTCATCGCCGAGACCGCGGTGGAGTACGTCGGTCCCGTCGTGCTGATCCTGGCGGGCGTCTGGATCCTGGTGCGCCAGTTTGTACGTAGAAAATAATTGAAAAGGAGGGAATGATGTCCGACCGAGAATTTCGCGGCAAAGAGGACGAGAAGCAAGAGGAGAAATGGGACGAAAAGTGGCGTCGTGACCCGCTCAGCGCCATCGTGTGGGCCGCCATCCTCATCTGGTTCGGCGCGATGCTGCTCATCGGGAATATGGGGCTTTTGGACGACGTGCTGATCCTGGGCTCTCGCGTCGAACCCTGGTCGTTGGGCTTTCTTGGGGCTGGCGTGATCGTGCTCCTGGAGGTGGTGGTTCGTCTGCTCGTGCCGGTCTACCGGCGTGGGGTGGGAGGTTCTGTCGTTTTCGCCGTCATCCTGTTGGGCATCGGGCTGGGGAACCTGGTGAGTTGGGATCTGATCTGGCCGCTGATCCTGATCGGCATCGGCGTGTCCGTCTTGATCCGCGGCTTTCTCCCGCGCGACTAGCCGAATGGCCGGAAGTAACCCCAAAACACTGAGCAACACGTTGCAGGCCCTCGTACAGCCCTGGCGCGACGCCGTGGCGGATCCGGCCAAGGCCCAACGAGAGGTGCTCCAGCGCCTCGTGCAGGCTTATGCCCAGACCGACTATGGCAAGCAGCACGGCGCCTCGCAGATCGAAACCGTCGAGGAGTATCGCCGCGCCTTCCCCGTCACGACCTACGAGGAGTACAAGCCGCTCATCCAGCGGGTGATGGGTGGAGAGGTGAGTCTGCTCCTCAACGAAGAGCCGGTAGGCTGGGCGATCACGCGCGGCACGACGAAGGGCGAGTCCAAGTTCATCCCCATGACGCCCACCGACCTGATGATGCGCATCAGCGCCGGGCGGGCGATGATGAACTATGTGCTCGATAGCGGGCGGTATGAGCTGTTCGAGGGGGTCAACCTGAATCTGAATTTCCCCTCGGTCGTGGGGACGGTACAGGTGGGGGAGCGGGAGGTCGAATACGGGTACAGCTCGGGCATCTATACCAGATTCGTCTCGACCTTCACGCCGATCCGGTCGGCGCCGTCCCAGGAGGAGATCGACGCGCTGGGAGGCGGCAAGACGATTCGCGATTGGGAGGCCCGTTTTGAGCTGGCTTATGAGAAATGCAAGGAGGAGAGCGTCACCCTGGTGGGCGGCGTCTGCCCAACCGCCACTCGCTTCGCCCGCTACCTGCGACGGGCGCACTCCGTCTACCCCAAGGACCTGTGGCGACCGCACATCATGACCCTGGGCAGCGTGCCGGGGATCAACACGCGCTACGAACCGGCGCTGACCGCCCTGTACGGCCCCGTCGTCATCCGCGAGATCTATGGCGCCACCGAGGGGATGTTCGGCCAGCAGCGAGACGAAAAGCGGGCCTGGGTGCCCAACTATGACCTGTTCTTCTTCGAGATCGAGACCCGGTCAGGCACCAAGATGCTGCACGAGATGCGGCCGGGCGAGATGGGGAGCTTGGTCGTCTCGACGCCTATCCTCCCTCGCTACAAAATCGGCGACTTGATCCTCGCCTTCCGCTCTCCCTATTTCCGCTGCATCGGTCGCGACCGGTGGGAGACGCCCCTGCGTTATATCTGGGACGAGTTTATGACGCTCAACCTGGGACGGTTGTAAGTTTTGTGTACCGCCTGGTCGATGCAACGGATTGCCTTCGGCATAGCGGATAAGCGGATGCAGATATTCTTTCGCTATAGGGGGTATGCCCCAGTAATAAGGGGCCGGTGACGATTGCCGCGCCATCCGCTTATCAGCTTTTCATCTGCTGCCCATATTTGCTTGTGTTACCCCGAGTTTACCATATAATAATTCTCGATGAGAACAGGATAGAATCCGATGAGTAAACCCGTCAGGCGTTGGAATAATTCTACCAAGCGCAGCGTGGCCCTGATCGTTCTGGTGCTGCTGGCGCTCGTGCTCTACCGCTTTCGCGACGTGCTTCTGCCGCTGGTGATCGCGTTTCTGCTCGCCTTTATCCTCGATCCCATCGTCGATTTCCTGGTCGAGCGCCTCCGCTTCCCGCGAGGAGTCGCCACGACGCTCGTTTTCCTGGTTCTGATCGTGACGATGCTGGGGATTTTGGCCGCGCCAGTGACCGCCGTACCGAGCATTCAGCGGATCGTGCGTTCCTTGCAGTTCGACCTCGACCAGGTCATCAGTGAGACAGCAGCCTTCTTTGATCGTCCTTTGGAGGTGCGGGGCTATTCGCTGGACCTGAGCGAGGTATTCCGTGAGCTGAGCGCGGCGCTGCGCTCTTTTGTGGGCCGGGTTGCCGAAGGTACGCTCGACATCGTGTTCAGCGTGGCTTCGGGGGCATTCTGGCTGCTGTTCATCTTGATCGTGGCCTTTTACTTGCTCAGAGATGCCGACCGTCTCGTCGAACAAATGGATCAACTGGCTCCGCCCGGCTACCGCGACGACGTGATCCGCCTGCGCCAGCAGATCACGGATGTGTGGAATGCGTTCCTGCGCGGCCAGTTGGTGATGGGCCTGCTCATGATCGCCATCACGACCGTGGTCTGCATGATTATCGGGCTTCCGTATGCGTGGGCGTTGGGGCTGCTCGCCGGAGTGACCGAATTCATCCCCAGCGTCGGCCCGATCATCGCGGCGGTGCCGGCGGTCTTGCTGGCTCTGTTCCAGGACTCGAACTTTTTGGCGCTAAGCAATTTTTGGTTCGCCGCGTTGGTCGCCGGGCTGTACGTCATCATCCAGCAGATCGAGGGGAACGTGCTCCTCCCCCGCGTTCTGGGCCGCAGCCTCAATTTGCATCCGGTCTTTGTGCTGATCGCCATCATCGTCGGCGGCAGCATGGCCGGTATCCTGGGGATGTTGCTCGCCGCTCCGGTTCTGGCGACGTTGCGCGTCATTGGGCTTTACATCTTTTGCCGTCTCTACGATCGC
This sequence comes from Anaerolineae bacterium, assembly GCA_034437455.1. Lineage (GTDB taxonomy): Bacteria > Chloroflexota > Anaerolineae > B4-G1 > B4-G1 > DAOTUB01. The sequence goes on along the minus strand of DAOTUB010000069.1, from coordinate 6,496 downwards.
GACCCATTCGCCGATCTGGAGGAGAAGGAAGCGCCTCCGTCCAGGCCAGGGTTGCTCGAGCGAGCACGCGAGACGATCTGGCGCTGGTTGCAAGAGCGGAGAAGGCAGTTGATCGAATCACCGGCAAGCCATCTTGAGAACACCGCTCAAGATCGAGACGGAGAAAATACAACATGATTCAAGGAGAAGAAATGCAAGACCCCACGATACAAGTATTGGCCGAAACCGAAAACTTTAGCCTCTGGCAGGCCGAGGAGCCAGATGGCGAGACCACCTATCACCTGGAGCTGGGCATCGTCACGGTGCACTTTTTCCGCGAGGAATGGACCGAGTTCCTGGAATTAATCCAAGAGATGGAGTAGCATGTTACAGCAAGGTAAACCCACCCCACAACTTCAAGAATGGTTCGACAAGCTGGCGCCGGTGGTCAAAGAAGCGCGGGCGAAGCTGCAAACCCTCAAACCGAGCAAACTGGTTATGTACAGCGGTTGTGAGGAAGATGCCGATGGCAGCTTTCGCCTCACCTTCTTCTGGCAGGAATATGTGATCTCTGGCGACGATTTCACCGTCCGGCGGGCCGATACGGGCGAGGAACCCTCCTCCTTCACCAAGAGCCTGCTCCTCACGTACCTGGTCACCGCCGATGGCACGACTCCCTCCGGCCGCTGGATCGGTTTCCGCGAGTTGCCCGACGGAATGTTTTACACTCAGGCGTTTCAGGGCTACACCGGCGTTCGGTTGGTGCGTGAACTAGAGGGCGAACCGGGAGGCGGCGTCGAGGCGTTTCGCCGCGCCGCCGATTCGTTGGAGGGCGAGCCATTCGAGTTCGGAGATGCAGGCTTCAGCTTCCCTGTGTTTCCGCGAGTGCGGCTGGGCCTGACGTACTGGGAGGGAGACGACGAGTTCCCCTCACAGGCGCGGGTGCTCTTTGAGGACAGCGCCGCCCATTACATGTCCACCGACGGGCTGGCTATCCTCGGTAGCCAACTGGTTGGGAGGATCCTGAAAGCTGCGCGGTAGGAGCGACCATTGACTCTTGAGCGAGCCGTTATCGGTATTGACCTGGGCGGCACCAAGATCGGTACCGCCCTGACAGATAGCGAGGGCAGCGTCATCGCCTACGACTATCGGGAGACCCGTGCAGAGGCAGGGCAAGAGGCGGTCGTCGAGCGCATGCTGGCAAGTGCGCGGCAGGTGATGGCAGAGGCAGAGATGTCGCCTTCTCAGGTGGCGGCGGTGGGCGTTGGCGCGCCAGGCCCTTTGAACGTCACGAAGGGCGTGGTGGTGGCGCCGCCCAATCTGCCCGGTTGGGACCGGGTGCCTCTCAAACGATTGATCGAGGAGGGGCTGGGGATCGCGACGTTTCTGGAGAACGACGCCAACGCGGCGGCGCTGGGCGAGCATCGCTTTGGCGCCGGGCGAGGCGTGGAGCACATGATCTATGTCACCGTCAGCACCGGCATCGGCGGCGGTCTGATACTGGATGGCGAACTGTATCATGGCGACAGCGGGATGGCGGGCGAGATCGGCCACATCACGATTTTACCCTACGGCCCGCTTTGTGGCTGTGGGAACCGGGGCTGCCTGGAGGCGTTGGCCTCCGGCACAGCCATCGCGCGCCAGGCCCGAGAGCGCGTGGCCCACGGCGTGTCGACGCGGATCGCCGACCTGGCAGAAGGCGACCCGGAACGCATCACGGCCAAGCTGGTGGCCGATGCTGCCGAACAGGGAGATGTGGAGGCGCAAGAGATCCTGGATGAGGCGATGTATTACCTGGGAATCGGGATGGCCAACCTGGTCAACCTGTTCAACCCACAAATGATCGTCATCGGCGGCGGGTTGGCGAAAATCGGGGAACCACTCTTCGAGTCGGTACGGCGCGCCATCGAGCGGCGCGCCTTTCGCGCGCAGGCGCAAGCGGTGCGGATCGTGCGGGCCGCGCTGGAGGACAAGGTAGGGGTGCTGGGAGCGGCGGCGGTGGCCATGACGCGGATTGGCGCAGCGGGCACAATCGCGCTATAATTGGGTTATGATTCCGTGGCGTCGTCCGTGGCTGTGGCTTATCCTGGCGCTGGCGGTGATACTCATCGCCGTCGCCGTGCTGTGGTTGCCCGGCGTATTCCCCAGCGGGAGCAACCTTTCTCACCTACCCGCCGACCGGTTGGCTCTAGAGACGGGAGCGTCGCCGCTCCACACTCCGACCCCTTTGGCTACGTCCGCGGATGTTCCTCCTTCCTGGATCGGCGCTGGCGCGGCTTTGTTCTGGGCTGCCCTGGGGCTTTTGTTGGCTTTGGGGTTTGCTTTCCTCGTTGTCCAACGGTATCGCCGCGTTGAATGATGGATCATTCGCGTTCTTTCTATTTCGTCGCGGTCGCCCTGTTGGCACTGACGGCTTTCTTCGTGCGGGCCGCGTCCCTCGATACCCAGTCGCTCTGGCGAGACGAGGTAGACGCGCTCTGCTATGCCTTTGAGTTCCCTCAACTTATCGCCCGCGCGTTGACCCCAGAGGTGAAAGGAGATCTGTACACCCCCTGTGCCTGCCCTCCCCCACCGGCGGCTCTGAACGGAGCGCCTGGAGTAAGCATGCTATCCCGCCTGGCGCAGGTACTTGGCGGCATGATCCGACAAAACGGTCCGCTCTATTACCTGCTGTTGCGCGGCTGGATCGCGCTTGCCGGCCAGAGCGAGTACGCGATGCGCTTTTTCGCGCTCTTCTTTGGGGTCCTGGGCGTGCCTCTGATCTATGGGCTGGGGCGCCGCCTGTTCAACCCGGACGTGGGCCTCTTTGCCGCGCTCCTTATCACCTTCTCCCCCTACCTGACCTGGTACAGTCAGGAAGTGAGAATGTATACGATGGTACCAGCATTGACTCTATTGATCGTGTATGCACTGCGCCGCGCCGTTGATGGAGAGGATTGGCTCTGGTGGATTGTCCAGAGTATCGCCACTACTCTTGCTTTTTACTCTCACATCCTGGCCGCCCTGCTGATCCTTGTGCAGATCTTGCTCTACGTTGTCTGGTGGTCCCGAGCGCGCAAGCAGTGGGTTGGCGCGCTCATCAGCCTGGCCTTTCTGATCTTGCCCTATCTGCCGTTGGTTCTCTGGCAGGCTCCGCTGGCACTCAAGGCCCGCGAGACGGGCTTTCCCTCCTACACGCTGGCTCAGATGGCCGAGATTTTACTCAACGGGTGGAGCCTTGGGATCGCCGGTTGGGGCTGGTCCTGGGGGATGTGGCTTGCGGGTCTGCTGGCTTTATGGGGAGTTTTGAGCTTTCTCATACTGCCATTCCCCAATCCCCTTCCACCAGAGAGGAGAGCTGGGTGGATCAGTAATCGCCTCGCCTTGCTGGTCTGGTTGGTAACTCCGTTGTTAGTTGTGTGGCTCATCTCGCTGCGACAACCACTTTTTACCGATCGTTACCTTTCTTGGGCTGCACCGGCCTTTTATCTGCTCGTTGCTCTGGGATTGTCCTCCTTCGCGGATTTTGGGATCTGGGGCCGTGGGGTGGCGATAGTTCTGGCGGGCCTCGTCCTTGTTGTCAGTGGAAACAATATCTGGCGGCAGGCCACCAACGTGCTCAAGGCCGACTTTCGCGCTGCCGCCGCCCACGTGGCCAACTATTCCGCACCCAATGAGTCAACCGCACGCCAGACCAGTGGCGAAGAATACCCCTTCAGATGCTATTTTCCGCTTATCATGTTGGAGCGCCACACGCCGGATGAGTTACTCGTGTTTCAGATACCCCATGCGCGATATTCCTTCGACTATTACTTTCCCGCGGATGAATATGCCTGGGCCGAGGGTCTCTACACCAATCACCGCGCGCCCGATGGGTCCTATCTGATGAGTGAGCAGGAAGCCGCATTCCAAATGGAGGAGATGACGGCAGGATACAGCACCATCTGGTTGCTTGCCACCGAGGTGTCCATGTGGGACGAGCGAGGATTGGTACATGCATGGTTGGAGGCGAACGGAGAACGGGTTGACGAAGCACATTTTGTGCGTGTGGACGTATATCGGTACGTCAAATGATGCGTAAAGCGTAATACGTAATTTGGGGGTGGCGTTTTAGAATCGTTTCGCGTTCTTGGCATCTTTATGGTGTCAGACACAATGGATAAAGGCCCCTCGCCCAGTTTGCATTGCACATAGACCACCCGCTTTCCCTCCTCCATCGCCAGTGTTACCTGAACGTCCAGTGTGTCAATCAGTTGCCGCCGTGTCTCAAAATCCTGGTCTGCCACCTCCAAAGCGCCGCGCACTTTTTCTGCAAACTCCACAATGGTTTGAATTTGTTCATCGGTGATGGTTTGAGCCTCTACCAGCGTCGCCAGGTCTGCCCGTCTTTTCTCCAGATCGTCAATCGTTTTTTGCAATCCCTGTCTACGCTCCATCAGTAAATCGCGGAGTAGATCACCCTCAAGGTAAGCGTCAAGCGCCCGCTCCAATTTCGCCCGATTTTCGGCCAGCAGGTCATCTATAATGGTCTGTTCATTTCGCAACGGCTTGTTGGTCGCTTTGTGTTTCATCTTTCGTGCCTGCAATCCCTCAGTAAGCGCCTTCTCATCAGTCAGGAGTGATTTGACCCACTTCCACACCACACCGTCAACCTTGTCGGCGCGATAGTATGGAGCGTCACATTTGATATTTGCCATTTGTCCCACCGCCGCCGCGCAACGATAATACTTGTATCTTCTCCCCGACTTGGATGATGTGGCGCTGCCGTGCATTGTGCAGCCACACGCGCCACAGCGCAACCGACGAGCAACGAGGTATTCACTGCGAGTGTTACGCTTTGCCATTTTACGATTGTGTGCCTTTCGTTTCTGCGCCGCTTCCCAGGTTGCGCGTGATACAATGTTAGGAACTTGTACAGTAATCCACTTTTCGCGGGGATTTTTTCCCCGTGCGCGAGTTACGCCGCCCGTAATGAAACGCCCCGGCGTAAGCCTCTTATTCATTATTTGCGCCACCGTCGTCTTGATCCACTCTCCATACCCGCGCTTCTTTTTGCGGCCCCCGCCGTGAGTATCTTGGTAAGTGGGTACGCCCATCTCAATCAACCGATCCTTAATCTCGCCTAAAGATAGGGGGCCGTTTTCCCCATCTCCCACTGTGTACCACTGGAAAATCAAACGCACTATAGGCGCCTCCGGTTCGTGAAGCGCCAGCATTCGCTTACCATCCACCTCGGTCAGTTTGTAGCCACAGGGCGGCCTGCCGTGCACTAGCACGTGTCCATCCTTCACCTTCCACCGTCGTCCACGTGTTAAACGTTCCTTGATTTTCTCTCGTTCATATTCTGCAATAGAAGCCTTGATGTGCTTGTTTAATTTCCCCCCTGGTATGTCGGGATATTCGCTCAACACGTATTCAATGGATACACCAGCACTTTGTAACTCCTCCTCCACCACCAGTTACTTGGCAAGGTTACGACTCAAGCGGTCAATTTCTCTGACAACAAACACGTCAAACTTGTCAGATTGGGCCATCGCCCTGGCCTTGTTCAATTGTGGCAAGTCTATTTCAGCGCCCGATGCTCCCCGATCATCCTCGGCGAGTTCTGCAACGATCCGGTATCCACGCTCCTGGGCATATTCCCGGCCCATCTCCAATTGACCGGCGAGATTGCGCCCGTCTTTGACCCGGTCATCGCTCGAAACTCTGGCGTATAGCACTGCTCTTTTCATCGTTCCCCCCCTGCTACTAGGCTGCCGCCGAACAGCGGCCTCCGGGGGCGATTTTGCGGAGACCGCCTTGCAAATCTACTATTGCGTGGTAGAACGGGGGACAGTTCCCACGTGTTGTGGGAACGCCCTCGTCGCCAGTGCTCCCGGCCCATCAACCTGGTCACTGGCGACTTTTTGTTGTTTTAACCGTTCCTGGCGTCGAACTGCGGCTTGTAGGATGATAGCGTAACACCTGTCTAACGTTTCACGTGCTTCTGGCGTAATCTCAAAAGTCATCTTCTTTCCTCCTCCTTATATTCTGACCGATGCAGCTTACAGAATTGTAAGCCGCGATCATTGCACTCATTCCGGTTGTCCCTTCGGGTTGCAGATGGGACACAAGCGCGGCCCGTTCTTTTGATGCTTCAGGCGGCGCTCCAGGGCGCGGTCGCCTGTCCAGGTGCGGGCGAGTTGCCAGGCGATCCCTCGCTCAGCAGCGATCACTTCCATCCGCCTTGCCCCGTTGCCACTGGCGTGACGGGCAAGGCGGACGTCGAGATCTTTGGTGTAACCGAGGTAGTGTTGCGCCTGCCCGTGGGGTGTGTTGGGATTGCCGATTTGTCTGTCGAAATGGATCAAATAGACTGTGCCCATCTCTCTTCGGGTTTTCGAAGCAGTAGGCCCCCGTAGAGGGGTAGGCGAGGCTCAGTGATCGACATACGTCGAGGGACAACGCTAGATGTTGCCCGTTGCGGCCGTCGCTTCCCGCACCAGCCGAGCGAGAGTGGTCAAGTTGAGCCAAACGTCGGCCAGGAAAATGGTGGCCC
>DAOTUB010000068.1:0-3610 GCA_034437455.1 Anaerolineae bacterium | reverse complement strand
CGCAAGGGGTCTCGTCCATCTGGGCGCAATTCTTGCACCGCCCGGCAACCGCCGTGACAGAACGAGTACGCGGCGCAGGTGGTGCACTCTGCCGGCATCAACGCGCGCCACGCATCCATCGCCTCACTGTGCCACAGTTCGTCCATTGATTTTTCGTGCAGTGAGCCGATCACCGTGGGCGAATGGGCGCAGGGACGCAGGTTGCCCCAAGGATCGATAGAGGCATACGCCACGCCCGCCAGGCAACCTTCCGAGTCGTTGGATGTGAAGCACTGAGGCACACCGATGCCATACTTCACTGCGGCGCCAGCCAGGGCCAACGCCTGGATGCGCAGTACGGCAGCTTCCATCTGCTTCTCTGTCGGCTCGATCTCGGGCAGAGGTCCGCCAATGTAGCGGTTGAAAGCGATGTGTTGTACACCCAACTCTTGGCCCAACTCGACAACTGCATCGAGTTTGTTCCAGGAATAGCGCGTGATCACGGTGCTCAAGGCCACGGTGATCCCGTTCTCCACAGCCAACTGGATGTTGGACACTGTTTCATCGAAGGAACCCGACACGCCGCTAAACGATTCGTGGCCGAAAGAGTCAGCCCCATGAAGGGAGATCAACAGGCCCGAAAAATGACGCCGCCCGCGAATGCGCTTCAAAAACTGTTCGGGGTCTTCCCAGCGGCCATTGGTAAAGACGGTCACCCAGGCATCGTGAGAGGTGACTTCTTCGAAGATGCGGAAGAACTCGGGATGAAGAGTCGGCTCACCGCCTGTCAGGCGGATTTGTACGGCCTCTGATATGAAAGGGGCCAGCAAGTCGCGCCATTCCCGAGCCGAAAGCGGAGGAGGGCCGTTGCGATGAGCGGCGTAGACGTTGCTACACCCTGGGCAGCGGTTGTTGCAGACAGGCGTCAATTCCAGGGCATAGATCGCGGGGACGGATAGAACGTACAAGGTTGCTCACGCTGCTTTCAGCAGTCGCACTGAAGGTAGAATCGAGTATCGCGAGGTGGAATGGGGCAGATAGTCTTGGTTCCCGAAGTTACCAACTTGGTATCTGACGACTTCGTGAACTTGGCTTTTGTAAGGCTTGGAAAGAAATCCAGCCGCAGGTCTTTGGGCTGGGACTGAACTACAGACTTGCTTTGCATTTGAACATCCTCTCACTACAAATCATCGCGGAAATATAGCTCAGTCTATTGTATCACCGAAAGCTCCAGACGGCAACCTGCCGGCCCAGCCCAGAACACCGTTGGGGTGGAATGTTTGGTTATACCAGTTCCCCCACCTCTCTGATAATATCTTGGGCACTACTGATATCTTTGCGGAGGAAAGCAGTTTCATTTAGTGACCGAAAGTGCTCAAGGGCTTCTGTAGCTAACCTCAATGCTCCTTGATGATTGTGCTGGCTCCTCGCGATTCCTGCCAACCCCAACTTGGCTTCACCGACACTTTGGATGTCACCAATGTTCTCGGCAATTTCACAGGCTTCCAAGTAGTAATCGGCGGCACTCCTGAATCTACCCTCTAACTCGTCTACCATGCCAAGGCCCCTTAGCGTTGTGCTTATCCGAGAGGTATCCTGGATCTCACGACGGATAACCAGCGCTCGTTCCAAGAAGTCGCGGGCTTCAGAATACTTGCCTTGCCCAATCAACAAGTGTCCCATATTGCCCAATATGGACGAAACCTCTCTTGGATTGTCCAATCTGCGCCAGATTTCAAGGGCAGTGTCATAATGCCTCCAGGCTTGTTCAAAGTGCTCCTTCGCTTGATCCCAATGTTCCTTGCCTTGATCAAACTCTCCATTTAGCTTTTCTGTCAAGCCAAGACGACGGTAAGCAACAGCTATGCCATGCCAATCTTCTATAGGATCAAGGATTTCTATTGCCTTGTTTGCCTCTGCACGCGCATCATCGAACCTGTCCTGGTTTATCCGTATCCAGCACAAGGCCAAGTGGAATGATCCTCTCTTGCGCTGATTGTCTATGCTCAGTGGTGAGTCTACGACCAATTGGGAGCAGGCCTCGAGAGCATGTTGGCACCACCTTTCTTGCTCAGACCAGTAGCCTCTCAATTGCCAGTAATCCGTGAGTTTGCTCTGGAGATCTATCAAAGTCTGCCACCTCCGATTTTGCAGGCACCACTCTAGCAGATCAATCAGGTTTTGCCTCTCCACGTCTATCTTGGAATAACTCTCCCAGTTTTCTGTGGTCCCTCCATACTGGCGGCAAAAGTCCAGGTAGAACTCTTCTTGCCTCAGCCTAAAAACCCGTTTGCCTGGGGATAGGGATGTGGCATACGCTTTGGTGAGTGGCAGGAGATTGAATCGGCCATTCCTCTTGTTGGCAAGAGAAAGTTTCTCCAGTTCTACCAGTCCTTCGTCACGGCTCACCATATCCTCGCCAAGTCCCGCTACAAAGCCTATGGCGTTGCGACTGGCGTCGGTGGCGAACACGGCCAAGGCCAGGAGTATGTCATAAGCGCTCCTGCCCCTGATACGCTCCACAGAACCCTCGAAACAGAAACGCGCGATGTCGCCTTTCGGGTTGCCCAAGCGTCTCAGAACTTCGTCAGCACTGTAACCGTACCCCATCTGTGCGACGCTCCAGACCAGAGCAAGAGGCACGCCCCCGGTTCGTTCGTAGAGCCTGAGCATCTCTTCTTCGGTCAGATCCATGTCCTTCTTTTCACACTCGTGTATGATCAATTCCTGAGCTTCCTCCCATGACATCCCTGTGAGCCGCACCGGATAGGCCACGTCAATCCTGTGCCGCGTGGTGACGATGGCCTTGGTCGGGGCAGGCAGCTCGCGCAGGAAGGTGTTCACTCGCTCATCGTCCACCGTCTCCAGATTGTCCACGATGAGCAGTGTGCGTTGCCGGGTCAGCGCCTTGGTCACCAATCCGTTCCGCTCCTCGGGGCGGTCGCGGGTGATGTCCTCGTGTTCCAATACAATCGAGATGGTAGTATAAATGTCGTCCAGAGTACGGGCAATTTGCGGGCGGGAGGTGATGCCATCGGCCGTCAATACGGCGGCTTTGGCCGAAGTCCAGATGATGGCCTCAAAGCGTTCCTCTTGGAGCAGGCAGTCGTAGTCACGCAGGTAGCGACATGCCACTTCCAACGCCAGCGCGCTCTTGCCCACGCCGCCAACGCCGTCAATGGTGACCAAATGCTCCTGTGAATGAGGGTACGGCCGCAAGATGCGATGTACCTGGACTAATTCTCTCTCGCGGCCAACAAAGATGCTATAGTCAGGCTGGGGTAGGTTCTGGTAGATCCTGGGTTTCGCCTCATTTGCCCCAACGGACAGATCATCCACAGAAGACGAGGATGGGAGTGGCTGGGAGGGTGGAACCTCCACGTGAACGTGGATCGGTTGTTGTTGATGCGTGATGTCTTTGGTTTTCTCCTGCTGTGCCCGCACAATCTCCAACACTACTATGGCCACTACCAAGAGACCAAAAATCACCACCCACACCCACGGACGAAACAATGGCCCCAACCAGAAAGAGAGTTGCGCGGCAACGACATCACTCACAATGCCGCTGACAGCTGTCAGCAGGATGACCAGGGCCAGAATCAACACGTAGAGCCAGCCGGATCGCCTCATG
>DAOTUB010000067.1:0-6704 GCA_034437455.1 Anaerolineae bacterium | reverse complement strand
CGAGTATTGGCCTACTGGGCTTGATTCCAGCCGCAGCGCGCCGTGGGCATCCACGTTGCATCGATCCTCGTCGAATTTGTCCCCCCAAGGATAGAGCCTGGCTTGACCGGTCGCTGGATCCCAGCAGGCGGCCTTTTCCCATTCCGCCTCGGTGGGCAGGCGACAGTGGTAGCCGGTCACTTTGCCCAGCCATTGGCAGTAGGCCAGCGCATCCTGCCAGGTGAGCAGAACGGCGGGATGATCCTCCAGCCCACGCGGGAAAGTGCGTGTCTGCCGATCCCAATTGTACCGTTGGGCAAAGCGCATCGGGCTATAGGGAACAGGGTGCTCGGGGGTGTTTTCGATAAAGAGTTGATAGTCGGCGTTGGTCACCGGGCAGCGGCCGATGCAGTATGGCTCAAGGGTTACAGCGTGTTGCGGGCGACAGGCATCCTTCAAATCTGGATCGCTGCGCGGACGCTCATTATCCGCGCCCATCAGGAACTCGCCAGCGGCAATGTAGACAAGCTCGTGCTCCAGTGCTACGATGTTCCCGGTGGGGAGGGGACGAGGGCGCCTCCATTGTAGCCTGCGTGGGACGCTCTCCACTCTCTGTGGGTGCAGCAATTGGCGCAGTTCGAATGCAGTCTGGCAACGATGGCGGGGATCGACGACCAACGCGCGATCCAGAGCTTGGGCCAAAAAGTCAGGAACGTCCGAGTTGATCTCACGTATAGGGCGCAATCCTTCCTCCAGCTTGCGCAAACAGGCATCCGGTGGGTCTAACAACGTCAGAGCAAAGTAGAGCGTGGCGCCCAAGCTGTATACGTCGGAATAAGGTCCAGTGTGAATGCCCGCGGTCTCCAGTTCCTCCAGGTACTGTTGAAGTACGCTGTAGGAAGCCATCGTCTCGGCAGGATACTGCTCAATGGGCGAGTAATGCATAGAGTGAGCTTGAGCTCCAGTTCGGGTACTGGCATCGCTCATCTGACGCGCGATGCCAAAGTCGAGCAAAACAGCCGTCCCCTGCGGTGTTATACAAACGTTGGGTGGCTTGACGTCGCGATGGATGAGCGGCGGGTTCTGGCTGTGGAGGTAGATAAGAGCTTCCAGCAAATTGTCGGCCCATCGCAGTGCCTGGTCTACTTCGAAGGGTGCTGACCGATCTTGCTTGAGCCGGTCCAGTGTAGTCCCCTCGATGTACTGCATGACTAGGAAAGGGCGATTGTGATCGAAGAAGTAGTCATAGACCTCGGGCAGGTAGCGGTGGCTCAACTTTGCCAGAATCCGAGCCTCTTGCTCGAACTGCTGACGGTGAGCGGTATCGTACAATGCAGACGCCTTGGCCACACACTGCCGACCGAGCCGCTGGTCCTCCACCAGGTAGGCGGCGCCCATTCCCCCTTCCCCTAAAGGACGAATGACACGATAGCGGTTGTCTAGAACGGCGTCCTCTAGCAAACTCATACCACTTGCTTCCAAGTCGCGTCACGATAGTTCTTCAGCCAACAGAGCGAGCCAGTTCCGTACTTCTTCCATAGACGCGGGGCGATTGCTCCGCCGCTCTGCCAGCATAGATTGCAGGATCTCTTGCCCATCCTCCGGCAGTGGAGCCTGAGCAACCCGCCCACGATCAAGCGGCTCGCCCGCTTTTGGGCGAAATAGCATATCGTACCACACTGCCCCCAGGGAATAGACATCGGTTCGCGCATCTATATCGCTGGCGTGAAACGCTTGCTCTGGGGCGATGTGTCGTCCCACCACCAACGGTTTCCCGGTCTGTGCCAGGGTCCGACTGACAGTCGGACCCTTGGAAAAGTCGAAATCCCCGACCAGGGTATGGCCTTCAGAGGTCAAGTAGATGCTGGCTGGCGTGAGGTTGCGGTGATACACCTCGTTCGCGCGGCAGTGGGTCAGAGCAGCGACGCCTTTGGAGAGCACCACCAATCCAACCACGCTGATGTTCTCCCATCCCTGATTCGCCAAGAAGCCGTGCATCAGCTTGGCTTTCTGCTCGATGATGGGGATAGGGCTGAGGCGCAGGTCGCCACTGGCGTGACACCAGTGCACTTGGTCAGCCTCAATGGAGCCATACCAATGCTTGACCTCCAAGAGATACACGCCGTTATAGTTGAGCGCCACGACATCGATCTCCTGGGTGCCGGTTCCGTCCGGCAGGTGGTAGTTGACCAGGAGCACACCGTTGGGCAGATGTCGTCGCAGGTAGTTGACGGTCAGTGTCTCGCCGATGTGGGGGTGAGGGTGACAGTGAATGACGTCAACGTTGGTCATTTGGTCACTCCATTCGTGAAACGTGAAATTTGATCGAATTCGCTCGATCCAGCGGATTTGCTATCACATTCAGCCTATCCCAAGAGCACCCGCTTTCCTGCCTTCAGCGCCTTTTGCACTGCCTGCCGTAGTTCGTTTATCACCGCGTCCAGGTCTTGGGCATTTTTGATATCCCGCGTCTGGATCACGTCGTACAACGGCAGGATCTCGAACTCAGTCTCATCGTCCCCATTCTCCGGCGGCGGGGTGTGCTGTCTGATCAGGCGCGATTTCTCCTCTGGCGCCGACTGGATCTGGTAGTAGAGCGTCTCCAGTTCCGTGCCGCAGGTCGTGCAGGTCAGTTCGTCCAAGGACCAACCGATAGGCCCCTCGCACAACTGGTCGCTCAGAGCGTCAGTAGGGACACCAAGTTCATCCAGTTCAGCTTTCACCTCGGCATAGGCTTCATAACGGACCTGGTGTTGGCTCTCATAGGCCGCCTGGTAGCGCTGCAACAGGGGCTGCATATTCTGATAGAAGGTAGCCCACTTTTCCACAATCTCGTGTCGGTCCTCAATGGCCTCCATCTCGGCCAACCAGTCCTGTACCTCTTTTCCGGTCAGTTCTGGGGTGACACGTTGGGCTCGCTCGACCGCCCGCTGCAAGGTGCGTGCACGGCGGAACTCGGTTGGCCGTCCAATCTCAATGAACGTCTGTAGCTTATCCTGGTAGTCCTTGAGATCTCTCAAGACGGAAGCGTGTTGGAGAAAAGTCTTTAGCCGGCGGTCCGGCTGAGGTTGGTCAAAGATCTCCTGGATGACCTCTCGGCCTTTCTGCAAGATCGGCTGGATGGGCAGTTTCCCCTGCTGGGCCAGAATGCGTTGCTCTGCGTTCTGTGCCCTAATCTCCTCCAATTCCTCCTCCAGGGCGGTAGCCATAATGTTAACTGTGTCCGGTTCGAGACGATGGAAGATGCGATCTATGGCCTTTTGCGCCTGCCGGCGTTCCTGGGGCGTCAATCCCTCCTGGGGATCGTACAGGAACTCGGTCTTGCGGAAATCGCGGGCCTTTGTCAACAGGTCTTGGGCGCGGCTCACCTTGTAGTCGTGATACGGCTTGCCTTCGTACTTTAAGCTGACCACGCCAGCCCGAAACAGCGCGGCGAGGACGATGCGCACCAGGATCGGATCCCAGCCGTAGGGCGCCCGCTCGAAAAAATCGCTCAGTGTCTTGCCGTCATGGGGGTCTCCGGCCCGGGCTCGCAGCCGCAGTTCCTCCAGCATCTCACTGACGACCGGTGTGTGCCGGTTGAGACGGTAGGCGTCGTCGAAAAGATCGAGTTCCAATTCGATATCCGGGAGTTGGGCGTCTTTTGCAATCAGAATCTGCTCGATGCTCTTCTCGTTGACCCTCACCGCCGCCGGTTCGAAGCGAGTGTAGACGTGGGGAATGATCTGCGAGACCTCTCGCGTGAACACTGTGCCAGGCTGACTGGTACGGCCCTCCAGTCCCCGCACCTCCCCGTCGTAGATGACGGCCCCATCGAGCAAGCCCTGCCGCAGGAGAGTCTGGATTTTCGCCCGGCTGGTTTCCGCATCCCGCTGCTTTTGATAGAGAATGCTCTCCTCCTCCACGCTTTTGTCCTGGCGTGCCATGCGGCGAGAGACAATTGTCTCAGTCTGGATCAACTTGCCCAACTCTCGGTACAACTCATCTGCAGGGGCCGGAACCCAATACAGCGTACGATCATCGCCAAAGCTGCGCTGCAATACCTCGTCACGAGTCAGACCAGTGGCGCGAACGTAGATAGGAGAGTAGACCTGCAAGGCGATTTCCCCCTTGTCGTGGATGACGTCATCGTCGCCTCGCACCACCACATCGAACCATTTGATCCTCTGGTAGTTGAGACGACCAAAGTCCAGGACTGTCTTGAGATACTTTTTGATCTCGCGCCGCCGGTCATTGACGGTGACGTTCACTGCCGCGATGTCCATCTCAATGTCTTTTTTCACTCCAGACAGGAACTCGTACTGGCCACCGCGCTCCACGACATAGTGCCCTTTTTCCAGAAGGGCAAGGCCCTCCTCAACCTGTTGCTTCAAGATGGTGAAGGACGTCTCTGGATCGTCCACGTGGTCTACCAGCAGGCGAGCCAGGTTCTCGGCTGTACAAGGAACCCACTCCAATCTCTGGATAAGATACAGGGCTTTGAGGACACGTCTCAGAAAGGATGCAGTATCGCCCTTGACCTCATTGATAGTGCGGCGATCAATGCTGGGCAGTTCGGCCTCGATTTGATCATAGACCTCATCGAAGGCAACCAGCCGTCCTACAGACGACGTGGCAAACCCTGTTGCCGGCGATTTGAGGACGGCCTGAGTGACCCCAATCAAGCTGCGCTCGGTCCCCTCGATCCTTTCCTTCTCTCCACCGGGTGTGCGCACGGCGGCGAACACTTGCTGTAACACTGCTAACTGATAGGGAGCGAAAGGATAGTCTGCCACAAAACGGTCAGCGTCCGGCTGAGGCAGCGGCCGGTTGGCCCCTTGTAGCGTACAAACCGTGGCGATATTGCCACTGGCTCTATGATAGAGTCTCTCCAACTCGGGCCTTTTGCTCTCTTTCTTCTTCAGGATTCGCTCCTCGAGTACCTTTTCAATGTTTTCCGACGTAAGCGGCAAACGCAGGCTGAAACGATCTCGGATCTTGTCGAACTCGTCCTCGCGGCGGATAGCCTCGCGCACGATCTCTTCCAGGGCTTCCTGAGCCGTGACGACCAGCCACAGTTTTCCCAGACCCCTGGTGGCAAAGGCCTCGGCAATGGACTGTAACTCCAGCAGCCTCTGGTTGCTATCGCCGATGAACTGCCCCATCTCGTCAATGATGTAGATCAGGTGGGGCGTCTTTTCCGATCCTGGTTGCCGGCGACTATCCACCCATCTTACCAACTCGTCGGCCAGGAGAGATGGTCCCATCTGGAGACCGGCCTGAATGTCGTCAATTGCCCTGGAGGCTTTCTCTTCGTTAGCGTATCGGTCGGGCAGGATAGCGCAAAGCGCTTTTGTGGCAGCGTCACGCACCAGCATATCGTGTTGGCGCACTTCTTTCCAGGGTTTTTTCTCCAGTTCCTGCACTTTGGCCTGAAAAGTCTGGTACTGTCCTAGACTGGTCAACTCGAGCTCCAGACGCGCTACCCAAAGCGTGGTGCTGAGACCTCGCTTATTCAACCACTGCCGGTACATGATGGTCGAGATGTGGTTGCCAGCCTTGGCGTCCGCCGGAGTGATCGGCACGCTGGCGAGCAAGTCTTCTTCGGTCTTGATCTGAAACGCGATAGCTTCCGTCTCAATGAAATGGGCTACCTGATGGAGCAGTCGCTCAATCTCACTCTGGCGGTAGCTATCCACGATGCGTAGTCTGAAAAGATCAATGGCTGTCTGGTTTCCGACCTGCCGGTTCTCCAAAAGGTAGCTCAGGATCTTGGCAAAGTGTGACTTGCCCGAGCCAAAGAAACCAGAGAGCCATACGCCAATGCGCTTGGTCTGTCCCGTGCGCGTTTCGACGTAGCGCTCCAGGAACTCGACGAGCAGCTCCTCGATGACATCGGTGACGACGTATTCCTCCAGCTCTTGTTTGATTTCCCGGAGACGCAGGTCATCCATCGTGATGACGGTAGTGATATCTCGTTTGATGGGATGAACAAATAGCTCTTCGATCCTGGTCATAGTTCAGACTCTCCTGGCTCTGTACTTGGTGTGAGGGCCGTCAGCATTCTTCTGGCACAGAAATCGCAGTTCGCCGTCCAATTCCTCTCCCGGATAAAAGATCACGAGGGGTAGTTTTACCCGGTTCTCCAGATCCCGCAACAGGTTGGACACACGCACGAAGGGATAAAGGTGAGCAACCTGAGTGAGGAACAGGATTGCATCTTGACCATCCAGTGCATCGGCGGCTTCTATGATGTGCTGGGTCAGGGCCGGACGGTAATTCTTAGCCAGGTCCCGGTAGACATCTTCTGGCTGGGTGAGTTCCTTTTCGAATATCTTGTCGAGCAATCCGATCCTGGCGTAATGATCGAAAATAAAAGTCTCCAGAGGCAATACTGTCCGGATACTGAAATTTGGACTTTGGACAAATGGTTTGAGAGTAACTTCCCCAAAAGCGTGAATTTGGGGGTAAAAAGCTGCTTTTCTCGTCAGAAATGCGGAAATTTGAACATTTTTCCGCTGTTTGGAGCTAAAAAATGCGGCTTCAAGCTGCTTGGCGAATTATTCGGAGGTTTGGACCGCAGTGGGTCTTGCCTGAACTACCGAATAATTAAACTGTGCCTCTGCTATCCGCAGAAAAGTCATTTTGAAGCCGTTTTTCCGTGATTTCCGCAATAATTTGCGGCTTTTTCAGTTCAGTTCACGCTTTTGGCGACAACTCTGTGATTGCAAATGTCCAAAGTCCAA
>DAOTUB010000066.1:0-18647 GCA_034437455.1 Anaerolineae bacterium | reverse complement strand
TCGTACACCGTCTGACGAAACTGCTCGAGTCGGAACACACTTTTTTGGATATTCATAGTGTCCCAATTTTGCCGCAAATTTGTTAAAGATCAAGCTGGAAACCGATGCAGGGTTTATCCAAAGTCCAAGTCTATCCTACCATTGGGGGATATACAGACCACTCAGGTGAATCATTGGGGTGTGTTTCAAATCGGTTGAGTAGCCGCGCTTTCCATACCGCGCGCTATGGAAAGCGCGACTACCTCCAACCGAAATGAAATACACCCGAATCATCGTTGCAGGAGGAAATGGCGATGGAGAAGCTCAGACAGCGTGTCCTGGCCGATGGCGAAAATCTGGGGCGAGGCATTCTCAAGGTGGATAGTTTTATCAATCACCAGATTGACACTCACCTGATGTTCGAGGTCGGGCAGGAGTTGGCCCGTCACTTTGCCGACATCGGTGTGACCAAAGTGATTACGGCCGAGATATCGGGTATCGCCCCGGCGCTGGCGACGGCGCACGCGCTGAATGTGCCGCTCATCTATGCTCGCAAGACCAGGCCGGTCACGATGACGGGACCGGCCTTTGTGGAGGTCGCGCCGTCGCATACCAAGGGAAGCGATGTGTTTTTGATGGTGTCGGCGGAATTTCTGAAGCCGGGCGACCGCGTGTTGGTGGTGGACGACTTTTTGGCCTCTGGGGCGACGATCTTGGCGCTCGTGCGATTGGTCGAGCACGCCGGCGCGACGTTGGTCGGCATCGGCACGGCGATCGAGAAAAAGTTCGAAAGCGGGCGAGAGGAGTTGGCTTTCCTCGATGTGCCCATCGTCTCTCTCGCCGTCGTCGCCGATATGAGCGACGGCAAAATTTTGTTGGAGTGATATGAATTCTATTGCTATTCTCGATTTTGGCTCCCAATACACTCAATTGATCGCCCGGCGCGTGCGAGAGGCGCGCGTCTACTGCGAGCTTTTTCCCTGGGATACCCCGCCCGATATAGTGCTGGCGCTGGAGCCACGGGGTTTCATCCTTTCAGGCGGCCCGGCCAGCGTCTATGCCCCTGGTGCGCCTCGTATGCCAGATTACGTGCTGGCCCAGGGCGTGCCGGTGCTGGGTATCTGCTATGGCATGCACCTGCTGACCCGTCGTCTCGGTGGCCGGGTGGTCTCTGCCGTCAAGAGGGAATACGGTCCGGCAGAGATCGAGTTCGTCGGCCCCGATAACCTCCTGTTCACCCATCTCCAGTCGCCCAAGCTGAACGTCTGGATGTCTCACGGCGACAGCGTTGAGGCATTGCCGTCTGGGTTCGAGGTTTTGGCTCGCAGCGCCAACTCCCCTCTGGCAGCAATGGGCGACCTGGAGCGTGGATTCTACGGCATCCAGTTCCATCCTGAGGTCGCGCACACCGACCGGGGCGCGGAGATTCTGAACCGATTCGCCGTCGAGGTCTGTGGCTGCGCGCCCGATTGGACGGCGGCGGCCTTTATCGAGCAGGCGGTGACGGCGATGCGAGATCAGGTGGGAGAGGGGCAGGTCGTGTGCGGGCTTAGCGGCGGGGTCGATTCTTCGGTGACGGCGACGCTGGTGCATCGCGCCGTGGGCGATCAACTGACCTGCGTGTTCGTCAACACCGGCCTCCTGCGGCGCGGCGAGCCGGAGCAGGTGGTGCGCACCTTCCGGGAAAGGCTGGGTATGCGGCTCGTGTCGGTGGACGCGACGGAGGAATTTCTGGGTGTGTTGAGCGGGGTAACCGACCCCGAGGAGAAACGGAACATTATCGGCGAGCGGTTCATCCGCGTGTTCGAGCGCGAGGCGCAAAAGCTGGGGGACGCGCCTTTTCTGGCGCAGGGCACGCTTTACCCCGACGTGATCGAAAGCCGTGGTCCAGAGCGACAGACCGCCGCGCGCATCAAGACGCACCACAACGTCGGTGGGTTGCCAGCCGACATGTCGTTCGAGTTGATCGAGCCGCTGCGCTATCTCTTCAAGGACGAAGCGCGCGCGGTTGGAGAAATGCTGGGTCTGCCGGCCGAGATCGTGTGGAGGCAGCCGTTCCCCGGTCCCGGGCTGGCGGTGCGCATCGTCGGCGAGGTCACCTGGGAGCGGCTCAAGACGTTGCAGGCGGCGGATGCCATCTTTCTGGAGGAATTGAACGCGGCAGGCCTGCTGCGCGGGGCGACGCAACAAGCGTTCGCTGCGCTACTGCCGGTGCGCAGCGTGGGCGTGATGGGAGACGAGCGGACGTATCGCCACACCATCGCCCTGCGCGCCGTCACGACCGAGGATTTTATGACCGCCGACTGGGCGCGCCTGGATCACGGACTGCTCGCCCGCGTCAGCAATCGCATCGTCAACGAGGTTCCGGAGGTCAATCGGGTGGTTTACGACATCACCTCCAAGCCCCCGGCGACGATAGAGTGGGAGTAGGTGTTGGATGTGTGGTGGGAGGCGTTGCTCTCCGTCTGTCTTTGCGTCAGCGCGGGGATAGCGGTATAATAAGGTGAAAGCGTTGTCAGTGATTCTGCCACAAGCGAAGGTATTGAGAGTGGCAATCTTCCTCGTATCAAGAGGATGGCGAGATGAACTTGGTTGATTCTAAAGCTCCCGCAATTGAGCCTGTGATCGGCGCACTACGCGTCGTCAATGGCGCGCGCCTGCAAGACGCCGCTCCCTACGTCGCCGCTCTGACCGCTCCTCCACGGGCAGCTCGAGGGCGAGAGGATGAACGTCTCTTTTTCTTGATGGATCTGACCGGCTCGGCGTCGTCGCGCCTGTGCCGGGAACTGCGCGAGATCGTGGTGCAGACGTATTGGTCCAATGTGGGCAGCATCACGTCCGCGCTGCGGCGGGCGGCGAGCGCTGCTAACCAGCGCTTATTCCAGATGAACCGGCACACGGATTCCTCCAAGCGGTGCTATGGCGGCCTAACTTGCGCCGTCCTGCGTGGCAATGACTTGTTTATTCTCCAGGCCGGTCCAGGTCACGCTTGCGTCCTTCAGGGAGATCGCCTGGTGTGTTTCCCCCGCGATGAGGGATTGGCGCACCTGGGCATAGGGCCGCTGGCCGACGCGCGCCTCTATCACGAGTTTGCTTCCATCGGCGACATGTTGCTGCTGGCTTCGTCCACACTGGTTCGAGAAGGTGGCTACGATGGCATTGTTCGCGTGTTGCCCCGGGTCGAAATGCAGGAGGTGCTGGAGGGATTGGAGCAGATTGGGATCGGCGCGGATTTTTCTGCGCTGGTCGTACGCTGGTCGTTGGCGGGGACAGAGCCGGTGCGAGAGGAGCCTGTGGCCGCCGAGACCTCTCCGCCTGCACCGCCGCCTCTCACGGAGGTTTCGCCGATCCCGGTCGAGCCACGCAAGACGCCTGAACCACCCGAGCCTCGTCGTAGAGTCGTCGAAGAGGATATCCCGGCGACACCAGTGGAGTGGACGAGGCAAGATACCCGGCCTCCGGAGCCGGTCCGCGAACCAGCCCCTGGCATGGGCGAGCGGATGAAGGGCGGCGTTGATTCGCTTGGTCGTGGGCTAAGCTCTGTGAGGCGCGGCGTGGTCGCCACTGGCGCGGGGCTTGCCGGGGGAGCGAGCACATTGTTCCGGCGCATACTTCCTGGCGCCGATCGAGAGGGCCGTCCAAAAGAACCCCATCGCCGTCCGATCCCCAGTGAGAACCCCGCGCTAATGATAGCTCTCGCTATCGGTATCCCCGTCCTGGTGGTCATTATCGTGGCGCTGGCGAGCTTGCAGTTCGGAGCGGAGGGGCGCGCTCGTGCTTCTATCGCAAAAGCAGAGCAAGAGATCGAGCTGGCCCAGGCCGCCGGGGATAACTCGGCAGAGGCGCGACCGCATTGGGAGGCCGCGCTGAGGCACATCGAGGAAGCGGCCCTGTTACAGCCTGGAAACGTACAAGCCGTCGAGTTGCAGATCCAGATTGAGGAGGCCGAGGAGCGCCTCGATAGCCTCGATGGCATCATTCGCCTGGCGCCGCTCCAACTCTGGGATTTTGGAGCGAGCGCTGTTCCCCGTAAACTGGTTGTCCATGGGCAGATGATCTTTGTTCTCGATCGGGCGGGGGGATGGGGAGTTCGATTGACCCTGAACCCGACCGGCGACGGGGTCGTTGAGGAGGACGTTGCGACTCTCCTGGCGCGTACGGGGCAGCAGATTGGGGATGGGGTGGTGGGCAATATGGTTGATTTTGTCTGGGTTAATCAGGCGGACGAGCGGCGGACGAGTGCTTTATTGATCCTCGAAGAAGAGGATGGCGCGTTGTTGAATTACGACCCGGCCTGGATGGATGAGGCGGGAAACCCCCGCTTGAAGCGCTCCTTTCTGGACACACCGCCGACAGGAATACCCAAGGCTGTCGGCTCTTTCAAAGGTCGCTTTTACGTGCTGGATGCTCTGGCGGATGAGAGTGGTCAGATCTGGCGTTACCAGCCGCTTGATGATGCCTATCCTGAGCAGCCTGAGCGATACTTTGCCAGCCCCCCACCCAAGCCGTTGGCGAGCGCGCTGGATATGGCTATAGACGGCCACGTCTACATCCTTTACGATGATGGGACGATCCTCAAATTCCTGGGGGGTGAAATCGAGGATTTTGAAATTCGTGGTTTGCCCGGCGATCTCGACCAGGCCGTTGCATTTGCAGTGGATGCGGATGGCAGCAGTGGCGCGATCTATGTGGTCGACAAGGGCAACGAGCGAGTGGTGGTATTGGAGCCTGATGGAGCCTTCCAGGCGCAATTTCGCGCCGACGGGGCCTTTGACGATCTGGAGGCGCTGACGGTGAACGAGGTGGACAAGCGGCTTTACGTGCTCAGTGGTGGACGGCTTTACCTGGCGTCGTTGCCTTGATTGCTCCCGGGTGTCATCCGTGTTATAATTTCGTCAAATTAGCTTGGCTTTCCGGCAAGATAGGTGAATCTCAGCCGTGCCAACCTATCCCGCCGGAAGTTACTTTTTGGGGAGGACACTGTGCAAGCCAGTGAGAAGCGAGTACAACGTTCGGGCAGTATGATGCAGAAGCTCTTTGCGACGGCTCTGGTGGTGTTTTTTTTGATGATCATCGTCGTGGCCGGCTTGTTTGTCTTTGACCGGGTGCGTCAGTTCGTCATTGTTTCTGATATGGTGCCTTCCTTTACCATGAAAGAAAGGGAACCTGATGATTTTGTCTACAAAGAGGGCGATCTGCTGCCACGTTGGAAAGGTACCGACCGGGTCAATATCCTGGTGATGGGCATTGACCAACGCGAGCACGAAGATGGCCCCTGGCGCACCGATACGATGCTTGTATTGACGATCGATCCGGTTACGATGAGTGGAGGGATGCTCTCTATTCCGCGAGATCTGTGGGTGCCCATCCCGGGGTATGGAAATCACCGCATCAACAATGCTCACTTCCTCGGCGAAGTGGACGGCTACCCCGGTGGCGGCCCCGCGCTTGCGGTCAAGACCTTGGAGTATAATTTTGGTATCCCTGGCGACATCCATCACTATGTGCGCGTCAATTTCACCGCCTTTGAGGAAGTGATCGATCTCATCGGCGGAATTGACGTCGTTGTGGAGGAGGAGATCGACGACCCCACCTATCCATCCAGCGATCCTGCGGATCCTTACGGCTACGAGCATCTCCATATTCCGATGGGTAAGCAGCATTTCGACGGCGAGATGGCGCTCAAGTACGCGCGTACCCGCCACACCTCTGGAGGAGACTTTGACCGCGCCAAGCGTCAGCAACAGGTCATCATGGCGGTCTTTGAGAAGGTCACCCGGCTTGATATGTTGCCCAAGTTAGCACCTCAAGCGCCCCAGATGTGGTGGACGTTGCAGGAATCGGTCAAGACCGATCCTGAGCTGACGTTGGAAAAGATCATCGCCCTGGCGACTCTGGCGAGCGAGGTGGATCGCGAGAATATCCGCCTGGGTGTGATTGATGAGACTTGCACGATCTTTGATACTACACCGGACGGACAGCAGATAGAGATTCCGCTGCGCGATCGGATACGAGAAGTGCGAGATTACGTTTTCATTGCCGAGGTTCCCGCGGCTCAAGATGATAACGACACCGCTACACAATTAGAGAAGGAAGCGGCCACTATCCAGGTGCTGAACGGGACACTGACGGAAGGGCTGGCCGCGAGCACTGCTGATTATCTCCGGCGACAAGGGTTGCAAGTCGCGCACACGGATAACGCCGATACCAACGACCTTTCCGAGTCTTTAGTCATTGCTTACACAGGCAAGATCTACACAGCCGAGTACATCGCTCGCCTTCTTGATATCCAGACGAAAGTAGTGCAAGGGTTGGAAACCGATCAGGATGCCGATTACGACATCGACGTTATCCTGGGGGCCGACTATCAGCCGCCAGAGCAATAGGAGGATAATGCCGAAGTAAGGCTTTGCGTTTCGGTTGAGGTATGTTATCATGAACAACGCGGAGCCAAAGGCGGCCCCGCGTTATTGTCTGATGTTGGAAAAGGGGCCGATAGGAAGGAAAACAAGTGAACACAGCTATCTCTTTTGAGCGCGTCTCCAAGAAATTCACGCTTCATCTTCAGTGGGCCTGTTCCTTTAGGAATTGGCCCTCAGTTTGTTCCAACGAGATGGTGCCACGAGCGATTCGAGAGAGTTTCAAGTCTTGTCGTCGGAGCGGACAAAATTCATTTGATGATGGATTGCTGCTGGTGGATGATTAAACAGGCGGAGGATTTTTTGCAATGGATGGATTAGCTACTCTGGAGCCGTTTTCCATAGGCGCATTGGTGTTCAACTTTGCATTGGGGATCATTCTTTCGGTAAGTGTGGCTTGGTATTACGCCCGCTTTGGCGAGGCACTGTCCAATCGCGTCAAGTTTGCGAGGTTATTGCCAGTTCTCTGTTTGATAGTTATTCTGGTGATCTCGGTGATCAAAGCTTCTTTGGCGCTATCGTTGGGATTAGTGGGGGCGTTGTCCATCGTTCGATTCCGCACCGCGATCAAAGACCCCGAAGAGTTGATTTATCTGTTTCTGGTCATCGCCGTTGGGTTGGGTTTGGGGGCGGATCAACGAGCATCAACGGTGGTCGCCCTCGTTATCCTCATGGCGCTGTTGATCGGCACGCGGTTGCTGGCGCCGCGCTCGCGGAGGCGAAATCTCTACTTGAATATCCGGATTCCCGAGGGGGCGAACGCGGCCTCGTTTGAGACCGTGAATGATATTCTGGCTCAACACATCGAATTTGTGGATATGCGGCGGCTCGATCGCCACGACCATGTATTACAGTTGACCTATTTACTGGGCTGCAAGGATCGGAGCGTTTTGGCAAAGCTGATGGACGAGCTAACAAGGGCCATTCCCGATTGCTCGTTTAGCTTTGTTGATCAGAATAGTATACCGCTGTGATCAAATGTTCAAGGTGGACAATTAGACGATGGAGTCGCTCCGCTACGAGATCAAATCGACTTGTGACGAGATCTACTTGCCTGATGTACGCGCCTGGGTAAACTTGCACCCGGATGCGTTTATCGAGACATACCCGCCACGGCAAGTAAACAGCCTATACTTTGACACGCGCGAGATTGATTGTTTGACTGACAACCTGATCGGAACCGGCCAGCGAAGGAAATTGCGTTTTCGCTGGTATGGAGACAGTTACTCGGCTGTACGAGGGGCTTTGGAGCTCAAGCACAAATCAAATCAATTGGGGTGGAAGGAACGCTATCCTATTCCTTTTACGGTTGACCTGACAACAATATCTTGGAATACATTCTTGGAGCATATGCGAGTGCATGTCCATGGCCCCTTTTCCGTCTGGTTATCCTATCTGAACCAACCGGTATTGATCAACAGGTACACCCGTGAATATTACGAGACCATGGATCAACAAGTTCGCGTGACGATAGATTACGACCAGGTAGCCTACGAGCAGATCGTCCACCTCACGCCGAACCTGGCGATAAAAGCATCCCTTCCAGATCATGTCGTCGTAGAAGTCAAGGCCGGCGCTGCGCAGCATCGGCGTGTGTCGAACGTGCTTTCTTCGTTTCCACTTCGGGTGAGTCGCAATTCCAAATATGTAAATGGCCTGATAGAGTCGTTGTGCTTTTTGTGATCTTCTGAGTTGAAGCAATTTACCATCACGATGGAGGGTTTATTATGGAAAAGCTGCTGATCGAAGGAAGACACCCTATCTCTGGCGTTGTCGTCCCCAGTGGGAACAAGAACGCGGCGCTTCCGCTGCTGGCTGCCTGCCTGCTGACTGACGAGCCTGTCACGTTGCACAACTTGCCGGATATCGGGGATATCAGGACGATGGGCGAACTTCTCGCCGACGTCGGCGTCTCTGTCGAGCAATTGGACCCACATACCTGGCGAGTGCACGCTCGCAATGTCCGCACGTTCAAGTTGAATCCTGAATTGTTTGGGCTGATCCGGGGCTCCATCACACTGGCCGGGCCGATGCTCGCTCGGATGGGCAACCTCTATATGCCTCGCCCTGGCGGCGATGTCATTGGACGGCGGCGGGTGGACACTCATTTCATGGCCTTGAGCGCAATGGGGGCGGAGGTGGACACCGATGGCGCGTTCTGCCTGCGCGGGGGATGTCTGCGCGGGGCCGACATTCTGTTGGATGAGGCGAGTGTCACCGCCACCGAGAACACCATCATGGCCGCGGTGCTCGCTCGTGGTACGACCATCGTTCGCAACGCGGCCTGCGAGCCTCACGTGCAGGACTTGTGCCACATGTTGTGCCGGTTTGGGGCCCAGATCGAGGGTATCGGCTCCAACACACTCACCATCCACGGCGTGGAAAAGTTGAGTGGCGGCGAGTACACCATCGGCCCCGATTACATGGAGGTGGGCAGTTACATTGCCCTGGCAGCGGTGACCGGCGGCGAATTATTGATCAAAAACGCCGCTCCCGATCATCTCCGTATGGTCGCCCTGGTTTTCGAGCGATTGGGGGTGCAGTTCGAAGCGCGGGGCGACGACGTTTTTGTGCCTGCCGAGCAACCTTTAACCATCATCACCGACATCGGTGGGGCCATCCCCACCATCAAAGATGATCCCTGGCCGGCCTTTCCTGCTGACCTGATGAGCATCGCCATCGTCGTGGCCTCCCAGTCCAGTGGAACTGTGCTGATCCACGAGAAAATGTTCGAGAGCCGCCTATATTTTGTGGATCAATTGATCGCGATGGGAGCGCGCATCATCCTCTGCGATCCACACCGCTGTGTAGTACAAGGCCCCTCGCCATTGCGCGGCGAGGAGGTGAGCAGTCCTGACATCCGCGCCGGCATGGCGCTGCTCATCGCGGCCTTCTGCGCCGAGGGGCAGAGCCTCATCCGCAACATCCGCCAGATCGATCGGGGCTATGAGAATGTGGAGGATAAACTGAAATCGCTGGGAGCCAGGATAGAGCGCGTTTGTATTTGATCCACAACCCCTCTTGTCGGGGAGGGGTTAGGGCACGATGTACGTGTCCACCACGTTTCCGGCCGCATTGCGCAGCGTGAGCAGTTCTCCTCCGGTCCAGGCCGGCTCTGTGCGTCCCCAGTAGAGATCGCTGGGCGTGGAGTTGCCTTCAGCGGAGTGCACGCGCACCTGCACATCCATAAAGAGGGTGAGCGCCGGAAAGGTGAACGTGTCGCCATCCACAGCAGCGAGCGTCCAGCCCTCCAGACTCGCTACTCCGCCCCGATTGCGCACGATCACTACTTCATTCGCCAGATTGCCGGAACCTAGTACCTGGCCGATCTCGATTATGGGTGATTCAGAGGAGGTGAGGGTGGGAAGGCGCGTCGCCTCGGGAGTCGGCTCAAGCGGAGCTGGGATCGGGAGACCGTCGGTGGGAACGATCAAAGTTTGACCGACTTGAAGCACGTTGGGGTTTGCCAGATCGTTGGCGTCGATCAGATCTTGAGTAGAGACACCGTACGTTTGAGCGATTTCTCCCAGCGTGTCTCCTTCCTGGACTGTGTACATCAGCGGTTCCGGTGGGATGGAGGAAGTGGTAGTAGAGGTGGAGAGGGCGTCTTTGGTTTCCTCGGGGCTCGGGAGGGAAGAGGTAGGAGTAGGGATGACGGTACTGGAATCCTGGACGCGGTTCCAGATGAAGAGGATCGTCAACATCACCGTCGCCGAGACAATGACATTAATCGCGATAAGTATAGCCCAATTGCGCGCACGCATAATTCTGGTGACCTGTTTGCTCCTTCCATCAAGATGTCTTTATTTTATCACAAAAGTCGGTAATGTGGTACATTGTCGAAGAAGCGATCCCGGAAAGTGTTTGGCGTTTCGGTTGAGGCGTGTTATAATAGCGAGCCGCGCGAAGGCGAAGAGTCTCGCGTCGTTTAGCTTGGGAAAATGTCCCTGTAGGGAAGAAAGCAAGTGAACCCATCCATTTCGTTTGAGTGTGTCTCCAAGAAATTCACTCTCCATCGTCAACAGGTACGCTCCTTTCAGGAATCGGCCCTCGATCTATTCCGGCGTGAAGAGGATACCCCGATCTCACAACCTGCCGAGGAGTTGTGGGAGGATTCTCGTGAGGAGTTTTGGGCTTTGCGGGACGTCAGCTTCACCGTGGAACGCGGGGAGACGGTGGGTATCATCGGTCCCAATGGAGCGGGTAAGAGCACGGTGCTCAAGCTCGTCACTCGCATCATCGAGCCTACCTCCGGACAGATTGAGGTCAGTGGGCGCGTGGGGGCGCTGTTGGAGTTGGGCGCCGGTTTTCATCCAGACTTGACGGGTCGGGAGAATATTTATCTGAATGGCTCCATCCTGAGGCTGGGCCGGGCCGAGATTGATCAGAAGATGGACGAGATCATCGCCTTTGCAGAATTGGAGCGGTTTATCGACATTCCGCTGAAGCATTATTCCTCGGGGATGAAGATGCGGCTGGGGTTTGCCGTAGCGGCAAACATTGAGCCAGAGATCCTGTTGATAGACGAGGTGCTGGCGGTGGGGGACCAGAATTTTCAGGCCAAATGTTTGGAAAAGATCGCCGCATTGCGTCGCGATGGTGTAACGATCTTATTAGTGTCGCATAATTTGGACAAAGTCCAGGAGCTTTGTGAGTGGGTTGGTTGGTTGGAACACGGTGCGCTAGAAATGTACGATGTAGCCGAGCCTGTCATCGCCGCGTATCTTCGTCAGACCTCTGAGATTGAGAAAGCCCGGACGGAGGAGGATAATGTAGAACGCTCTCGCCGTCTCCGGTATGGGGATGGAGCGATCCGCATCGCGGAGGTGGAAATGGTAGGGGAGGACGGGCAGACACGTTGGGATTTTCAATCGTGCGAGCGGGTACGGGTGCGGTTACACTATGAAGCGGCGAGCCTCGTGGAGACGCCGATCTTTAGCGCACTGATTCATCGTGAGGATGGTCTCTATGTCAGTGGGGTCAACACGTACCAGGAGGAGGCCGGTAGTGAATTGCCGGCGATTGAGGGGCATAACTACGTCGAGTTGGAATTTGAATCCCTCCAACTAGCCCGCGGCGTGTATCTGCTCTCGGTGGGCGCCTATGAGGCTCCCGATCCCCCCTTTTGGGCCAATCCAGCCGATTTTCACGATCGGGCCTATCGGTTCTTTGTCGAGTCGGATCAGTACGTGCATGGCCTGTTAGCTTTACAGGCTTGCTGGCGCCTGAGAGAGTAGGAGAGAGGGTGACCAATTTAGCGCCGCGCTATTCCCCCACGTACCTGGAACAGGAAAGCCTTTTTGTATCGTTGCAAAAAGCTGCGCGGCAAGTACAGGGCGAGCGCCTGTTGGACATCGGCTGCGGCGGTCAACCGTATGCCTCTCTGTTCACCACCGCTACCCAGTATGTGGGGATCGATCTGCCGCCGACGTCTGAAGCCGCTCGGCGAGAGGCCAACGTCTGGGCTGATGGGCTCCGTTTGCCGTTTGCGGCCGAGCAGTTTGACGTCGCTCTCTGTACTCAGGTTCTCGAGCACGTTCCGCGACCATCGCAGTTGATTCAAGAGATCTTTCGGGTGTTACGGGCCGGGGGAAAATTCATCTTGACAGCGCCTCAAACGTGGGGGTTGCATGAGGAACCGCACGATTATTATCGCTTTACGGAGTATGGGCTTCGGTATCTCCTGGAAAGCGCCGGTTTTGAGGTGAAATGGATCGATGCACGCGGCGGCGTGTTTCGCATGATGGGACAGACATTTCTGAACTTTTGGCACCTATCCAACGAGATACGCCGTCTTACTCCGTGGCGCAAGCGCGTCAACACGGCGCTGAACGCGCTTTTTATCTATTTGGATCGGCGGTGGCCCTGGGAAAAAGACACGCTGGGCTACGCAGCCCTGGCTGTCCGCCCGTCACAAGAAGGCGAGATACACTAGATGGAGTTAGAACAACTCGAGGGAAAATTCTACGAATATATGCACCAACTGGGCCAGGCGGACGCGGGCTGGAACAAGGAGGTGCTCGATTTCTACGTTCCTTATTTTGCCCGTTGCCACCGTGTACTGGACGTAGGGTGTGGACAAGGCCAGTTCCTTGAGCTACTGGAGTCGGAGGGTGTAGATGGAGTAGGTATTGACGCTGACGCGCGGATGATCGAGACTTGTCGAGAAAAAGGATTGACCGTTGTTGGAGCAAATCTCTTCGATTACCTACCTCAGCACAAAGAAGCGTTCGACGGTATCTTTAGCAGCAACTTGATAGAGCACCTTACCGCAAAGGAAGCCGCTCGATTTCTGCATCTTGCTTTTGAATCGCTGTCGCCAGGAGGAATTTTCTTAACCACCACTCCGAATCCCGAGAGCTTGATCGTGCATCTTTACGAGTTCTGGCGCGATGCCACTCACGTCCGATTATATAGCACCTCTCTGTTGGAATTTTTGTGCTCTGATGCAGGGTTCACAGAGGTTCAGTCAGAAGAGAACCCCAGATCGGTCTGGACGCTTTCTCCAAGATTGCAAACGGTACCCGATTTGCTGGAAGAGTTGCCGAGCTGGCGAGAGCGCGTTCGATGGAACGTTAAAATCGCACCCAGGCCAGCGCCGACTTTTGACGCTCAGGACCGGACGTTCGTGAAGCGCCTGATCTTTTCTCTGCGTCGTCGCTTGGCCTCACTCCTGGCAGAAAATGTTCTTTACGAAGAGTTTACTGAAATAGAGCACAATCTATCTGACCTGAGACAAATCCTGGAGGTCTTGAACGCTAACGTAAACGATTTGAACAATGCCTGGGCGAAGCAAGTCGCACGGATGTCTGGGACCGTCAAACAGGTAAACTTCAGGTTGTACGAGAGCCACACCCGCTTGCTTACTGCACCCAGAGAGATCTTGGTCAAGGGCATTCGGCCTTCCTTGGGGACCGAGGAACAGTGATGCGGATAGCGGTTTTCACTCCATATCTACCGTATCCACCCGATACGGGCGGCAAGATCCGCAGTTATCACCTGTTGCGGGCGCTGGCGACGCGCTTTGAGGTGGACCTCTACACAGTCTATCATGGGAAAGGCCCCTCTGATGCAGCAGTGAGGGAGATCGAGAAAGACTGTCGGCGGGTGGTTCTCTTTCACCTGAAGCAAAGGTGGCGCACGCGAGATCGGATCCGTCGCGCATTGTTCACCCCCTTACCCCGCGTGATATATCATTTCCATACGCCGGCTTCGTTGGAGGAAGCCCGGCGATGCCTCGACGACAGCGAATACGATCTTGTCATCACCGATGAGATATGTATGACTCCTTATGCCGAACTTGCTCCCAATTTGCCCAGAATTGTCACCCGGCAGAAAGTTGATCGCGTTCACCACAAAGAAGTGGCAATGGCGCGGCCCTGGGGTCTGGAGAAAGTATGGGACTTGATCGAGGTCGTCAAATGGCGGAGATATGAGCAGGCCAAGATGCCCCTGTACCATGCTTACCTGGCTTGTTCCGAGCAGGACGTAATGCTCATCAGTAAAGACGCTCCTGATATGCCCGCCTTGGTGATACCTAACGGAGCGGATCTGGATCAATTTGTACCCTCGGGACTTCTAAGGACAGAGAACCCGACGCTGCTCTATGTAGGCTCCATGAACTATTATCCCAATGTTGACGCCGTGCAGTTTTTCTTCGAGGCGATGTACGAGGAGGTTCGTCGGGAAGCGCCGGAGGCATGGGTGCAGATCGTGGGGCATGCCCCGCCGCCCGAGATCC
The DNA here is from genome assembly GCA_034437455.1 of Anaerolineae bacterium. Lineage (GTDB taxonomy): Bacteria > Chloroflexota > Anaerolineae > B4-G1 > B4-G1 > DAOTUB01. Next base: position 4,508 of record DAOTUB010000066.1, on the reverse strand, counting down.
AACAGAAATCTGGTTTGCCTGGAGTGGAGGTGACCGGCACTGTCCCGGACGTGCGCCCTTACTACGAGCGGGCGACGGTGTTCATCGTTCCGCTGCGGCTGGGGGGAGGCACGCGGCTCAAAATTATTGAGGCGATGGCAATGGGGTTGCCTGTCGTATCCACCACGGTGGGGGCGGAGGGCCTGGAGATCTGTCCAGGTGAGAGTATCTTGATCGCTGATGATCCCTCTTCCTTTGTCGAAAGTGTACGGCGATTGCTCTCCGATCCCCATCTCCACGCACGTATCGCGCAGGGCGGTCGAGCCTTGGCTCGTCGTTACGATTGGAAGGAGCTGACCAAACCCTACGCCGACCTGGTAGAAAAGGTAGCTAAACAGTGGAAGCAAAAAAATTAAAACGCATTGTCTATCTGATCAACTTGTACCCTCCTTACATCATAGGCGGCAATGAGATGCTTACCCGCGACATTGTCGAAGCCCTGCGCGCACGAGACTATGACGTCCATGTCCTCACTGCCCAAGGCCGCCAACTGGATGATATTCCTTACGTGCATCAGGTCTTGAACTACAGCCTCGATGAGAAAGATGCTATATTCCGAGGCGGTAAAAAGATCTTCTGGCCGGGGCTTTTTCGTCACTATATTTTTGATCCCGTGACGTATTACAACGTCCGGCGCGTGGTGCAAAGCCTTCAGCCTGACCTGATCGTGGCCGACAATTTATTCATGGCCTCGGCGGCGCCTCTCCTGGCCGTTCGCGACGCGCCTTGCCCCGTCGTGGCCCAGACGGCGGACAAGTGGTTACTTTTCATCCTTGCTGATTGGGGCATGGTCATCAATCCCCAAACGACGTTGGCCCATCTCATTGTGAAAGGGGGACGGGAATTCTTTCAGCGTCCCATTGCCCGGCGCGTCCGCCTGGATGGGATCGCCGCCGTTTCCAATTTCATCCGTGACTTGTACGTCCAGGCTAGCTTTGCGCCCGAAAAGCTGGAGACGACGTATCTGGGGATCCATAACGAGATCTTTCAACCTGGTCCACCCCATTCACTCAACGATCCTGTTCGACTTGTCTTTATCGGCAGCTTGTGGAGAGGCAAAGGCCCTCAGGTAATTATCCAGGCAATGCGTATCCTGAACCAGATGAATGATATACCCCATTTTCACCTGGATATCTTTGGCGAGGGTCCCGAACACTTTAAGCGGTACTTGTATAGGGAAATTAAGGAAGCAGAGGTTGAGGATCAGGTGACGTTCAAGGGATTCGTTCCAAGGGAACAATTGGTGCAGACGATGCACCAATCCGATATTTTCGTCTTTGCCTCGATCTGGGATGAACCTTTTGCTGTCACGCCGCTACTGGCATTGGGATGCGGTCTGCCATTGGTGGCAACCCGCGCCGGCGGGACACCAGAAGGATTCGTTGATGGGGAGACAGCGTTGCTCATCCCTCCCAATGACGTCCAGGCAATGGCCGATGCTATCGCGCGGTTGATCCACGATAGATCGCTGTATCAGAAGCTCCGCGAGAATGGCATCCAAGAGGCCAAGGAGCGCTGGAGTTTTGAGGCATATGTGGAGAGATTGTTAAGTTTTTATCAGCGTGTTGAGGAGCGCTGGAGAAGCACCTGAACCAAAGAAGGGATGGAAAATTGTAGATTGCTCCTAAACGGGTTGGAAGGATAACATCTGCATCATCCAAGGCACTTTGCAAGTAAAATCACGCAAAAGTGCGACGTTGTTTCTGAACAACGCCATAGTAGCATCAGGAAATTGTGGTAATGAACTGTCTAGTGCTTGGCGGCAATGGATTTATCGGCTCTCACGTCACAGAACATTTGAGAGAGTGTGGTCATAAAGTCACAGTCTTTGACAGAGTATCTAATCCTTTTGTCTGCCCCCTCTCAGACGTAGAATACATCTATGCAGACTTTGAAAATGAGACTCAGCTTGCCAAAGCGTTGGCGGGGCAGGATGTGGTGATTCATCTGATCAGCACAACTGTGCCCGCAACTTCGAATCTAGATCCTGTCTTTGATATCCAGTCGAATGTGGTACTCACGGTCAAGCTGCTTCAGGCATGCGTCGCAGCCGGTGTCAAAAAAGTTATTTTCTCCTCATCGGGCGGAACAGTCTATGGCATTCCGCAGACGCTGCCCATCCCCGAGTCACATCCAACCAATCCAATTAGTTCGTATGGAATCACCAAGTTAATGACCGAAAAGTACCTGGCGCTATTCTCACACCTGTATGGAATAGAGTACCTGGTCTTGAGGACTGCTAATGCTTATGGTGAACGCCAGAATCCACAGCGTAAACAAGGAGTGATTACGGTCTTTTTATGGCGACTCAAGCACGAGGAGTCGATCCGCATTTGGGGGGACGGTAGTGTTGTTCGGGACTATATCTACGTCCAGGACGTGGCTGAAGCTTGTGTCCAAGCAGCCGGCAAAGATACCGAGAGTCACATTTTCAACATCGGCAGTGGTGTTGGGAGATCATTGACCGAGATTCTTGATCTGCTTTCCCAGGTCACTGGTCTTGCGCCAAAACTGGAATGGGCTGTAGCTAGACCTCTCGATGTACCAGCCAACGTACTGACTATATCGCTGGCGCAACAACAGCTTGGCTGGCAACCCACGACGGACTTGTACACAGGGATACAACGTACCTGGGATTGGCTACAGACTCTTTAGAACTGGCCTTGGCTGATGATTGCAAATTTGGGTATAGTTCAAGTTTAGGTGTTGTTCAGAAAAACCCGTCACTCTTGATGATCTCGAGGAAATGTTTGATGAAGCGCCTATTACCCCACAACTCAATATATGATCGAAGGGGGAGTGATTTATGATAAAGCGCAAACCAGAACCGACGTGTGCCACACTCCCCGCAGACAATGCGGCCCGCGAAGCGCTCAAGCGCAAACCACAACTGACATGGTGGCTAGTATACGGCCCCCCACGGGCAGGAACATCATACATGTTACAACTGGTTAAACTTGGTTCCGTTCTGTACGTCAGTGATTGGGGACTCGGCCTCATGCTTGATGCGGTTCCTGGCTGGCTCGAGAAACGAGCTGCTCCTGTCTTTGACTATATCCGATTTGACTACAACCGCTTCTTTAAAAATATATCGGACAATATCCTGGACAATGCCTACGTAGGCGGTGGAAGTCAGCTCGATTTGGTATACAAGCAGGCAACGTTGCATCCACCCGAGTACAAGACGATGGTCAGGATGTGGGGGCCTCCTGAGCGCGCTATATGTTGCATAAGAGAACCTGCGGGATATATTGCTTCGGCTGTCAAAAAGTTCATCAACAATACCGTCGAGGAACTGCAACAAGTGTACGTCAACTCACTTAGCAGCTATGAGGAGATCAAAGGGGATGTGTTCGATTACACCCCAGAGTTGACGGTTTTGGATTACGTCTCTTTTTTGAAACCGCTTGACCTGGAAGGGAAGGAGTTGGAGCCGTTTCAGTATCAAGGCGAACAGGACCGTGAAAACACTACGGAAGAAATGTGGAGCGCCTATCGCAAACTGAAGAAACTCGCTACGAGTTGATCAGCACAAGACTGTATTAACCTCCTGAAGACAAGAATATGATCTTGCAAGTCTACGATGACAACAAGCGAGAGCAAGAAGCGGCTGACCTAGGCGAAATAGCAGAGAGAAAAATCAATAGCTGGTCACTTACTGCCCTTGAATTGTTGTGGAAGACACTGAGGGCATATCCTCTTCTCTTCGGAAGAGAATTAGTGAGAAGGAGGAACGAGCATGTTGGAGCATTTGTTTCGGAGAAGGCCTCAGCGTCTCCAGTCCCCCGCCGTGGATATCGAACCTGAGCCTTCGGCATTGGGCTTAGTCTATGCTATCTCGATTGGCGAGCGAGCCAGTTCTTTCGATGTCTTACCTCCTGTATCTAATCATGTTACTGATAATCCCTGGATCAACTTTGACAGTGTGACTATGGAGCGTTGTTTGGAGGAATACATCAAAAACGACAACTTTCCGATTCCCAGGACGTGTGATCGTGAAGGCTACCAAGGGGAGAGACACTATGACTATTGGCTCAGCGGTCTGAGGGATTATCTTTCGATAAAGCAGATCGCGGCTGAATATGGTATGATACTTGATTGTTCGTCAACCGTGTTTGACTTTGGGTGCGCATCGGGGCGGGCGCTACGTCACTTCTTGTGTCACGAGCCGAGCATTGAGATATGGGGTGGAGATGTCAACGTCAGACACATCGATTGGATTCTGCAATTCCTCGGATCGTCTCCCAGAGTCTTTCATAACTCCGCCTTACCTAATTTTTGGACTTTGGATAAAAGTTTTTAGCCTACCACCACATATACGTTCTTCGCTTGGCGAACCGGTATATATAGGGGTTTGGCATTTCTGTTCAGGATTCAAGTCCTAGACAAGCCTTTCTTTACCCGCATATATACGGGATTGGTATTTTCAAACCGGCATATATAGGGGTGTAAATTTATCCAAAGTCCAA
>DAOTUB010000065.1:0-8633 GCA_034437455.1 Anaerolineae bacterium | reverse complement strand
CTCGCGCGGGAGGTGCACACGCGAGTCAAGGTGTACCGAATGGGGATGTGACGTCGTCCGACCTTGTCAGGACGGAAGCAAACGGCAGTTCCTGTGCAGCAACTGACACGGGAGGAGCTGCATTTAGTGTGTTGGGAGTATGTGTGGTCGTGAGCAGATGCAGTGTTCTTGCAGCACCGTTAATATCAACGACAATCAGAGTCTGAGCAGCACCTGAATGTTTGAGAGGAGCGACGGATACGAGTTCAGAGAACAGCAGGAGCGAGATTGGCACTGCCAGGCGAGCGTAATCCGAGATGTACGAGCCAAGCAGGCGGGAGGGGCGCGAGAACTTTGAGCAGATAACCGCAGATGTTGCACGCCCTGAAGGGCGAACTGAACAAAGCCGGACTGTGATCTGGAGGAAGAAAATTGTCAATGTTCCAAAAGTGGAACCCATCGAACAAGCCAACCCGGTACGACGAAGCAAGAGTGGCGCGATTAGAACCCATCAAGATAGAGCTTGAGAAGCTGGAACTACCTCTCGTTCGTCTCCGCAAGCTCAACGGCATACTCAATGCCCTCGAGGTGCAGATTGAGAACGGCGGAGATCACCCACAGGTCAACAATCTGCTGTTGGAAGCGCTGCGGGAGGGGGTAAAGCATCAGGTCGGTGAGGCTCGGGCCAGGGCCACACTGCGCGCCATAGACGACTTTCACTTCGACGAAATGGAACGCTGGAAGTGGATCAAAGCGGGCGACTTGCCACCAGCCGAGTTGTCGCAGGAGATGCAGCTTGATAACCTAATGCAGAGTGGTTACGAGTTGTTGCAGGCCAGGCGAGAGGCCAAAGCCTGCGACCGATGGCTGAAGGCGTGGGAGTTGATCAAAGAGATGGTCACTCCGGAGATGAGAACTGTCGCCGCTTTCGACGATGCCTATCCCAGCATGTTACAGTCTGCGTTCAATTGGTGCTCCGACCTGGAGAGGGAACTCCACAACGCTGGCCTTGACGATCCCACCTACCACGAGCACCGGCTGCGCTACGCCCGCGAATTTCTGGCCCAGTTTCCCGACGTGGGCGTCAATCGCCACGTCAACTTTCTACGTGCGCAGGGTGATGCTCTATGGAACCTGGGGCGGCGCGCCAAATCCGAGGAGGTCTACGAGGAGCTGGTCAAGCAGTTCCCGGATGAGGCATGGGGTTATATTGGCTGGTCCGATCATTATTGGCTTAGGGGCGCTCCTGACCCGGCGGATAAACGACATCCGAAAGAGTATGGGAAAGCCGAAGCGATTCTGAAGCGCGCCTTGGCGCGTCCCAACCTACACGACCGCAACGACGTGATGGAGCGGCTGACGAGACTGCGTGAGGAGTGGAATTCGTCGGACGGACCAACGGCGCCGTCCGGGGCGCCGCCTCCTGCTGAAAGGCCAGGACGGAACGAGCCTTGCTGGTGTGGCAGCGGAAAGAAGTACAAACACTGCCATCTGCGGAGTGATTAGGCGAGTTAGGGTGCTGCGGAGAGGTGAGGGCGTATTATGGTGTCAAGAGGAGACTGGCGAACTGCTTGAACAAGTTGGCTATGAGAGAATACATAGAGGAAAAGACTTGCGAGCCCTATGAAAGGCAAGAGCCGAGCAAATGAGAATGAGGAGGGAAAATGCAGAATTGGACGATTAGGGAACAGGAACTCTCATCCGAGCACGAACATTTATTGCAGGACCAGGTCATCGACGAGGACGGCCCCGGCACCATCCTCCGTGACTTTGAGGCGCTACTGACCTACATCGACGAACACACCCCCGACGTGACGCCCAAGCAGCGCGTACTCTCACTCAACACGCTGGCCGAGATAAACGAACGTCTCACCCATCCCCTCGATCTGGGCCTCAAGCGACCTGTACAAAAGTCCTATCCACCCATCCACGGGCTCTACCTGCTGGTGCGGGCTTCTGGCCTTACCTGGATCGCGGGAGACACGCTTATGGTGGATGAGAAAGGCGCTCAGGTATGGACCGAACTCAACCCCACGGAACGATACTTCACGCTGTTGGAAAGCTGGCTGCTGCGGGGTCGGGTGGAGATGATTGGTGAACGAGGCCTTGGGGTTGCCGGGGAGAGCTTCAATAAATGGAAAGATTTCGCGATGCGTATCCCCCCACAGGGATTGTCTATCGCCGGAACCGACGCTGAAAGGGGACTGGCTTACACACCAGACTGGCACAACCTAGGCCTGCTTGACCTCTTCGGATTGATAAAAGTCCACGATGTCCCCTCCGAGCCGGGTGAGGGCTGGCACATTGAGCGTATCGAGCGCATACCTTTCGGCGATGCTCTGCTCGACCTGCTCTGGATTGAATTCTTCAGCGACTTTGGTAACCTCATAGGATTGGAAGAGAAGCCTATCATTTCCTTCGGTGTGCTTCAGCCCGTCATCCAACCCTATTTCCCCAAGTGGGAAAAGAACTTGAGCATTTCCGAGGATGAATTCCGGGAGGGGATCCACGTCTTCAAGGTATCGCTGGGCCGAATATGGCGTCGGATCGCCATCCCGGCTGATAGAACTCTGGATAGTCTGGCCGACGCCATCCTTGACGCTGTTGAGTTTGATCACGACCATCTCTACGAGTTCATCTACCGCAACCGTTTCGGAGCATTGGAGGAGGTTCATCATCCCTACATGGACGAGGGGCCGTGGACGGATGAGGTTCGCATCGGCGACTTGCCGCTCAGTACTGATCAGGCGATGACCTTCGTGTTTGATTTTGGCGATTGGTGGGAATTCGACGTGAAACTGGAGCGCATCGAATCGATCGAGGCATTCCCACCGCTCGAGGGCACGGTCGTCCTCAATGAGCACGGGGAGGCGCCGAAGCAGTATCAAGGCTGGGCGTGATCGATACCTCGCGATTTTCGCCCTGTTACCCTGAGCGTGGAACGGAGGCGTTAACGAAACGTATGGGCAAGGACTGGAGTTAGTGTTGGAACTGCTGGAGAACACGAGTATGAACCTACCCTTTGCTTGACTCTCTGTCCACTAAATCGAGGGGATAGGCGTCAAATTACTATGGAGACACTATGAGCTCTCGCTATCGCTGGTTCGTCGCGTTCGTGTTCTTCCTGTTTCTGCTCCTCCATCAGGCCGACAAGCTGCTCATCGGCCCCCTCACCACGTCCATCATGGAGGACTTTGGCATCAACGAGGCCCAGATGGGGGCGGTATCCAGCCTGGCCATCATCGTCGCCTCCTTGCTCTACCCGGTCTGGGGCTACCTGTACGACCGCTACGCCCGCGATAAGCTGCTGGCCCTGGCCTCCTTCATACGCCATCTGTCCGCGAGGCTCGACTCCAAGAAGTCTGCGATGACGTCACCGCCTGCCTGACCTGTGAGCGACGCTGTCTCATCGCAGAAGGGGAGCGAGGCTGGTGCCGCACGCGGGAAAACCGCGACGGTACTCTCTACACCCTGATTTACGGGGCGGTTTCGTCACTCTCCTGCAACCCCATCGAGAAGAAACCGCTCTACCACTTCTATCCGGGCTCGGTAGCGCTCACCGCCGGCTCGTGGTCGTGCAACTTTGCCTGCCCCTGGTGCCAGAACTGGCATATCTCGAAAAAGCCGCTGTCAGGCGGGGAATTCATCGCGCCGCAAGCATTCGTCGAGCAAGCCCGGAAGCGAGGTTGTCAGGGGACGTCCATCAGCTTCAACGAGCCGACGTTAAGTCTGGAGTGGTCGCTCGACGTCTTCCCGCTGGCGCGCGAGGCCCGTCTCTACAACACGTTCGTCACCAACGGCTATATGGCAGAGGCGGCGCTCGATCTGCTCATCAATGCTGGGCTGGACGCGATGAACGTGGACGTGAAGGGAGATACAGAGACCGTGCGGCGCTACTGCAAGGCCGACGTCGAGATGGCGTGGCGCAACTGTCGACGCGCGCGGGAACGCGGCATCTGGGTTGAGATTACCACGCTGGTGATCCCAGGCGTGAACGACGAGGAGGAGATGCTGCGAACGATCGCGGAACGCATCAGGGCCGAACTGGGGCCGGCGACGCCGTGGCACGTGACCCGCTACTACCCGGCCTATCGCTTCGACGCGCCGCCCACGAAGGTCTCGATGCTGGAGCGGGCGCGGGAAATTGGTATCGAGGCCGGCCTCCATTACGTCTACGTGGGAAATGTGAGGGACCATCCCGGCGATCAGACCTATTGCCCTGGCTGTGGCGCTACATTGATCGGCCGGGATCTACTGCACCCAGTACGCTGCCACGTCACGCCCGAAGGTCGCTGCCCGCAATGCGGTCAGGAGATCGCCGGAGTGGGATGGGAGTGGGCCGTGCGCAAGACCCGCAGGGGGTGGAAGACCCATCGGAGAAGTACGAGATGAAATGGATGGAGCCACAGAGTAATTGCTCTCACAACTCCTCGATCATCTCCTGCATCCTCGCCGCGTCGGAATGCAAGTAGCGAGAAGTCGTGGTCAGGTTAGCGTGTCCCAGGATGTCTCGCAATGTGACCAGGTCACCGCCCTTGCGCAAGAAACGTGTGGCGAAAAAATGTCTCAGAATATGCGGCGTCACGTCCTGCTCGATCCCCGCTCGCTGCGCCGCGCTCTTGACCATCCGTTGCACAGGGCGCTCGTCCAACCGCTGCCATCCTTTGGAGAGAAAGAGTGCGGGAGTTTCCGTCTCTGGCCGCTCCTTCAGATAAGCCGCCAGCGCCTTGCGCGCCTGAAGCGACAGCGGTACGTGCCGCTCCTTGAGCCCCTTCCCCTCCCGGATCGTCACCCAGCCCGAACGCTTGTTGAGTTCGACGTCCCCGTGGTCGAGGGCCACCAATTCCCCTACCCGCAAACCCGCCCTGGCCATTAACGCGACCATCGCAGCATTGCGCAGACGCAGCCATCCAGGACCCCACCGGTGGTTCTCCACCACTCGCATCAGTCGCCCCAGTTCGCGCCCCGAGAGGGTCTCGATCGGTCTCTCGACTTTGCGCACGCCCTTGACCTCCAGCCGCACGCCACAGGAGCGGGCCAACCCCTTGATAGCGGCCAGCTTCACGTTGACTGTGGAGGCAGAGTGTTTCTTCACACCGGTGAGGTAGGCCCGCCACTCCCTTGCCTCCTCGTCAGTCAGGAGCGCAGGTTCTGGCTCCTCGCCGTAGCTCTGCCGATACCACGCTGCGAATTCCTCCAAGACGCTGCGATAGCGGCGAGCGGTGGCTTCCCGATGGGTACTGAGATAGGCGTTGACGGCTTCAGTCCAGGTCATTGAGCATCCTCCTCGATTTTCCTCTTATCGGGTCATCAGTAATGGCAATATGAGCGTGTCAGCTGCGATCTCGTGCGCCAAGTCTTCGTGGTATGAGCACCGTACAAGTATCTCTTTAGCTGCGCTGAAATTTTCTGCGGCGTATTTCATCTCCCTTAACTCCTTCCAGAAGCCTGTTTTTTGAGGAAAATCCGTTATTTGCACCTGAGAAGATCTATTCTACGAATATTTTACACGATAATAAAAGAGTTGTCAAAAACACCATGAGATGTAGGATTTCATAGTTTTTGAGACTCATTTCATACTTCGTGAGACTGTATTTCACAATTTTTGAGACTCTTACTTCAAAGTTCTTGAGACTAACCTATCCCCAGACACCTGGATCACTCTTTAGGCCGTGTCTCACAATCTCTCCACAATCTTCGACACACGCTCCATCGCCCTTTGGGCAATAGGACGCGCAATCCTCTGAAGTTCCTCGTCGGCTTCGACAAGAATACGATTGCTCCAGGAATCAGCGTGGACCTCAACGTTGTTCTTCGCTAAGAAGCGATCCACGGCTTCTTGAATAAAGCCAAACCCGGGCCAATTTTGGATCCCGCATATCCAGAAAGCAAACGACGAATCGTTTCTCAGATAGACAGGCCTGCTGAAATCGCACCAACAACGGCAGCTATGTATCCGCACCTCGTGCTCCAGGCGTCCCCGTAGAAAGTCGCAAAATCCCTTGGGCCAATCTGTCAGCGCTTTGAAAGCCCGTAATTGAACTTTGTACCGGTCCAGCGGTGTTCGGGCAACGGATGTTTCTGCCTTGATTGAATCCAGTAACGTCTCGAACAATCGATGCAAGACATACACCTTTTGATCAGGTGGTTTCCAGGCCACATTGTCTGCCTCCAGCACATCCAGCCCCCACCACGCCCGGATGATTCTCTGTGCAAACACGCCGAAGGGCTCCAGGAAATCGTCGGTTGTTGCGTCGGTCAAGTCCGCACCGCACTTGCTGCATTGGCATCGCACAACATCCTGGATTCGCACCCAGGCGTGGCAGTCTGGGCAATGATCGAGCAACAAGCGTTGATGCTTCAGGCATACCAAAACATCTGTGAGTGTCCAATTAAGGCGGTGATAAGCTAATTCTCGCAGGCAATCGGGGCATAACTGGACGTGATGATCACGTAACAGGTATCTTGAACGAATTCGTGAGTCCAAGAGTTGAAAAGAGGCACCGTCCGAAAGGTAGATGCTGGAGTTCTCCATCTTGGCCAAAATGGGTGCCTGAGCAAAGTAATGGACGGATGCATTGGCTAACTCGCGAGGGGTGAGACAACCAAGCGATGCCAATATATCATAGGTTTCAGGATGTTTAGGGTGTGCCAGGTTGTCTCGCAGTCCGAGGCCAGCAAGATATTTGCTGCACAACCGGGTGAGTATTGAAGATGGTTCGTAGCAGTTGGCTGCTGCCAGGCGAGCCAGGTAAGACCCCAGTAACTCGTCTGGCAGCAACGAGACTCTGCATAGCAAAGGACGACACAAGGAGATGTCCACAAGTGCCCTTCTTCTATTGGGTCGTCAACACATCAGATGCGGATAAGTCGTTTCCTGCTAGAGGGCTTTTGGGTTCGGGCGACTGGGGAGACAGCGACGTTGCAGGATCGTCAGAAGGGAGAAAGGGGCTTCTCTTGTGCATATGCTCGGCCAGTCGCATATTGAAAGCTGCCGTGAGCACTTCCAGTGTGAGGACGTTTGCCTCTCGCTGTTGGGCAAGCGCGACGGCGTAGCGTAATAGATTCATCACGTTGCCCACAATCCCATCTGTGGCATAGTACATTCTGTAAAGTAGATCCTCGCGCTCGATCTCTTCGGTCAAACGGACGCCAATCAGGCGCTCTGCAAAGGCAACAAACGTCATGAACTCCTTGATCGTCTCGGGGTTCTGGATATCCCATCGGAAAGGATGCAATGTCTCACGAATGGCGAACAGACGAGAAAGTTGAGCATTCGTATCCAGGATGCGTTTGACTGTCCCTTCCACGCCCACCACCAGAAAAGGGATGTTTGTCTCTTTGATGAGCACTTTGAGCCAGTCGGAGACCTTGCCCAGAACACGATTGGTTTCTTTGTCGATCAGATGGTGGAAATCATCCAGAATGATCATCTGCACCTCACATGTCCGGATGAAATGGACCAATCGCGAGTTCATAGACCACAACGTGCCGCGATTGGCAGCGGGATCACCCAAAACTTGGGTAGTGCTCAAACCGAACAAATGTGCCAAGATCTGCACTGGACACTTTTGCTCAAACACTGGACATTCCGTCAGACCCTCTTGATACCCGATAAAGGCCAACCGAGGCAGATTTAGGACTCTGAAGGCTGAAAATGAGAGCAAAACTCCGGTTTTGAGCCCAAAGTTTGGCGATTTTGCTCTGACGGAATGTGTCCATCATTCCTTATACTGCGAACAGCTTGGAGCAAAGTGTCCAATGAACCAAGCTGAAAAAGTATCCAAAAGGGGCAGTTTTTGAACACTACCCCAAAGACGGCCCTCCAGAGGGAGCTCCATCCTCTCGCGCTCCCAGAGGAGGCTGACCAGCAGGGGGATCAGGAAAATCAGGGTCCCCCCCGTGCCGTTGGGATTGAAGCCGCCGCCGGGGGCGCGGGGGATTTTGTGCATCAGGCGGGGCAGGTGTCGGTAGACCGGGGGTAAGGGGAGTATCGGGTTCCCGCCTCCGGACCAATTCGTCATCAGAATTTCCAGCGGGGCGATTGCCAGGCTGCCCAGCACCAGAATCCAGGCGCCAAGCTGTATATCCCGCCGGGTGCGGAGCCGGTTGACCACGGCGTAGAAGAAGGCCACGCTCAACACCACGCCGTAGACCTTCGGTCGGGTCAGCGTCAGGTCCACGGAAATGAGCAAGCTGAGGGGCATCAGGAGCAGCAGCGCCAGCATGAGCGGGCCCATAGGCGTGGTCGTCGTCAAGTGCCCCGTCGTCGCCCAGCGGGTGATCCAGACCAGCCCCAGCGCGGCAAGGCCGATCAGGGGCACATCGTCAGAGATCACGAACCAGGCGTAGAGAATCAAAAGCAGCCATATCTCGCCCCTCGCGACTATGGCCGCTGCCCGGTGCGGAAGTGTGAATTGTTCAGATTCCATTAAAGTTGCTTTCCTGAAAAGGATTTAGAAAGGGAATAACATACCTGCTCTGCTCGGCTTGGATTGCCAAATCCAAGCCCCACCTCACTTTGTTACCCTGCCCCCTTGTCATCTAAATAACACGGATTAGGGTAGTAGGCCAACCCCTGTTGGCCGTTTGAGGGTCAGAACCGCCCAACGGGGGTTGGGCTTCTACCCCAAAGGTGAAGTCCGTGCTAATTA
>DAOTUB010000064.1:0-11142 GCA_034437455.1 Anaerolineae bacterium | reverse complement strand
GCCTCGAAAGCGCCATCCGGTCATCAAAAAGAGCTAGAAAGTCTCAAACCGGCCCGAAACTGCTTGTTAAAGTTCAATTGTTAGCCAGTCAATTACGACCGGCTGTTCGCACTTGTCCAAAGTCCAAATCTTTACTCTTTGATAAATTCCCATTCTTGCCGATCTCCTCTCACTATCAACGAGACCACCCTGCTCTTTGTCCTTCGGAGATCATCGTCGCGCCCGTGGGCATTCCCTATATATCGTGGCCACCAAACTTCCAGAAACTCCCGATCCAGAACATCTCCAAACTCAACTACCCTGGTACAGTCACTTCCGGTTGCTAGGAAAACAGCGATGGCCGTTCTCATTACTGCCGCTCGTGCCTTGTATGCAAGCCACACTTACGGCATGAATGATGCTGGTCTCGTTGCTTGCCTCGGTATCTGCCATATAGGGTCTATTCTAACACGGATTGAGTCACCGACAACCTTGCAGATAGGCCCAAGTCAACAATTAATTCACTATAAAACAGGAGGATGTTTAAATGCCTTGTGATGCTATCGCTGTGGCAAAGGGCCAGGTGTCCCTGGATCTGGCCCGCGAACTGGAAAACCTCGGAACGGAGGCTGTCACTCAGGCCCTGCTGGTGTTCCTGCGCCAACGCTTCGCCCACCTGGGCCAGCCGGAACTGACATCGCTCTGGCGTGCCCATTCAGGCGCGAGGGCGTCAGGGATCGGCGTGCGGATCGGAAACATCCTGATCCGCGTCTCCCCGGACTGGCTGGTGACGGTCAACACCCGTGGCCGCGCCAGTGCTGGGGACAGACAGGCCGTGGAACAGATTCAGGATGCTGTGACCGGCTTGTTCACCGGCCTGGCTGGGTTGGCGATCCAGAAACGGGTGGCACAAGTCATACCGCAAGCCGGGTACTGCATCACCGACCAGACCCGCGCCCCCAACGGCGCACTGGTGCTGAGCGTGGAGCTGTAGGAAAGCAAGGAGGAATTGTGAAATCAAGAGTTGTCATCACCGCCGACGGTCAGGTCTCCGTCTTTGTGAACGAAGGTACACTGGAGACCGGCCGCCAGGCTATTGAGCGGTTCTTTGCCGATCTGGCCGCGCAGGACGTGGCGGTGGAGTGGGATGGCAAGGTTGAACAGCACCATCACGAGCGCGAATCGCTCACATCCCGCGTTCACGCGCACTGAGGGGAGACGCGCGATGAGCGAACAGTGTTTCCCTACGCCCACCTGGGCGCAGGAGGTGATGGAAAAATATCGCTCTGGGGTAGCGCATGCCTTCATCCTGCACTTCAACATTCACGATTACGCCATCCCCGGCGTGCCTTTTGTCACCTACCTGGCTCAGATGTTGGCTGGCCGCCAAGTGGTGGCCGTGTACTCCCGCGACCAGGGAGTAACCTTTCCCCTGGAGACGATGCGGGAGAAATTTGTGGAACTCCTGGGATTGGGTGGTGGACAGCAGCAGGAGATCGATCCTGCCCTGGCCGCTCTCCAGTCCCTTGGTGTGGCGTCAGGCGGAGGCAGCACAGACTTACCCCGCGCCCCTGCTGACGCACTTCCCCTTTTGGGTCGCTTGCTGCGGATGGGTGGGCCGGATGACAAGCTGGCCTCGGTCATCGTCGAGGATGCCCAAGCGATCACCCCCGACGCCGACGTGGCCGCGATGAGTCCTGCCGACCGGGACGTGCTGGTTGCCGTCTCCCGCTGGGGGCGGGACGCGGAGATTGTGGCCGCAGGCAACCCTGTCTTCCTGGTCACCCCGAACCTGTCGGCGATCAACAGCGCTGTGCGGGCTGCCTCCTCCAAGTGGGAAGCGGTGAAGGTCCCTCTTCCCGGGCCGGAGGAGCGACTGGTGTTCATCGAGTGGTACCTGGAGCTAGAGGAACGCGGCGGCTTTGAGTGGCCCGACGATCTGACTCAACAGAATTTGGCCAACGTCACCGCCGGTCTTTCCTTAGTGCATCTGGAGGACATTCTGCTTCGCGCCGAAACTGAAAGGGAACTGCGTCCGGAGATGGTGCGAGATCGGAAGGAGGCCATCATCCGGTCGGAGTACGGGGACGTGTTGGAGGTGATGGATCCCCGTTTTGGTTTCGACGACATCGGGGGACTGCAACACATCAAGGATTTTTTCACCCGCTCGGTGATCCGGCCGATGCGAGAGGGGCGTACCCGTCGTACGCCGATGGGCGTATTGATGACGGGCGCGGCGGGCACTGGAAAAAGCATCATCGCCGAAGCAGTGGCCAAGGAAGCAGGAATCAACGCCGTGCGTCTGCGCATCGGTGGTCAGATCGCCTCCAAATGGCAGGGCGAGGGGGAGCGCAATCTGGAGAAAGCCCTCGCCGCCGTCGAGGGGATGGTGCCCACGATCGTGGTGATCGATGAGATCGACCAAGCCATCTCCCGTGGTGGTGGAACGGGTGGCTCTCAACAAGACCAACGCATCTTCCAACGGCTGCTGGAGTGGATGTCCGATACAGGACACCGGGGCAGAGCTATCGTGTTGGGCCTCACTAACCGCGCAGATCTCATCGACGCTGCCCTACGTCGTCCGGGCCGCTTCGACAAGAAGATCCCCTTCCTGGTCCCCGACGAGGAGGAGCGTCGCGCCGTTTTCGCCGTGATGTGCCGCCGATACGGTTTGCAGGCGGAATGCATACCCGACGAGTGCATCACGGCCACGGACGGCTGGACCGGCGCCGAGATCGAGGCCGTCACCGTCAAGGCTGTCGAGTTGATCGAAGATGAGGATCTCGATCCAGCCGAGGCCCTGCTCCAGGCCGTGCAGCGCATCCGGCCCTCCACGGCAGACATCGAGTTCATGACACTACTTGCGCTAAAGGAAGTGAATGACCTTGATCTGCTTCCTCCAAAATATCGAGGCCTGCTGGAGAACCGGCAGGAACTGGAGAAAAAGCTGGAGGCGGCGCGCCCCACGGAAGCCCGGCGGGGGCGGAGAGAGCTGTGACACGCCAGGAGAACGTTCGACGAAAGGGAGGCTGAAAATGCGAGAGTGCATTAAACACACGATGACCGAGGCGCAATTGGCGCGCTTCCTGGCCGCCAATGGTCTGCGCCTCGAAGGTCCCCAGTTGCTCGCCCCACAAGGGGAAGTCGTGGGGGTTGTCCGGCGAGCCCGAGACGAATCGCCGACGATACAGATCCTACAAGAATCATACCAACACGACGGCTGCCAGGTCGCTGCCTGGTGGCCCACGTTCCGCCCGGCCTGGACCCTCGTCACCGACGACGGCGAGGTTGAGGTCGGCGACCTACTGGGTCCAGACGAGGTGATCTGCGATCTGTGCAACGTGGATGTCGCCATCCGGCCTGTGCCGGTGGTGGGAAGGTACGCCTTGTGTACAGACTGCTTCGCCAAAATGGGCATCCCCTTCCCGGGCTCTGTGCGCCCGTACTGCGTGCTCCCAATCAATGATGGGGGATCCGAATGAGGACCACTCTATCCCCCCTTCCCGAGCGGATCGATTTTGCCGTCGTCACTTCCGGTGTCATTGTCACCAAGTTCTGGCTGGTCGGCGGGCGCAACGTCGCCCCGAACGGCGCCGAGACGAAGCCCGCCGGTTTCGACCTGGACGATGCGCTGGCCTGGTGCGAGGAGAACGACTACACCGTCCGCCGCTGGAAGAGCGGGGCACGGGCCTGGAAAGGCGACAAGCCCCAGCCTATCCGCACCCGCTCGCAGATCTGGCGCCGGCGGACCCGGGCCGAGCGGTGGGCGCTACGGGGCGACGCCGGTGGAAGTACGCTCGGTCTCGATTTTGCCCTCGACGGATGAAACAAGGGAGGTCCTGATGACGACACGCACTGACGAACTGCGTCTGACGCTGGCCCAGGCGTTGGGCGAGGATCCCGCGTCCATCACCGCCACCAACCCCCGCTGGCTGCAGTTGATGCGCGAGGGGGTCCTGGTGCGGCTGCACATCGGCCGCTGGCGGGCGCGCGCGAGCTTGCGCTGGCGTGACCTGGGAATCGCCCCCGGCCGGGGTGAGGAGGAGCAGGTACTGCATGAGCTTCTGGAGTTGGGCCACAAGTTCCTCCTCCCCCGCGACGACGTCCGGGAGCTGGACAGCATCGACTCTTCGGCGCGCAAGTGGCTGGAACGATGCGCCTTCCGCACCTACTGGGGCTTTTTCGTCCCAGTGACCGCCTACGCCGGGTGGAAGGAGAAGAACGAAGCGTTTCACCGGCAATACCTGGCGCTCAGGGATCGGATGGCGGCCAACTACGACGAGACGGTGGCGCGCGTCCTGGCGAAATACCACGTGGCGGCCCGCGCCGCCTACCGCCGCCTGCAGGCCCTCCACCCTGGAGCAGTGCAGGAGCTGGGGCCAGGGGAGTTTGCCGTCCGATTCGTCGAGGAGGTCTCTCGCCAAATCCCTTCCAGGGAGGCTTTCTACGCTTCCTTCTACTTCGACGTCGAGCTCGAATATGTCCCGCTCCCCTCCCTTTTGGCCGAGGAGCAGGCCGAGGCAGAGCGCATCCGCGCCCAGGCCCGGATGGAGCAGGAGCGGCGGGAGATGCAGCTCCGCCTGGAGCGGGAGCGCGTCTGGGCTCAGGAGGAGAGGATACGGGCTGGGGTAGCCGCTGCCCGCAGCGCCGCCGCGTGGAAAGAACAGTTGATGCGCGAGATGCACCGGGAGGTGGTCGAGCAGGCCCGCCGCAAGAAGGAGCAGGTGGTGGACTCCTTCTTGCGGGACGTGGTGGCCCAGCTCCGCACCCTGGTGTACGAGGTGATCACCGACGTCCTGGCCTCGCTCCAGAAGAACAATCGCTTGCATCCCCGGTCAGTGGTCCAACTGCGCAACCTGATCGAGCGGGTGGAGCGGCTGAACTTTGCCGGAGACGCCGCTCTGGACGCGATGATCAATGGTGTGCGAGTCGAGCTGGACGTGGCGGCGAAGGACCGCAGTGTGCGGGAGATCGAGACGGCATTGCAGGACATCGCCATTGTCACCCGATCCACGTTGATCGGCCTGGGCGAGCGGCCTCGCTCGGCCCGGGCGTTGGGCGTGCCCGATGAACCTGCGCCGGTGCTGGTGCGCACGGCCCGCGGGAGGCTGGGGTTGGATGGAAGCCGTCGCGCATTGCAATTGCCGGAGATGGTGCAACCGCGACAAATGCGGATCGTCGCGCCAAAGCCACAGACGATAGCCGTGGCGATCCCAGCGATGTAGGCGAGGGGGATGGATGAGGGTTGATGCACTGAAAGACGAGATCGACCGCCGCCTCCTGCTAGGTGAAGAGGCAGCGGAGCGAGGCGACCGCCTGGAGGCCGCCTACCAACTTGGCTACACCAACGCTCTGAAGCGGTGGCGGCAGGCGTTGAGGGAAACCCAGGGAAGAACGCCCTGGGCGCTGCTGCGACTCAACGGGGCGGTCTACCTGGGCTACCGGTACCGGCCTGAGAATTGGCGCTTTGATCGCCTGGCAGGCAGCGGCCCCAGGGACCTGCGCGCCACGGTGCAGGACGGTGTCGCCCGTCGGCGCAAGAAACGCCTGGGGCCGGTCGTCTTCTTGCCGGAGGCGTCCGCGGCGTCGCTCAACGATGGGTCCACCTGATGCTGTACCGTAAGTGGCGTCCCCAGACCTTCGACGACGTCGTGGGCCAGGAGCACGTCGTCCGCACGCTGCGCAACGCGCTGCGAGGCGACCGCGTGGCCCACGCCTATCTCTTCGCCGGTCCTCGCGGGACGGGCAAGACGACCTGCGCGCGCCTCCTGGCCAAGGCGGTCAACTGCACAGGACCGGAGGACCGATGTCCCTGCAACGAGTGCGTCTTATGCCGGGCGCTCAACGAAGGGCGACTGATGGACCTGATCGAGATCGACGCCGCCTCCAACACGGGCGTGGACGACGTGCGGGAATTGCAGGAGAAGGTCGGCTTCCAACCGTCCCAGGCGCGATACAAGGTGTACGTGGTGGACGAAGTGCACATGCTCTCCAAGGCCGCTTTCAACGCGCTGCTCAAGACGTTGGAGGAACCACCACCGCACGTCATCTTCGTGCTGGCGACGACCGAAGCGCACAGGTTACCAGCGACGATCATCTCCCGTTGCCAACGGCATTCCTTCACCCTCATTCCGCTCGAAGCCATCGTCGAACATATCGTCCACGTGGCCGACGCGGAGGGGATGGAGGTCGAGCCGGAGGCTTTGGCGTTGATCGCCCGTCACGCGGATGGGGCGCTCCGCGACGCGCTGTCGCTCCTGGAGCAGGTGGCGACCGGGGGACCGGTCACCGCCTCGCTGGTCCGTCAGATACTGGGGGTGGTGCCCGAGGAGGGATTGCTGGACGTGTTGGAGGCGGTTGCGGCGGGGGATGTTGGTCAGACGCTGACGGCTCTTTCCAATCTCCTGATGATGGACACCGATGCCGGCGTGGTACGTTCCCAACTGATCGAGTATCTCCGCGACGCTCTAGCGACGGCGGCCGGAGTGGAACAGCCTGCTCTGAGTCTGTCGAAGGGGATAGGGGTGTTATCGCGCCTGGAGGCGCTAAGCCAGGTGGGGATTGAGAAGCTCCTGGCTTGGCTCTCGGCGCTGGTGAAGACAGCCTCTCACGGCACCGATGACCGCACCGGCCTGGAGTTGGCGCTGGTGCGCGCAATCGTGGGGCCGCAGGTCGCCGTCACAACGAGTTTGGATGCCGTACCGGTCGGCGTCGCGCGCAATAGACCGAGCGTGGATGGTACGCCGCGCGCTGCACATCAGATTCCTGCCACGCCGAAAGACCCGGTTGGACGAGCAAGCACAAAGGACCGGCGGCCCCAGGAGAAAGCCGAGGAGGATGATAATGTTGGTGAGGGAGACAAGGTCGAGGCGACTCCAAAACTGCCCCGCCAACTGGACGCCCTGCAGGAGCACTGGGATGACGTGCTGGCCCAAGTACGGCGGAGAGGGGGAATGAAGTTGCAGGCCCTGCTGCGTTCCTGCTCGCCTGTAGCGGTGGGCGACAGACAAGTGGTCTTAGCGACCGGCTATGCTTTCCACCGCAAACGGTTGGAGGACGACGACACCCGCCAGGTCGTTGAGCAGGCGCTGGCGTCGCTGATCGGCGAGCCGGTCGAGATGCAGGTCGTGCTGGCGGAGAGAGAAAAGACGGAGCCTTCGTCGAACAACGGTTCGGTGAAAACAGAGCAGGAAGGTTGGATCAACTCACCCGCCGACCTGCCTCCAGCACTGGCTCAGGATCCGCTCGTGCGGTCGGCAATGGAGGACCTGGGCGCAGTGGTGAGAGTAGCAACTTGAGGGGAAAGAGTGATGGAGAAAATCAACTTGAGGACAATGGGAGTGAAAAAGAAGCAAGGCAAGATCATCGTCGCCGTGTTGATCCTGCTCCTGTCGGCGATATTGTTGTTCTTTGGTCTCGACGAGATCTACCGTTTCGTAGTTGATACGCGGAATTGGCTTGCTTTCTATTTGGCGCCGCTTTTCTGAGCAAGGAATGGCTCTCGTCAATCTTGGAGGGAACGTATGAACTTTGTGACTATAACCGACCTGGAAAACCAGGTAACTGAGGCTGTGGTGGGCTTCGAGCAACACGGTTTCGGTATACCGGTGCTCCGGGTGCGCTGCGATCCGGCGCTAGGGGAGCCGGTGCACTTCCCGTCTTGTACAGCGGACCCTGATCTGGCGTTGGTACTGTGGCCGGGCGAGCGACTGACACACGCCGCACTGGTCAAGGCCATCCATATCTACCTGCGCCGTTCCGGTGAGTTGGGACCGGTGCAGGACGAGATGAGTATTTGCCGCTGGATGCCGCTGGAACCGCGTTCCAGGCTCGCTCAGGATGCTCAGCCTGTGAAACTCATCCCAGACGAGACAAGGCCGGTCTTTCTGTATCCCGACGGTGAGGTAAGGTGCGAGGTGATCGACAATGGACGGAGATAGAGCGGTGGTGAGCAAGGAAGAAGTCCTGCACCTGCCCCACACGGTGCTAAAGATTCACCCGCGCAATATGCGGCAGGTCTATCCACAGCACGAGGTCGAGCGGATGGCGGCCTCGATCAAAAAGCGTGGGGTGATCGAGCCGCTCATCGGCGTGCGGGTGAACGGTCACGTACAGATCGTGGTCGGCAACCTGCGGCTGATGAGCGCTCGCCACCTGGGAAGCGAGGCCCCTCTGATACCGGTGATCATCCGAGAGAAAGAGGAGGCCGAACAATACCTGGACATGGTGGCCGAGAACCTGGTGCGGGCGGCTCCCGACCCGGTCTCGGAAGCGCTGCACTACCGGCGCATTCTCCAGGAACCCGACATGAGCGTCGCCCGCCTGAGCCGAGAGACCGGCATAGCCTCCAACACGATCAAGGACCGGATCCGACTCCTGGAACTGGAGCCGGAGATCCGGGATCTGATCGCGGCAGGCCGATTTCCTCGCGGCCGTGAGCCAGTGGAGGCCCTGCTCTCCATCCCCGACGTTGGAGTGCAGGTAGAGACGGCCCGGGCGCTGGCGGAACGACGGGCCGACGTGCGACTGATCAAGGCTACCTGTACCCGCGTCCGGGGAAGGCTCGAGCGTTGCTCAAAGGTGCAGCAGGCGGCCCGCAAAGGCGAGGAGTACATCCCGGCCCTGGAGGCGGCGAAGGAGGAAGGTCTGCCCCCGGAAGAAGAGAAAAAGGTGCCCTGGAAAGCTCTCGAAGAAGCGTCGGCGAGCGCCTGCGGTAATTGCGTCGTCGGGGTGGAGGAACTCATCAGGATAATCCGCCCTGCCTGGCAACTCTTCCAGGAGAAAGAGGGTCCGGTTGAGATCTCCGGCAAGGGGACCGATCCAACGTGGGGCGAGGTGGCCCAAGCAGCCGAGGGTACCTGCGTGGCCTGCGGGTTGCGGGACGTGGAGAGGCTCTGTGGGGCTTGTCCGCTGATCCAGTTTCTTCAGCGGGTGGCGCGACGGGTGAATCGGAGAGGATGACGCCGATGCTTGGTGTGATGACCGGCGAGATCGATACGCTCGATGTGGTTGCGCAGGCGCTGGCGGAGGCGGAAAGGGCTCCCCGGCGCAAACCCCTGCCATGGAGCGAGGCGGAGGACACGTTTCTCCGGCAAAACCTGGGTGTCCTCTCCGAAGAGGAGATGGCAGCCAAACTGGGGCGCACGCCGACGGCCGTCCATCTGCGCTGGAAGCGCGACCTGGGACTGCCGGCGCCCTCGAAGACGCCTGGGTACGTGACGGCGAACCAGGCGGCAAAGATGCTCGCCGTAGACGTCCACGCGGTGTGCCGGTGGATCGAGATGGGATGGCTGCGAGCGCGTTTGCTCCCATTCCGCCGCCGAAAGGTGTGGCGCATCCGGATCGAGGACCTGAAGCGTTTCGTCGTCAAGCCGGAGCATTGGATATTCTTCCGGCCAGAGCGGGTGCGCGATCCTGCCCTGGCGCGGTTGGTGGCCCTGGCGGTCGAGCGTTGGGACGACGAGTGGCTGACGCCGGGTCAGGTAGAGGAGATGCACGGGGTGAACCACCGGGACGTGAACCGCTACATCCACGCCGGTAAGCTGCCGGGTGTGAAATGGGGCAACTGGCGTATCCGTCGCTCGGATGCCGAACAGGTCTACTTCCACAAAGGCCGGGGAGCTGGCCACGAACTGGATTGGTCGGAAGAGGGCGACGCCTTCCTGGTCCTGGCCAGAGCGGTAGGGCTTTCCCTGGCTGCCGTCAGCCGGCTGATGAATTGGCCCGCCCATCGGGTGCGATCTCGTCTGATGGCACTGCACCGCACAGGACAAATCCCTTTTCTCATCGGCAAGTACGGTCTGGAGGGGGTGCAATATCGCCAGGAAGACGGGTATCTCCTGGCTGACTGGCGGATGTATCGGGGGCGGTTTCCCACGCTGGCCCGGGCGATGGACCGCTTTGCATGTCTCCCCTCCAGGCAGAGTGCATCTGGGGTGTGATGTGGACCTGGGTTGTTTTCCACCTGGGCGGACGGCATCCCCTGATATGCCCCTGCAGGTTCTCGGCTGCCAGCCGCGTACCCTCTTGCCAGCGTATGTGGAATGTGATACAATCATCACGTGTTTGAGGAAAAATAGAGCGTCAAGCTGTGAGTACTCCACGAGGCACAAATGGCCAGTACACTGAAGAGTCCAATGCTCCAGACGGCTACCCGGGAGGAATAGCAAAATGAATCCAACCATAGTCACCACAGCCGACACGGTACTAGAGAAACTGCGACAATTGCCGCCCTACGAGCGGCTGCGCGTGATCGTCCGGGCATTGCCCGAGGTGGAACGCGAGCTTCAGGAATCTGCACGTCCTCTGCCGTCGTTGCGAGGGTTATGGAAAGACCTGGGCTTTGATATCAACGCTGAGGAGATAGACTTGGCCCGTCGCGACGCCTGGGCCAACTTTCCACGAGAGGACATCTTGTGACCGGGGTGATCGCTGACACACACGCTATCATCTGGTACCTGCTGGATTCCCCGCGATTGTCTGCTTCAGCCTTGGCGCAATTCGAGGCCTGCCGCACAGATGGAATCAGGGTAGGCGTAGCCAGCATCAGTATCGTAGAGATAGTCTACCTGGTGGATAAGGGCCGCATTCCGGCAGAGACCATTCCTCTGTTGGAGAAGGGCCTGCAGCAACGACCGTCGTTGCTGGAGATCGTTCCACTCACACAGTCCATAGCCCTGGCGGTGCAGCAGGTATCACGAGGGCAGGTACCCGATCTGCCGGACCGGGTGATCGCGGCAACCGCATTGCACTTGGATGTGCCGCTCATCAGCCGAGATCGCAAGATAGAGCTTTCCGACGTAAGGACAATATGGTAGTAGCCCTCTAGCTCCGGCGCCTGTCGCCGGAAGCGCTATGAGAGGGTGATATGGAACGTCGAGGATAGTACGATTACGCGGCGACTTTAACCGAGGTCGCCGCGTTTCTTTTTCATCAATCGGCAAGGGACGCCAAAGCGCCCCGGTGGAAGGGCACGACAGCCTATTCACCGGGGCGCCCGTGCGTCTCGTGGGAGCATTATGTAGGCATCACACATAATTGGACTTTGGATAAAAGTTTTTAGCCTACCACCACATATACGTTCTTCGCTTGGCGAACCGGTATATATAGGGGTTTGGCCTTTCTGTTCAGGATTCAAGTCCTAGACAAGCCTTTCTTTACCCG
>DAOTUB010000063.1:0-62623 GCA_034437455.1 Anaerolineae bacterium | reverse complement strand
GCCTCGAAAGCGCCATCCGGTCATCAAAAAGAGCTAGAAAGTCTCAAACCGGCCCGAAACTGCTTGTTAAAGTTCAATTGTTAGCCAGTCAATTACGACCGGCTGTTCGCACTTGTCCAAAGTCCAAATTGATTGATGGGTTGCATTGTAGCACGTTGTGATTGCTGGCGCAACTTTTCAGGCCGCGTACTGCGACAGCCGAGGACACTAGTTGGTAATCAAAGCGCATACGTTGTCACACTCGAGCCAGGCTAACTCGAAATCTCCACGCGGTACGACTTGAGGGCTATCAAACGCAGGATCGTAAAGCAGCACGGTATCGTCGTTGAGACCGACGACGACTACGGCGTGGTTGGTGGATTCTGACCAGTAGGGCAATTCTCCTGTGTCTACAAAGGCGATCACGGGTTGTCTATTTTCCAGGTAGGCCGCCAGAATGCCTGGTGTAGCTTCTCCGTAATTGACCTGTAGGCCAAGAATGGTCAGCCGCAGGATATTGCGTCGGGGTGCACCGTATGGGCCAATGTCCAACAGATCCAGTAGTGTCTCATAAGAAAGGGATCGCCCAAGAAAATCCAGCACCATTGCAGCGCAGGCGGCCAAACAGTCAGCAGGCTGCGTTTGCTTGCAAAGAGAGATGCCGTTAACTCGGGGGCTGACGGGCGGCGAGGTCTGAGGCACGTTGTTGTATCTCCGCGATCAATTCGGGGGTCACGTGCAGTTGGCCCGTTTCGACGTCTACGTCAATAGCGCCGACAGAGCCGACGTTGCCGTGACCGGGGAATGTGAGGAGCACTGGTACGCGCCAGTGAATGCGATCCGCGATTACCAGGTTAGGCTCACCGCCGCGCATCAAGTAGCTGATCTCGTCGGCCACGAAACGGCCCACACGGCGGCGCGCTGCCGCCGCAGAAAAATTCATATCAGCCGATACGTGGATGTCGATCTGGAGTTTGCCGGTATGGGGCAATTGTTTAACCGCAACGTCCATCACAATCTCCTTGCCAGAGTTTATTCTATCGAGTATCATAGCATACTTGTTAAATGATGCAAGTGTCAGTCAGATGTTTGACACAGCGGATCTCGGAAAGGTTACTATCAGGAGGAAATGTGAATTGGGCATGGATGAGCAATTGCATAGACGCGGCGGCGCGGGTCGGGCTGGGCAACCGGGAATACGAGTTGATCAAAGTATGAAACCACTAGAAAAAATCTCCAAGGGACTGGGCATTCTATGGAGCCGGCTCACCCGGCAGGGGTTGCGTGTGACGGCGCTATGGGCGGCCGATCATGGGGTGCGCATCGTCGCCGGCGCGCCCATCCGCCGCGTGAGCCAGATCACGCCGCACCTGCACGTGGGCGGGCAATACCGGCGGCGCGGCTGGCCGGAACTGGCGGCGCGGGGCATCACGGCGGTAGTCAATATGCGTGTCGAGTTCGACGACAACGCCGCCGGCATCGCGCCAGAGCGCTACCTGTATCTGCCGACGATTGACGACGATCCGCCGACGCTGGAACAGTTGCGCGCCGGGGCCGATTTCATCGCGGAGGAGATCGCGCAGGGTGGGGGGGTCTATGTTCACTGTAGGGCCGGGGTGGGCCGGGCAGCGACGATGGCCGCCGCCTATCTGGCCAGCACTGGCTTGACGTCTGACGATGCC
The DNA here is from genome assembly GCA_034437455.1 of Anaerolineae bacterium. Lineage (GTDB taxonomy): Bacteria > Chloroflexota > Anaerolineae > B4-G1 > B4-G1 > DAOTUB01. The sequence goes on along the minus strand of DAOTUB010000063.1, from coordinate 60,962 downwards.
TGGGCCAAGATTCGAGAGGTGCGCCCCTTCATCCGCCCCAAGCCAGGGCAGGTGGCGCAGGTCGAGCAATTCAGAAACCGGGTTTTTGCCAAAAACCCGGTTTCTCAGGGACTGAAGCGAATCAGCAAAACGTCGCCGTCCTGTACCTCATAGTCGCGGCCCTCGACGCGCAAGATACCCTGCTCGCGCGTCTTTTGCCAGTTGCCCGCTGTCACCAATTGCTCAAAGTGCACCACCTCGGCGCGGATAAAGCCTTGTTCCATCTGGCTGTGGACTTGTCCGGCGGCCTGGGCCGCTTTCGTGCCGCGCGGTATCGGCCAGGCCCGCACTTCTCGCCCGCCGGTGATGGTGAAGAAGGTGATCAGGTCGAGCGCCTCGTAGCCTGCCTTTGCCAGCGCCACTAGCCCAGAATGCTCCAGCCCCGCAGGGGCGTTGGCCCCTACGGGACTGCGCCCCACCTCGGCGCGGTAAGCGGCGGCCTCGTCGGGCGGCCAATCGCTCAGATCGGCCTCCAGTTGGGCGCAGAGCACGAGGTAAGAAGCGCCTTTCTCCTCTGCCAGGCGAGCGATCTCCTCGATCCACCGCCCGCCGTCAGGCAGGTCCTCCTCGCCGACGTTCGCCACGTAGACGCGCTTCTTCGCGGTGAGCAGTTGCATCTCCTGGGCCAGCGCCGCCTCCAGCCCCTCGCCTGAGGGGGCGCGCCCCCCGGCCTCCAGGCGCGCGTGGAGCGTCTCCAGCGCCTTTAACTCGGCGGCATACTCGCGGGGCTTTGCCTTGGCCACCGAGCGCACCTTGTCCAAGCGCCGCTCCACCGTCTCCAGGTCGGCCAGCGTCAGCTCCAGGTCGAGCACGCCCAGGTCGCGCAGCGGATCTGGCCAAAGGCCATCCCCCTCGACGTGCGCCACGTCGGGGTCTACAAAGCAGCGGCAGACGAGGGCGATGGCGTCGACGTTGCGGATGTGGCCCAGGAATTGGTTGCCCAGCCCTTCGCCGCGATGGGCGCCTCGCACCAGGCCGGCGATGTCGACGAACTCGACCGTTGCCGGGGTCACTTGCTCCGGCCCGGCCATCGCCGCCAGCGCCTCCAGCCGGGGATCGGGAACCGCCACCATGCCCTGGTTCGGCTCGATGGTGGTGAAAGGATAGGCGGCCACCGCCGCCCCCGCCTGTGTGAGCGCGTTAAAGAGGGTGGATTTGCCGACGTTCGGCAGGCCCACGATGCCGATTTGTAGCGCCATACGTCACCTCGGGGTTTGTTAGAGCTGCCGCTTGTTATCTGTATTATACTCGCGGCGGCCAAAACTCGCAATACCAAAAGTGCGAGACAAGGGGACGAGGCGACGTTGGGCGGAGCAGGCCCGAACACAATAGAGCCTGCTCCGCCGTAGAAACGGACGTGGATCAGCGAGGACCAAAGTTGACCGGATTGTTGCCAGCGAAGGTGTACGGATTGCCGAGCGATGGCTCGCCGCGCTGCGCGTGGCGCCCCGTGCTCGGCTCATACTGCCGGACGCCGGCGAGGTAGAACCCGCTCTCGGCATCGTAGCGGAGGCCGCGGAACAGGTAGGGATTGCCCTGGCTGCTCGCGCTTCCTCCGCCGCTCAAGATCGGCGCGCCGAACGGTCCATAGTCCACCCGCTCCACGACGCTTCCCGTTTCGTCGGCCAGGGCGCGAACGCTGCCCAGCGCGTCGGTCTGGTAGAGAACGACGTGGCTTCCGCCTCCGTCCATTTTTAGTCTCTCGACGTAGGTGGTCAGGAGAGCGTCCGTTCCGTCCCGCTCCTCGATTACTCGTCTTCCATCGTAGATGTAGCGCGTGATGCTGTCGCTTGTCTGCTTGCTCGCGCGCCGTCCCAACCCGTCGTAGGTGAAGCGAACAGTCTCGGTGACGACTTGCACGTCCGCGTCTGTGGTGACCGTGATCTCCTTCCTCGTGCCCAGCAGGCGATTGGCAAAGTCGTACTCGTAGCTGATGACGGTCTCTGTGACGATGGTCGCCCCGTTCAACGCCAGCGAATCTGGAACGACCGGCGCGTGGTTGTTCGACACCGATCCTGCAAACCCTCTCACGACGAGCGGCAGATAGATGAACCATTCTCCTTCCTGGGTGATGAATCGCCGCGACAGCAAGTTGCCGTTGGCGTCGTACGTGCGAGTCTCTCCACCCACGGTCAGGTATGCGTTCACCTTGTTGGTTGCATAGGGCGTGCTCCCTCCACCCTCGGTCGCTCGCGTCCGGTTGCCAGCAGCGTCGTAGGCGTACTGGAAGCTGGAACTCGGACCCTGGGCGCCGGTCAAGCGGTAGAGGCTGTCGTAGGTGTAGGTCGTCGTGGCGTCGCCGGGTTGAGCGGTCTCGGTGGTACGATTGCCGACGCGGTCGTAGGTGTAGCTGAAACTGGTCAGTAACGAGTCGTCGCTGCTCAAACGATGTTCGACGCCTGTCACTCGCCGCGCCCTGTCGTAGGCGTAGGCTGCGTACGTACCGTTGCCGTTCGTGCGGCGGAACAGGCGCGACGGGCCGATATAGTCGTAGGCGGCCACTTCCCCGTCGTCATCGGCGACGGTCTCGACCCGGTTCAGGGCGTCGTGGGTGTAGGTCACGACGGTTCCGCCGGGATAGATCAGGCTGAGCCGGTTGCCCGCGCCGTCGAAAGTGCTGCTGATAGTGTGGCCGCCCTGGATCTCGCTCAGCCGATTGGAGAGGCTGTCGTAGGTGAACGCGACGTCGCTGTCGTCGGCGGAGGTCGCCGGGTCGTTATCGTCGCTGATGGCGATCTGTCGGGACAGTCCATCCCAGGCAAAAGTCTGAAACGTTGTACCGCCCACGCCCACGCCAGGAGTGACGTCGCTGCGCACCAGCCGGTTGAGCGCGTCGTAGGTGTGGGTGACGACGTTGCCGTTGGCGTCGGTCTGCTGCACCAGGTTACCCGCCCCGTCGTACACCAGCGCGTCCGTCGTCTCGTCGGCGTAGGTGACGCCGGTCAGCCGGTTGAGCGCGTCGTACCCGTAGGTAGTGACGTTGCCGTTGGGGTCGCTGCGGCGTGTCAGGTTGCCGCTGCCGTCGTAAGCATAAAACAGCCGCACCTGGCCGGTGACCGCGCCTTCGCCCACGCCTCCCGCCCGCAGGTGATACGTCTTTTCCACTGTCCGGCCCAGGCCATCGTAGGCAAAGAGCGCTGTGTTGCCGTGGTCGTTCGTCTCTCCCACGAGCACGCCGTTGGGGTCGCTGGTAAAGACCAGGTTGCCCCGGCTGTCGTACTCGTTACGGGTGGTTTGGCCCAGAGCCTGCCCCACACCTGCCGAAGGGTTGCTGGTCGTCTGGATCAACCGGTTGACCTCGTCAAAAGTAAAGGTGGTGGTAAAGATTTCATCGGCGGTCAGGCTGTCGGGCTGGCGCTCAGTGGCGACCATCTGCGTCAGGTTGCCGTTGCCGTCGTAAGCGAAAGCTGAGGTGTTGTTGAGCGCGTCGGTGGTGAGGATGAGCTGGCCCAACCCATCGAAGGCGTACTGGGTGGTGTTCCCGTTGTCGTCGGTGATGGCGGTGAGGTTGCTGTTGCGGTCGTAGGTGAACGCTGTCTCCCCCCAGCCGTCACCGTTTCCATCGGTTGTCAGACCTGTGATCACGCCACTGCCCACGTCGGCGGTAAAGAACTCTTGCTCCCGTCGGTAGAGCCGGTTCCGCTCGTCAAAGTGGCTCAGGTTATGGGTGAGCGTAACCGGAGCGGCGGCGGTAATGACGCGACCTGGATTGCGCCCGTCTTGCCCATCGCGCAAGCTCGTGACCACGATGTTGCCGTTCTCGTCGTATTCCCAGACGCGCACGTTGCCCAGCGCGTCTATGTAGCCGACGCGCCGGTCAAAGCCGTCGTAGACATAGTCGGTCAAGTTTCCCTCGCCGTCAGTAAACTGTATTGTGTTGCCATTGTCGTCGTACTCGTAGGTGGTCGTGAACGCTTCTGGCGAGCCGACACCCCCAATGACCTCGCGCGGCAGGCTGCGCTCGTCGTAGACGTACTCGACGCGGTTCCCCCTGGGATCGGTGACCGAGATCAGATTCTCCAGCGGGTCGTAGCGGCACTCGATAGTGATCTGAGAGGAGACGGTGACTTCTGTCGTTCGGCGCACCAGATTATCGAGCAGGTCGTAGGTGTTGATGGTGGTGAACCAGGGATTGGCTCCGTCGCGGCTGTGCGCGCCTGTGGGACGTAGTCCCGTAGGGGCCAACGTCCCTACGGGATGAAAATCGGCGTCCAGATCGGACGCGACGTTCTCCACGTCCGTTCGCACCAGGTTATCGTTGGCGTCGTACCAGTAGAGGGTCTCATAGTCGAGCCCGGTTCCCGCTGCTTCTGTCTTTTTGACCGCCTGGTTGAGCGCGTTGAACACGTACTCGGTGCGAACGCCGAGGCTATCGGTGATGGTCGTGAGGTTCCCCACGCTGTCATAGCCGTACTCGATGGTCACGCCTAGAGCCTGCCCTGAGCGTGTCGAAGGGCCACAGTCGCGGATGACGCGCTGCCGGTAGCCATTGCTGTCGTACTCGTAGCAGGTGACGTTCCCTTCGGCGTCGGTGAAGGTCAGCGGTTGGCCGCGCGCGTTGTAGGTCCAGTGGTTCGTCGCCGCCTGCTGTGCAGCAGCGCCGACGGTGACGGTGGGGAATGTAACCTGCATCAGGTTGCCCCAATCGTCGCGAGCGTAGGTGGTGGTGGCGCCGCGAGGGTCGGTGACCGACTGGAGAAGCTGGTGATCGGGTTCGTAGGTGTAGGTGGTGACGAGATCGGCGCAGGGTGTACCGCCCAGGCCGTCGCAACCGCGAGCGGCGTCGGCCACGAACCGCGATTCCAGCAGGTTGCCGTGCGCGTGCCTGTCCGTCGCGCCATCGTCGTAGACGTACTCGGCGCGGTTCCCGGCTGGGTAGGTGACGCTCGTCATCTGGCCGTCGATATTGTAGGCGTATTTCGTCACCAGTTCCTCGCCGCCGACGGTCTGACGGCTCTCCAGGCGGTGACCGGCGCCGTCGTGCCATAGCTCGATCTCGTTGCCGCCGCGATCGGTGACGGTGACCTTGCTGGCGGCCCCGGCGGGCGCGTCGATGGCGATGGCCGTGGTGTAGACGAACGTGACCTCGCCGCCGGCGGGGATCCCGCTCCCGTTCGCCCGTCCGCCACCCCACAATTGGCTCACGATGCGGTCGAGGGCAATTCCTTCTGTACCGTAGGTATTGATCGTGCGCGGCGTGAGCGAGCCGTCGGCCACTTCGTTGGGGGCGATGATGGTGGTCAGGTTGTGGTTGAGCCGCTCGTCGTCGAAACCGGAGGTGTAAGAGAACATTGTCGTCTTGCCCATCGAAACATGGTTGCCGTTGAGCGTGACAGTGACGGGGGGCGTCGTGATCGAGACCAGGTCACCGTTGTCGTCGTAGGTCAACGTCATCGAGCGCCCGTCAAAGTCGGTGACGCTGCTGATACGGTCGCTTCCGTCGTAGGCATAGGCGATCGTCCTGCCCAGCGCGTCGGTGACGGTCTCCAGGCGGCCATTCTCGTCGTAGGCGAACTGGAGGGTATTACCGTTCCGGTCGGCGATGGTGCGCAGCCGACCCGCATCAGCGGAACTGTCCAGCGGGTAGTAGCTCTCGACGCTGCCGCTGCGGCTGGTGATCGAGATGCCAGCCGTGTCGCTGACGAGGGCGGTGTAGCGCCCGGCGGGCGGGGTGAACTCCGTGCCGTCGAAAGAGTAGACGTCAAAACGCCCGACGCCTTCCTTCAGCGCCAGCGAGCCGCCGCTGGCCGGGACGATGCGGCGGTCATAGGTGTGCTCCCAGCCCCAGCCCAGCGAGCCGTCGTAGATCAGTTGAGAGTGATAGTTGAGGCGGAAGACGTAATCCAGCCCGCGGCCAGGGATGTACAGGAACGTCTGCTCGTAGACGAACTCGCCGGAGTGGGGGAGCACCGGGTCGCTCAAAGTCATGACCCCTTCCACCACTCCCACTCCCTTTCTTACCTCGTGCTCCTTGATGCTTGCTACTTGTTCCTCTCTGTATTCCCTTCCCTCCGCCAGCGCATTCCGGTTGTTGGTCTGATAGTACTGGACGAGCCTTATCCCCAACTCTGCGTTTATGCGGTCCCGGTAATTTCCGATGCTCGCGATGGGGCTTTGCCTCTGTTCGCCGCTGGATACGTTTCTCTGTGGGGCAGCATCTCTTTGTTGCGCCTCTGCCCGGATTTGCGCTTCTTGCGCCGCCACTTGTGCTTGCAACTGGGTAAATCCGCCCGGCGTCATCCCCGCCAGCCACGTTATGTTGGGCGTGCGCCAATTGGGCGGCAGGTTCTCCATACGATTGAACAGATTCCGCAGCGCTTCGGGCGACGAAGTTGGACCGTGTTGACTCAGGTACGTTGTCAACTGGGCCCGTTCTTGCCTGGTGAGCTTCTCGCCTCGTTCGAACCTGGTCAGCAGCGACATGGCATTGGCATAGTCTGAGGCCCACGGAGGCGGCCCGGTGTCTTGATTCTCCTCAGACGATGGGATGTCGGCATCTGGGCCGGAGCCTAGATCGGCGTCCGGATCCGCGCCTGGATCGCCGTCTGGATCCGCGCCCGGATCGCCCGCGAGCGGATCGTCGGGGAGATCGGGCAAGTCCGATGGATCGATGTCGAACGGATCGAAGGAGCCTGACGGGATATAGACGTAATTCTGCGCAAAGTTTACGGCGTCGCCCAGGTTGGTGTAGATGCCGTCGACTCCTGGCGTATTCACGACATAGATTTCCTGGCCGTCTACGATTTGCGTTTCTACGTGCCATCCCCCCGCTTGCCACCCATCCGGTGGTTCCATCGGCCCGATAAAGCCATCGTCCCCGTTGAGTGCCGGGTCCTGGCCGCCTCCATCGCGGCAAGCGTTGCCTGGGGATCCCCCCTGTGCTGGAGCTATGCGCGCCGTAACGCGAGTGATCATGCCCCCACAACCATTTGCTGTTGGATTCCCAAAACCTTGCCCAATGATGTTGTCGAATCCATCCACAATGCCGCTCGTAAAGAAATTCAAGCCATACGGGTCAACCCCTACTCCAACGGGAGAGGATGCGACGGCCTGGGGGCCCAGAGGCGCCGACTCGAATCGGTCGCGTTGTTCGTGAGCATTTCTTTGGGACAATGCAGGTACTGTTACGAGAAGTTCGTCCGGTCCCCATCCGCTGCCCAGGTAGTGGATGGCGCTATGAATGTCGCGATCTTGGCTCCAGGCGGCGATGACGTTGCCGGCGGCGTCTATGCCTATTCCAGGAGAGTATGTATATCCGTTTCCCTCGTCGAGGCGCACGTTGACGGACCAGGGGCCGCCGGCCGGCCGGTAAGCGGCATAGATCTGCGACCCGCCACTGCGCGCGTCCTCCCACACGGCGTGGACGTTGCCAGCGCCATCCGTCGCGATCTGGGTGCCCCACGGGATATCGGTCGTATCGTCGCGAATTTGCTCGTTGGCGCTCCAGGATCCGTCTGGCGACCGTTCGGCAAAGAGAATGTCTCCCGAGTTCCAGTTGTCCCAGGCGAGATAGACCCGGCCCCAATCATCGATGGCCACACCAGTACCCAGAATAAACTCGCCCGGCTCGACACTCTTGGGTTCAGGGGTGCTCCAGTTGCCGTCTACAGAACGAATGATGGAAAAGACAGTATAGTCGACACCATTATCCGGCCTCTGCCGCCACGAGACCACGGCTTCTCCACGGCGATTGACAGCCAGAGCGGCGCCTTCTTGTATCCCTGTGGTGTTGCTGACGGCTGCGCTGACGCTCCAATCGCCTCCGACAGGTTTATAGGTGAAGTAAATCAGCGGTTCATCTTCTTGGCGGCGATGATCCTCCCAAATGGCGTAGAGGTTGCTGCTTCCATCCATGGCGATTTGGGGATATTCCTGCGAGCCGGCAGCGGTGGGATCGAGCTTGATGCTGCTCTGCCACTCGCCGCCTGCGGGCCGCTCGGCGAAACGGATGTGGTGGAGTCCGCCACCCTCTCGATAATCTTGCCAGACGATGAAAGTGTTGCTGTCGACATCGCTGACGGCATCGGGGAACTCCTGGGTCCAGGCGCCAGGATCTACTGCCTCAAAGCCTTGTGTGGGCGCGGCATTCTCCGAGACGGCTCGATCCATTGCCAGTGGAGCGAGAGGTATTGTCTGCTGACGTGTCTCGGCCAAAGGCAATGGTTGGTCTGGCGCCGCCGCCGCCGGGACGACCGGTAAAACCCCGGTCAGCGTCACCAGCGCGACGAGCAGTATGTGAAGCGTGTAAGTCGTCTTCTTGTTCATTTTGTTGTATTCCTCCTGGTCGGTGAATTGGTAGTTGATAAGTTGGTTGATTAATGGTTCACCTTGTCCCTCTATCTTCTCGTCACCTCCTCTCCCCACCAGGTATACTGTAAGCCGCCAGCGGCATAGTAGCTGATGTGGGGCCGTCCGGCGCTATCCAGAACGAGCGTAGGATAAGAGCCATTGCTGACCGTCTCGATCTGCCACTTGGTCCCGTCCCAACGGGCATACTTGACCGCTCCCTCATCAAGGTTGTAGTAACTGATGCGGGGCCGGTCGGCGCTATCGAACGCCAGCGAGGTATGAAAACCAGTTCTGCCGCCGTCCTCCAAAATCGAGATCTGCCACTGAGTTCCATCCCAGCGTGCGTAGCGCAGTTCTTCACAGTAGATGCCTGGTATCCGGCAATAGCTGATGTGAGGCCGTCCGGCGCTATCCAGGGCTATCGAAGGGCTCTGCCCCTCGTCGTCCACCGATTCGACATGCCAGCCCGCGCCATCCTCGTAGGCATACTTGAGGACCTCGTTCGTCACGTCCCAATAAGCCAGGTGCAGCTTGTCCGCGCCATCTATCGTCAGCGAGAACTTGCTAAAGCTGGATTTGGCTTGAGCGTCCACCGTCTCGGATTGCCAGGCCGCGCCATCCCAGTAGGTGTGAGCGATGCCGCTCCAGACGCCGTGGACGATGTGCGGCCTTCCGGCGCTGTCCAGCACCAACGCCGCCGCGTTCGAGGCGGATCCAACGTCCTTGCTCGGCAACGTTTGAATCTGCCAGGCCGCGCCGTCCCAGCGCGCATAGTGCAACTCGTTGCCCCAGAACACACTGCCCTTGTTGTAGGCGACGTGGGGATGACCGTCCCCGTCCAGGGCCAGCCCGGCATAATCGAAAGCGTAATCCCAATCCCCTTGATCCACGGCCCGAGTCTGCCAGGCCGAGCCGCCCCAGGCGGCGTATCGGAGTTGCATGCGTCCTTGGTCTGTGTAGATGACGTGGGGATGCTCCGCCTGATCCAGGATGATAGAACTGTAGCGGCCAGGATCTCCTCCTTCGGCGACGGGTTCCGTCTGCCATACTTCTCCTTCCTGGTAGGCGTGCTGAAGGATGGTATTGTCGAGGAGGTAGAGGAGATGAGGCTGTCCAGCACCGTCCAGGGCCAGGGATGCGATCTCTCCCATCTCTAGCCTCAGCCCGCTTTCCACCGTCTCGAATTGCCAGGTTCCGTCCAGATAGGCATAGTGCATACTGGTATCCGTGTTCAAATAGTAGCTCGCGTGGGGAACGTTGCTCCCATCCAGCGCCAGCGAGAGGGCCGCGATGCTATCGTCAGAAGTAATCAACGTGTCGTTCTGCCATTGGCCGCCATCCCACCAAGTATAGCCGAGCTGCCCAGTTTCGCCATCAATGGCGTAATAGATGATGCGTGGATTTCCGGCGCTGTCCAGGGCTATCGCGTTGTCGCCGATGTAGTTGGCTGTCGCTACGGTCTCGGTCGTCCAATCGCCTCCATCCAGATAAGCGTGGTAGAGATAGTCCGGGTCGTCGCCCGAATCGGAGAGGCTGTAGCTGATGTGGGGTTGGTCGTCGCCGTCCAGCGCCAGCGTTGTGTTCCGGGAGCTGATGCTAGAGGCGAGGTCTTTGACCGTATCGATCTGCCAGACGGAGCCGTTCCAGTGAGCGTGCTTGAGCGCCGTGCCGCTGAAGCCCTGGGCGTCCCGGTAGGCGATGTGTGGGCGATCGTTGCTATCCAGAGCGATGTAGCTGTCCCACCCTCCCTCAACGTCCACCGTCTCTGAAATCCAGGCCGAGCCGTCCCAGTGGGCGTATTTCAGATCCCACGTGTCGTAATTAAAGTAGCTGATGTGAGGATGGTCGTCATCGTCCAGGGCAATGGCGGCCCAGGACCCGACCTGGAAGGTGGGATCGGCCACCTCGACCTGCCAGCCCGTCTCGTCGCGCCAGGCGTGGTAGAGCTTGACCCCGCCGTAGGCGACGTGGGGATTTCCGGCGCTGTCTATCGCGATGCTGCCCTGGGTGATGTCGTCGATGATGGGGGGACAGTCCACGCACGTTGAATGCCACGCCATGGGCGGCCAGTTGCGCGTCACCAGCGGCAGGTAGATGCTCGCCAACTCCAGCGTGATGGTGTGGGTCCGGGAGACGGCGCTCCCGCAGTTGGCAGCGGTGACGGTGATGTTCTTTGTGCCGGTTGCGCCAGCGGACCAGGCGAACGAAACGGTGTGGCTCAACTCGTACACCGTCGTCACTATGTCGCTCTGACCTGTGGCCTGCCAAGTGTAGGTGATCGGCAGCGCGGCCGTCGGCGGGATGACGATGGCGGTGAACGTGTGGAGGCCGCCGAGGGCGCCCGTCGTCGGGCCGTCGATGTCCACGTTGTTCAGCGCGATGCAAGCGTATCCCTCGTCCGCGCCAATGTCGGGCTGACTGTCTCGTATCTGTCCGTCGATGTCGGTCGCCACGCCCGCGTCGACCCCGGCGTTCAGCGCAGCCGAGTTGTCGCCAATGTGATAGTCGCTCACGGACGGGTCCGCAAAGTCCGGGTCGCCCCAGACGTTGATTGTACCGGTGGCAATGTCGCCCGCGCTGAGTGTGTCGGTCACGTTGCCCCACAGCGTCGCTTCCAACGTGGCCGCGTTCCCCGCTTGCACGTCGATCCCCACTGTGTGGCTGACCAGAATCGTGTTCGTCATCGCCAGGGTGCTGGGGGATGGATCGGAGGCCGCGCAGACTCCAGCGCCGTTGCCGCCCGTGTTGCGGGCGATGGTCGAGTGTAGCAGGCGGGGAGACGAGCCGCTGACGTACAGCCCGCAGCCGAAACTGAACGGTCCGGCGATCTCATTATCGGCGACGACGTTGTTGACCAGCGCGGCGTCGCTGCCGAACCCCAGGTACAGCCCGCTGCCACTGTACTCGGCCCGATTCGAGACGATCCGGTTTCCGACGAGCGTGGCAGGACTGCGCGCCAGGAACAACCCTCCGCCGTCGCCGTAGTTGCCGCCAGCGTCGCACGCGGCGCTGTTCGAGATGATCGTGTTTCCATCGAGTGTAGCGGCGCTGCCGTCCAGGAACAGCCCGCCGCCAGCTTGGGCGGTGTTGTTGACGATTTCGCAATGATTCAGGATGGCGGTGGCGGTGACGATGTAAACTCCGCCGCCGGCGTCATCCCCTCCCCACGCGCCGCCGCCCAGCCCGCTCGCGTCGCCATTGGCGATGTGCAGGTTCTCCAGCGTGATAGTGATGTTCCCTCCTGCAAAGATGACGCGCTTGCCGCCCTCGGCATCCAGCGTGGTAGGATTACCCGCCGGGTCCGACGTGTTCCAATCGCCCGTACTGTAGCCGCCTCGAATGGTGAGAGTCTCGCTGATATAGACCACCTGGGTGATGACAGACGGCCCATCGTACCCGTCCGTAGCCGGGCGGACGACCGTGTCGCCATAGTCGCCCGCGGCCACGCGGATTTCGTCGCCCGCGTCGGCCTGATCTATGGCGTACTGGATGGTCTGGCACGGACTGATCGGCTGACTGCAATCCGAGTCGTCGCTGCCAGCGGCATCGTCCACGTAGCGGGTGGTGGCGGCGGGGCTGGCGGCTGTCGATGCACGCCACACATCCGACCTTTCGATCTCTTGGCTTTGCTCAAGATAAGCTTGGCTCAGAGTAGGCAGCCACAATAGAGCCAGGGCCAAGCCCAGGCCCAGGGTGAGTGAAATGAGTAGGGATTTGAATTTCATCGGTTGTTCCTCCTGGTTGATAGATTGAAGCGCTTTCTGTGCGGGGTTTTTCCGATCCGCGAGGATGCGGAGAAAGGTTCCCTGTCACTCTTTCTCTTTATCTGCTGGCGTGCTTCTCCTTGTCTCTTCTGCTTCCATCTGTGCTTGGAGAAAACCCACCAGCTTTGCCAGATCTCCAAAGCCGCGTCGCTGGCGGGTGTGGGTGTCCTCCAGACTAAAGCGCCACACGGCAGGATGTGCAGGCGATGCGGATCGTTCTTGCCACAGGCGCAAGATGTAGGCATGGTAATAGAGATGTTCAGATGATGAGTTCATTTTAGTCTCGAATCTATGGTATATATAGGTGCAACGCACTTGTGCAAGTGTGTTGCACCTGACAGCGTGACTTTTCCCTTGTCGCCGGATTGAGTTATAATAAGTATACGATGCAAGCGTTCCTAAATCGTTCTCAGAGATGCTATGTCTAACGTGCTAACGTTCCGACTTTTTGGCGGCCTGACGATCAGCCGGGCCGATCATCCTGTATCCGGTTTCCATTCCCGCAAAGAGCGGGCCTTGTTGTGTTACCTGGTCGTCACCGGCAGATCTCACTCCCGCTCTTTTCTGGCCGGGCTTTTCTGGGGCGATCTGCCAGAGCGCCGGGCGCTGGGCAACCTGCGCCGCGTTCTCACTCACCTGCGCGCTGTGGCCGGCGATCACCTGCTCATAGATCGCCAGACAGTCGCCTTTGATCTGGAGAGCGATTACTGGCTGGACGTGGCGCTCTTTGAGGAGAAAGTAGCCAAGTACATACGCACAAGCGGACAGGGAGAGAGCTTTTCACCCCATCCCTCCTCTGCGCGCCTACTTGAACTGGGCGAAGCGATGGAGCTTTATCAGGGCGACTTTATGGCCGGTTTTTACGTCAGAGGCTGTTTCGCCTTTGAGGAATGGGCGCTGGGTGAGCAGGAACGGTTGCGGGGACTGGCTGGGGAGGCATTGCGCGCGCTGATTGATCTGCATCGGGCGCGGGGAGAGTACCCGGCGGCGATCGTGTACACTCGGCGGTTGCTGGCGTTGGACCCGTGGCGAGAGGAGGCGCATCGCGAATTGATGCGGTTGTTGGCGCTGAGCGGACAGCGCAGCGCGGCGTTGGCCCAGTATGAGGAGTGCCGTCGCCTGCTAAAGGCGGAACTGGGGCTGGAGCCGCTCGAAGAGACGACGACGCTGTACGAGCAGTTGGTACATTGGGAAACTGATCGATTGGTTCATTGGTTACCCAATCTACCGGTTTCTCAATGTACCAATCTCCCGTTCAAAGGAAGAGGGGAAGAGCACGCCAGGCTCGTGGGGTGCTGGGAAAGGTCGCGACGTGGCACGGGAACGTTGGCGCTGGTGGAAGGAGAGGCTGGGGTGGGCAAGACCCGCCTGGTCGAGGAGGTGATCCGCTACGCGGAGGCGCAGGGCGGGGTGGTGCTGCGTGGGCGGTGTTACGAGTTTGGCGTCAGCGTTCCATACCAACCGATTGCAGAGGCGCTGCGAGGATGGCTGAGCAAGCGAGCAGAGATGCAGGGGAGCAGCAGTTCCCTGGCCTCGGTGTGGTTGGTGGAACTGTCCCGCTTGCTACCAGAATTGCGGCAAATGTATCCTGATCTGTCGGAGCCGGCGTTGGTTTCCGGAGAGGCGGCTCGTCAGCGGCTTTTCGAGGCCATCGTTCGCTTCTTGCCTCCCACGTTTGGCGCGTCCTGTATCTTGTTTCTCGATGACTTGCATTGGGCCGATCCATCCACCCTCGACTTGCTTCACTACCTGGTGCGTCAACTGTCCGGCATTCCGATGTGGATCGTAGGCACCTACCGCCCAGAGGAGGTGCAGTTGAACCATCCCCTGGTCCGGTTGCGGCAAGGGTTAGGGCGCGACCGCCTGGTGGATCGGCTGTCGCTGGACTCTCTCTCTGCTGAGATAGTGAGAGAAATTGCCTGTTCCCTGGTCGGCGAGGAGGCGGGGGCGGCCTTTGGCGACTTTCTCTACCACGAGAGCGAAGGCAATCCTTTCATCCTGATCGAGGTGGTGAGCGATCTGCAAGAGCAGGGCTTACTGCGCGGCGGCGAGGATGATCGTTGGGTGTGGGAGGGGCCCCCGGCGGCGATGACGTTGCCGGACGGTGTGCAGGACGTGGTCTTGCAGCGAGTGGGACGTCTGAGCGAACCTGCGCAGCGGTTGTTGACGCTGGCAGCGGTTATTGGGCAGCAATTCGACGCTCCACTTCTACAGGCCGCCGCCGGACGGGACACGGATGCCGTAGACGAAAGCCTGGATGAATGGCTGGTCCGCTGTCTCGTGCGCCGATCTCCCATCTCGAATCTCCAATACGATTTTGGTCACGACAAGATCCGAGCCGTAGTCTACCACGAGGCTGGGCCAGAGCGGCGGCAGATATTACATCGGCGCGTAGGGGAGGCGCTGGAGCGATTGTTTCCGGCTCGTGTTGAGGAATGGGCCGGATTGCTGGCCCATCATTGGGAACTGGCACAGGAGTTGGGGCGGACGACGGAGTACTTGTTGCGCGCTGGCGACCAGGCTCGCCTGGTCTATGCTCATCAAGAGGCGATTGACTACTACCGACGGGCGCTGGCTTATTTGAGGGAGCAGGGAGACGTGGAACGCGAGCGAGCAGCGCAGACACTGATGAAGCTGGGCTTGACTTATCACAACGCCTTTGACTTTCAGCAGGCGCGCCAGGCTTACGACGAAGGCTTTGCCCTGTGGCAGCGGGCGGGAGCGGTACGGTCGGTGCTCCCATCGCCGCTCGCGTCCCGGGTTCTCAGAGTGCGCTGGCTCGAACCGACGACCATGGATCCAACCATGTCCCCCGATGCCCACACGGACTGTCTAATGGCTCACTTTTTCAGCGGGCTGGTGGAATTGGGGCCAGGGATGGACGTCGTGCCCGACGTGGCCCGAACCTGGGAGATGTCCGAAGGTGGACGCAAGTACGTTTTTCACCTGCGGGACGACGTGCGGTGGAGCGATGGGACGCCGGTGACGGCGAGGGATTTTGAGTATGCCTGGAAGCGAGCCTTGGATCCGGCCAGCGGCTCGTCCACTGCCAGCTTTATGCACGATCTTAAAGGGGCCGGTTCCTTCCATCGGGGCGAGGGGAGCAGAGAAGACGTGGGCGTGCAAGCTCTCGACGAGGTCACCTTGAGCGTGGAATTGGAAGAACCTGCCGGCTATTTTCTCCAACTGCTGACTCACGCTCCCTACTACCCTGTGCCCCGGCACGTGGTGGAACTGCACGGCGAGACTTGGACGGATCTGGATCACATCGTTACCAACGGACCATTCAGGTTGGAGACCTGGAACCGGGGCGAGTTGGTGGTTTTATCGCGTAATCCCGAGTATCACGGTCTGTTTCGGGGCAATCTGCAGCAGGTGAAGCTGTTTCCGCTCGCGGAATGGTCCGCCCGATTGCAGATGTATGATCAGGGTGAATTGGACGTTCTGGGTATCAAGTTTTTCCCATCGACAGAGCGAGAGAGCGCCCGACAGCGATATGCCCAAGAATATGTTTCGGGTCCCTCGTTGGAGACCTACTATGTGGCTTTTGATGCAAGCCGGCCGCCCTTTGACGATGTCCGGGTGCGGCGGGCGTTTGTCATGGCCACAGATCGGGAAATGCTCGCGGATGGGGTGATGCAAGGTTACGTTTCTCCGGCCACGGGGGGATTTGTGCCGCCAGGGATGCCGGGTCACTCGCCAGAAATCGGCCTGCCGTACGATCCTGTCCGGGCGCGCCGTCTGCTGGCCGAGGCCGGTTATCCGGGCGGGCATGGTTTTCCCACTGTAAACGCCTATGCATTCCGCGCCATCGAATCCCGGAGCGAATACCTCCAGGCTCTGTGGCAGGAAAACCTGGAGATCGAGATCGCGTGGGAGACGATGGAGTGGGCGACGTTTCTCGATCGGTTGGGAAAGGAGCCGCCACATCTGTTTAACGCGATGTGGGCCGCTGATTATCCCGATCCCGACAATTTTCTGCGGGTGAGTTACGCTCGGACCTGGGCCGAGTGGCGGCACGAAACCTACACCAGATTGGTGGAAAAAGCCAGGCGAGTTGCAGACCAGGAGGAGAGGATGAGGCTGTACCGGCGAGCGGACAAGATCCTGGTCGAGGAAGCGCCGATCCTGCCCCTCACTTACGAGCAGGATCATTTGTTGGTCAAGCCGTGGGTGAGCAGGTACCCCACGTCGGCGGTCCAAACGTCGTTTTGGAAAGATGTGGTTATCGAGCCGCGCTCGTGATTGTGAGAGCGGGAGCAGCAATTAGGTTCGGTTCGTAGTGGCGACTTTCGTCGCTGGTGGGGCGGTCAAAACAACTGAAGTCGTTACTACGAACCCCGTCACCAGCAATTCCCGTTATGGGAAAAACGAGAGTTGTAGCCGCGATTTCTATATCGCGAAGGGTGCTTCATGTGGCAAAATGCACGCGCTATGGAAAGCGCGGCTACAAAACGGGAATTGCTGCCCCGTCACTAGAATTGCTGATATGCTTTAGCCTCCAGAAAATCCAGCGTGCTGTCGAGGATCTCCTGCGGCGTCAGCTCGTCGGTCTGGACGAAGAGGTCTGCGTGTTGTCGGGCGTGACGCAAGCGGTGGGCCAGTTCGATCCACCAGTCGGCTTTGACGTCCATAGACCGGCGCTGGCGGGCGATCTCCCAGGAAACGTCCAGGTAGATGAGCCAGTCGGGTTGGGTGATGCGCTGCCACATCGTGGGCACGTGAGAGTGTTCCTGTACCACCTCGCGGGCGTTGTATCCTTGCTCTTGCAGCGCCCGCACGAGCAGCGACTTGCCCGAGGCGCACGGCCCGACGATGGCGATCAGGGGGCGCTTTTCCCTTTCTGGATCATTGATCATGGTTCATTTTTGCTCGCCGCTTCTCTCGCGCAGACAGGCCAACGATTCCAGCGAGGCAAAGACCACTATACAATCGCCGGCGCACAGCAGGACGTCGGGAGCGGGATGCGGATCGATGCCCTCCAGCCCCTGGTGTAGGACGACGGTGATGTTAAGCTCTTTTTCCACCTGGGCGACGGTGCATCCCTCCAGCACCGACCCTGCCTGTACCGTCGCTCGCGCTGTGTTCATCAGTACGTCGTCCACGTAGAACGAGTGATCGATCTGCGCGCGGGTGGCGGCGGCGGCAAAGATGGGGGCGGCCAGCGCCGAGGTGCTAAAGGCCGTGTGGATGCCGAACCCGCGCCGCACTCTTTCCGCCAGTTGCGCGTCGAACATGCGCAGCACCACTTTGATGTCCGGGTGGAGTTCCCTGGCGTCGAGCGCGATGTCCAGGTTGGTCAGGTCGTCCTGGGTGCAGATGGCGATGGCGGACGCTTCTTGCACGCAGGCCTTTTCCAGCATCTCCCGCTGGCGGGCGTCTCCCACCAACACCGGCACGTTCATCTGGCGGATTTCTTCCAGGAAGCGCCCCTGTTCGTTCTGCTCGATGCCGACGACGTCCTCTCCCAGGCGGAGCAACTCTTTCACAACCCGGTAGCCGACCTTTCCCAGGCCGCAGACGACGATGTGATCGCGGTACGTTGAAGCGATAGCCACTTGCCAGGCCTCCTTTCGCTCGCGGCGGTTGAACAATGCCATGCCAAAGCGCAGCACGCCATCGGCGACGACGGCCAATCCGATCAGCGGAATGGCGATGAACAGAAATTGCAGCCCCGGTGCTGTGGGGAAGG
Organism: Anaerolineae bacterium; assembly: GCA_034437455.1. Taxonomy (GTDB): domain Bacteria; phylum Chloroflexota; class Anaerolineae; order B4-G1; family B4-G1; genus DAOTUB01. Next base: position 43,178 of record DAOTUB010000063.1, on the reverse strand, counting down.
GGAGCAGGGTTTCCAAAAAGATGAGTTTGAAAGCGGCGTGCAGGGCTTCGGCCCAGCCGAGGTGCTGCCCGGTTTCGGGGTGGAGGTAGAAGAAGCGCAGAGCGACCGCGCCGACGCACAAGAGTATCACAAAGGCGAGCAGAGAGACGCGAAACTGGCGCACCAGGACCCGCGTATCGCGCCACAAGGCTCGCAGGTAGCGGGATTGCATCTCTCACCTCACAAGGGCAGCCTGAGCGTCATGTGGCGCACGCGGTCTTTTACGACGCGGTCGGTGATGCGCAGCACGAGCACGCTGATGTCGTCGCGGGGTCGCCCCTCGTCCAGCGCCAGCGCCCGCTCGAGCAGGCCGTCGGCCAACCGTTGGGCAGAGTCCTGTAGAGGCCTACGCCACTGCAGGGCGATGGCATCATCTTGGGCGACCAGTTCGCGCACCGCCGCCGGGATGTCATAGACAGGGGTTGATCTCGCTCCGGCCAGCGCCAGCCCGTCCGTGTAGACCACGACCACGGTCCCGGCGACCAGCGGCAACTCGGTGATCTGCGGCTTGGTGCCCCGCCGCACCCCGACCGGATCCGACGGCTCGTCGAGCAATTCGAGTCCGCCGTCGGGCGTGATGACGATCGTGGGACAGTGGCTGTTGCGAGAAAGCACGAGCGTGCTCGAGGCCAGGTCTACCGAGAGGATGTTGAGCGTGGCCGAGACTTTGCCGCTCCTGTGGGTGTAGAGATAATCGTGGGCGGCGCGGGCGGCTGCGCCATCCCGTACTCCCTCGGCCAGTTCAGAGAGCGCCTTGCGGGCCACCAGGTTGCTGATCGCCTTGGCCGCCCGCCCGGAACGCTGGCCGTCCACCAGCACGAAGGAAAAGCCGCCATGGGGGCGCTCGATCATCTCCAGCGTGTCTCCACTTTCGCTGGCGGCCCATTTTCCTACTTTGGCGACGGCGACTTTTATTTCCATTTGACTCTATTATACTCGTGTTGGAAGTGTGGGCAAGATTTGAATTATTTCCGGCAGTGTGCTATACTTGGAGGTAACGATCTAATGAGAGGGACTGTACATGAATGTTGAAATCTGGATGCCCTGGGTCGGGCTAGCTTTCCTCGAGCCAAATGTTTGGGAATATGCTCTCCTGACGCTCTACGCATGTTTGGCGCTGGGATTTTTGATGTATTCCCGCCGGGATTTCAGTACATTTACCTGGCGCCATTTCCTTTTGCTGGGCGTGTTGCTGGCGGCGCCGCTATTCACCAATCACCTGCTCCCACTGACTTTTCCTCAACTCAGCCTGCCGTCTCCTCCCAACGTCCCTGTCGAACTCTCTAACCCGTTTGTGCCGCTGATGGGAATGCTGCCTATCCTGATCGCCGGGGCCTGGCTTGGCCCAGGGCCGGCGTTACTGGTGGGATTGTTCAGCGGAGTCTTGCGCGCGAGCATGACGATCGGTAGCGTCCCGAGCCTGTTTTATCTCGCCTTTTTTGGTTTTTTGGTCGGGTTCTTGCTGCGCCAGGACTATCGCGGTCGCTTGCCGCTCATCCTGCGCCAACCGATTGCCGCGGCGCTGTCGGCGACTCCCTTCGCAATTTTCGTATTGTTCCTATCTTTGCTCGCCCAGTCGGCCAACGCGGGTTTGTCGGGGTTCGATTATGCATTGACGTTGGCAGAGGCTCACATTGGTCCCGCGCTGCTGGAGAGCTTTTTAGCGGCCCTCGTCGTGCAGATCGTCTACCAGTTCTTTGCGCGCCTCCGTCCCGTTCGCGTGGCGCGTCGTTCTCCTCCTTATGGTCGCTCGTTGAATCGCCGGATGCTTTTCTTGTTTGTCCCTTTGATTCTGGCAATGACCTTTGTGCTGCTCTACGCGGTGACCATGACGGCGCTCCGCATGGCGATATTGGGCGCGGTGGACGAAATGGCGCGAGACGCCAACAGCGCCGCCGAGGGGATTCCCTACTTTATCCACACCGGTCAGGGGCTGTTGGTAGAATTTGCCAACGATGAGCGGCTGTGGCACAGCGATCCGATCACGCTGGAGGCTCGTTTGAGCGGCGATCTGCGAACCGTCGCCTTTTTCGACCAATTGATGTTATTTGACGCGACCGGGCAGCGGCTGGCGATGTATCCTCCGGCGCCAACGGGAGATCCCGATCTGACAGACCAGGAGGAGATGCTCTTGGGTCGAGTGCTGGCTACCGGAGCGACCCAGATCAGCTCCGCCCATCGCTCGCGGCGAGGGGAAGCGGTTCTTTCCTTCCTGACGCCGGTAGATCCGGATAAGAATGAGAACGGCGCGCTCCCCAGGGCGCTGCTGGGGCGCACCCGGCTCGACATCAATCCGCTGATCAATCGGATACTGGCAAGCCTGCAATGGGCCCGCATGGAGGGCAAGGGATTTGTGGTGGATTCCGAAGGACGCATTGTCGCCCATTCCGAATCGGAAATGCTCCTCGCCGAGTGGCCCATAGAAAAAGATCCCCCTCGCATTGCCACCGTGTTGCGCGGTTGGGCCTACGAAAGACCCAGTCTTGAGGACAACACGCGCCAGTTGGTCTATTATTTGCCCGTGGAGGGACATCCCTGGGCGGTCGTGATCAGCCTGCCCTACGAGGTAGTGCTGGAACAGGCTCAACAGATCGCCGCACCACTGCTTCTGCTTCAGATTCTGCTGGGATTGGGTTTGGTGATCGTCATTCCCTTGGCCACCAATTGGCTGACTCAGCCGCTCAAACAATTGGCCGCCGCCGCCGACCGCATTGCGAAAGGCGATCTGACACAGCCGGTCCAGATGACGGGCGAGGACGAGGTGGCCCGCGTCGGGATCGCGTTTGAGGGGATGCGCATGCGGTTAAAAGACCGCATGGAAGATCTTTCCCTGCTCCTCAAGATCAGCCAGGCCGTTTCGGCGACGCTCGAGCTGCCCCAGGGCATGCCGTTCGTCCTCGAAGGGGCGCTGAAGGCGACCGAGGCCCAGGTGGCGCGCATCGTCCTCCTTTCGGCTGGCGGCGAGCCACAGGTGGTGATGTCGAGAGGGGAGCCGCGCGAGGGACTGGGGGCGCTCGACCGCGCGCTGGCTACCGCAGCCCGGGACATGGAAAAGCCCCTGATCATTGAGAACCTGGGCCGGGCCAGGAGCCTGATCACGCCGGGGGCGTTGAGTGGGCCGATCCGGGCCGCCGTCGCGCTTCCTGTGCGCACCAAAGATCAAGTGCCGGCGGTGATGTGGATGGGGTATGGGGCGACGCGGCGGTTCGACGATGCCGAGATCGCGATGTTATCCATGCTGGCCAGCCAGACCGCCGTGTTGGTCGAAAATGCCCGCCTCTTCCAGTCTGCCGAGGGGGGGCGGCGGCGGCTGGCGGCGATCCTCGCCAGCACCACCGACGCCGTTCTGGTCACCGATCGCGAAGATCGGATCCTGCTGGTCAACCCGGCTGCCGAGCGAGCTTTCGGCGTGGCGGCCAGCGTGGTCACGGGCCAAAAGATCGATCAGGCCCAGTTGGCGCCGGCGTTGGTGCGCGTTTTCGAGGAGCCGCTATCTCCCGATGAGGCGTTGACCGAAGAAGTGCCCCTGTTCGATGGCCGAACGCTGTACGCCAGCGTCTCGACGATCTTGAGCACCGACGGTGAGCGCATGGGCCGCGTGGCCGTGATGCGCGACATCACCCACCTCAAGGAACTGGACGAGATGAAGTCCGAGTTCGTGGCGACGGTCTCGCACGACCTGCGCGCGCCGTTGACGTTTATGCGCGGCTATGCTACCATGCTCCCGACGGTGGGCGAACTCAACGATAAGCAGCGCGAGTACGCCGAGAAAATCTTGCGTGGCGTCGGGCAGATGAGCAAACTGGTCGACGATCTGCTCGACCTGGGGCGCATCGAGGCCGGCGTGGGCTTGGAACGTCAACCCTGTCACCTGGGAGCGATCCTGGTCGAGGCCGTGGACGGTATGCGGGCCAGGGCGGCGGCCAAGGGGCTCACGCTGCGACTGGAACCGGCTGAAGACGTGGCCATCATCGCCGGAGACGCGGCATTGCTTCGCCAGGCGATCACCAATCTGGTGGATAACGCGATTAAATACACGCCCAGCAGCGGCGTCGTGGCGGTGGGGCTATCGGTCAGCGATGGCCGGGCGGTGATCCACGTCACAGACACGGGCATCGGCGTGGCTCCCAGCGATCAGGTGCGACTGTTTGAAAAATTCTATCGCATCAAGCGGCGCGACACGCCGGACACGCCGGGGACGGGCCTGGGGTTGTCCATCGTCAAGTCGATCGTTGAGCGGCACGATGGGAGAGTGTGGGTAGACAGCGAACTGAACAAAGGGAGCACGTTTCACATCAGCTTACCTTTGAGCGAGGAGCGCGCCGCTGCGGAGAATAACGATAAAATAGAAGTTGGCGCCGATGCATAACGCGGAGAGCGCTGCTTTTCACATGCGTTGCACTCAACGCATCAGGAGATGAGTTAACAGAATGGCTTGGATCACGGTTGTATTTTGGCTCTTGGGCACGTTGGTGTTCATGTTGGGGCCTATTATTCTGATTCACGAATTGGGCCACTTTATCTTGGCCCGGTTGGCAGGGGTGCGTGTCGAAGAGTTTGGTTTTGGCTTTCCACCTCGCTTGTTGAAGCTGTGGCGCGGCGAGGGGGAACTCGAGATTGGCAGTACTCGTGTGCGCATTCCCCGGCGGTTCAAACTACCTGCTGGGTTGGAGGTGGGGTCCTGGGTGGATGTCGTCGCGCAGCCGGATGACGACGATGCCTGTGTTCTGCGCCACATCCGGGTGCTCGACCCCGATACGGATGACCTGATACCTGGACGCCGGCGCGTGGATGATCGGGTGCACGTGCGCGGCGTGTTGACGGTCCTGGAACCCGGCACACTGTACAGCCTCAACTGGTTCCCGATGGGGGCGTTTGTGAAAATGACCGGCGAGGAGGATCCTTCCGATCCGCGCAGCTTGGCGGCCCAACCCAAACGCTGGCGCGTGGCGGTGCTGGTCGCGGGGCCGATCCTCAATCTCATCGTCGCTTTGCTTTTGCTCGTCGGAGCCTATGCCACGGGTTTCCCCGCCCAGTGGCAGGTCGAAGTCACGCGGGTGGAACCGGGAACCCCCGCCCAGGAGGCGCGGTTGCAGCCGGGTGACGTCATCGTAGCCGCCGGGGGCGAGCACATCGAGGACGGCTCGCTCCAGTTGCGCGATATCATCCGCGCCGCGCCGGAGCGGGCCGTGGAACTCGTCGTGCGGCGCGGTTCGACGGGCCTTGTCGCGAGCGGAAAGGAGACGCTGACGCTGACGGCGACGCCGCAACGGCAGCCCGGCGGGCATGGCTTTCTGGGGATCATGATGTCTCCCTGGCCCGACCGGAGCGCGTTGAAGCAGTACAGCCTGCCCGAGGCGCTACGCGCCGGCCTCAAAGACCTCGCTATGACGGCCAGAATGACACTGGAGCTTCCGGCCCGTCTTGCCCAGGGGAGCGTCACCCCTCAAGAGGCGCGGCCGGCCAGCATGGTCGGCATCAGCGAGATCATGGCCTTTTCTCTGCAGCAGAGCATCGAGTGGGGAGTGGCCTTTCCCGCGCTGCAAACCGCGTCGCTCGTCAGCCTGGCCCTGGGCCTGACCAACTTGTTGCCCATTCCTGCTTTTGACGGCGGCCGCATTCTGTTCGTCCTGATCGAGGCCGTGCGAGGCCGGCGCATATCGCCCCGGCGCGAGGCGGTGATTCACTTTGTCAGCCTGATGATCTTGATGAGCTTGATGGCTTTGCTGATGCTTCAGGATTTCATCAATCCTATTATCCCTTGGTCGTTTCTAAAGTGAGATGAAGGATTCACTTGCAGTACTGCTTGAATCGCTGTGTCAAAGCGCCGACGTGCCCGCTCAGGCGTTGTTGTATTGCCTCTCTAACCTCGAAGCTGAGGACGTAGAGCGCGTGCGCGAGGTGTGGTTGCAATGGCCCGTCGCGCTGCGGCGGCGGTTGAGCGCGCGGCTGATGGAATTGGCCGAAGCGGACTTTACGCTCGATTTTGGCCAATTCTTCCGGCTGGGGCTGGAGGATGTGGACGCCGAGGTACGCACGATAGCGATCGAGGGACTGTGGGAGGATCAGGACGTCCGGCTGGTGCCGCGCCTGGTCACGATCTTGCAGGAGGACGAAGCAGTCGGCGTGCGAGCGGCCGCAGCCACGTCGTTGGGCCGCTTCATCCTGTTGGGCGAACTGGAAAAGATCCGCCCCAAACCCCGCGCTGCCGCGTATCAGGCCCTGCTGGCCGCGTGCCAGGCTCCAGACGAGCATATGGAGGTCCGGCGCCGGGCCATGGAATCGCTGGCTTACGTCGGCGACGAGGTGGTGGTAGAGACGATCCTGGAGGCGTTTGCTTCGCCCGAAGAAAACCTGCGCGTCAGCGCTGTCTTTTCCATGGGGCGCAGCGCCGACGCTCGCTGGAGTCGCCACGTACAGCAAGAACTCTTTAGCCCTAACCCAGAGATGCGTTACGAGGCTGCGTTGGCCTGTGGTGAACTGCAACTCTCTGAAGCTGTCTCCAGCCTGGAGGAACTGGCCGAAGATGTGGACGCCGAGGTGCAGGGGGCGGTACTGTGGGCCTTGGGACAGATCGGCGGCGACCAGGCGCGAGAGATCCTGATCGGCTACTGTTCCGCAGAAAGCGAGGCCACGCAGGTCGCGGCGGAGGCCGCCCTGGAGGAATTGGAATTCTTGCACGGGGATCTCTCCGAGCTTTTCGACGAGTTGATGGAATTGTGTGGTGAATAAATTACGAACCGTCATTCGCCTTGGCCTGGCATTGGGAATCTTGGGGACGCTTTTCTTCCATGGGGGGGCTTTTGGCCCTTTGAGCGCGGCTTCTGGCATCACGGTGGTTGAGAGCGAGGCAGAGCATCGTTTTGCCCAGCGGATCACGTTCAGGTTAGAGGTCGCCTCAGAGGCCGAGATTACCCAGGTCTATCTCTTTTTCCACGCCGCGGGGGACGAGTGGACCGAGACCGTGGACCTGGTTGAGGAGCCGGAGCTTGATCTCACCCGCGAGATCACGTATGTACACAATCTGCGCGATTCCCCTTTGCCGCCGTTCGCCACAGTCTCTTTCTGGTGGCAGATCGAGGATGCGGCGGACAACACGCTGACGACGGATCCCAAACAGTTTGAGTACACGGACAATCGCTTTCAGTGGGAACAACTCACCTCTGGAGACATCACCGTCCACTGGATCGAAGGGCAGGGCGATCCCGCCTTTGGTCAGACAGCGCTCGATATCGCCCAGGCCAGTGTGGAGGAGATCAATGCGGAATTGCGCGCGCCGGTGTCGGCCTCTATCGCCATCTACATCTATGACTCGCAGCAGAACCTCGAAGCGGCGATGGCGCTCACGGGCCGGGATTGGGCCGGCGGACAGGCGCGTCCCGAGCTGGGCGTGATCGTCGTCGCCATTCCGCACGAGCAAGGGTATGCGTCACGGATGAAGCGATTCATCCCGCACGAGATCACCCATCTGCTGATCTATCAGTTGGTCACGCCCGCCGGATATCGCTACGTCCCCGAGTGGCTGGACGAGGGGTTGGCCACCGCCAACGAGCGATTGCCGGAGCCGGACTATGCCCTGGCGCTCGAAAAAGCTCGCGAGGAGGGTCGCCTGATTCCACTGAAGGATCTGTGCGATCCGTTCTCGCCTGGACGACAAACCGCTTTGCTGGCCTATGCTCAAAGCGGCAGCCTGGTGCAGTTCATCCGCGAGAAATACGGTGCCGAGGGGATTCGCGCCTTGCTGGCGGCGTATGCCGACGGCGCCGGTTGCGCGGGAGGTGTGCAGGAGGCGCTGAAGGTGAGCCTCAGCGGCCTGGAGACCGCTTGGCGGACGAGCTTGACTCCCAAGTCTCCCTGGCAGGTCTGGATAGAACAGATCGGCGTCTGGGCAGGACTGTGGCTGCTGATGTTGTTGGCGGCATTGCCAATGATCGGCGGACTACACCGCCGCTAGCCCGCGCGTAGGGCAGACTTTCCAGTCTGCCGATGGGAGACACGAGATGCAAAACATCGTCGCCTTTGATGTCGAGACCCAGTACACCGCCGACGAAGTGGGAGGCTGGAGCCGCATCCGCGATATGCGGTTGGCGGTCGCCGTGACCTATCACGCCGCCGAGGACGAATACCGCACATACACAGAACAGGACGTCGAAAGCCTCATCGCCACGCTGTGTGGGGCTGACCTGGTGGTCGGTTACAATCTGCTCCGTTTCGACTATGAAGTCTTGCGCGCCTACACGGATGATCCCTTGTTGGACATGCCGACAGTGGACATGTTGCGAGATATCCACAACGTCCTGGGATGGCGGCTCAAGCTGGACGACGTGGCCGCCGCGACGCTGGGCGAGCGCAAAAGCGCCGATGGGTTGCAGGCGGTGCGCTGGTTCCGCGAGGGTAAACTCGATCAGGTGATCGCCTACTGCCGCCGTGACGTCGAGGTGACCTGGCGAGTCTATCAATTCGGCCAGCGCAACGGCTACATCCAATATCTCGACCGCAGGAGAGGGATGCGTAGAGTACCGGTGCGCTGGTGAGCGGACGCAGATGTGTCTTTTCTAAATCTAAAGTAACTGCTCAGTCCACTGAAGCGAGCGCCGGTTGAGTAGTCGCCACGTTTTTTGTGGCGGCGTATCGAAACCCTTGTACTGAGCGCGGACGAACCGTCCGTCGTCGAAGTGAAGCGAGCGGCTTTTGCAGTGATTTGGCCCCACATGGGCCGCCTGCTTGGTCTCGATATGGCCTGAAGGCCTACTCGACCGGCGCAGGCTGGTAGTTACAATCTAAAAATGAGTGCATTTGAACCTGCTTATTTGACATTGCTTCGTTCTGGCGAACTGAAGCAGCGTGTGCGAGCCGCCTACAAACGGTTGCACGACTGCGACTTTTGTGGTCGCGAGTGTCGCGTGGATCGGTACGAGACGCTGGGTACCTGCCGCACCGGGGTGCGAGCGCTGGTGTCCAGCTATGGTCCACACATGGGGGAGGAGGATCCACTGCGCGGCTTTCGAGGCTCTGGCACCATTTTCTTTGCCTGGTGCAACCTGAACTGTCAATATTGCCAGAACTATGACATCAGCCAGTTGGGGCGCGGGGAAGAGGTGGAGCCGGAAGAGATCGCTTCGATGATGTTGGCTCTCCAGGCCCGAGGCTGTCACAATATCAACCTGGTCTCTCCGACCCACGTGGTGGCCCCGATTCTGGCGGCCCTTCTCATCGCCGCCGAGGGTGGGCTGCGGCTGCCTCTGGTCTGGAATACCGGCGGCTACGAGTCGCTCGCGGCGCTGGCGTTGCTTGATGGCGTGGTGGATATTTACATGCCGGACATGAAATACGCCGATGAGGAGACCGCTCGCAAGTATTCAAAGGTCAAGCAGTACCCGGCGGTCAACCAGGCTGCCGTCAGAGAGATGCACCGCCAGGTGGGAGATCTTGTGTTGGATGAAGACGGCATCGCGTTGAGAGGATTGCTCGTGCGCCATCTGGTGCTGCCCGAGGGGTTGGCCGGGACGCCCGACATCGCGTGCTTCTTGGCCGAGGAGGTCTCGCGCGATACATACATCAACGTGATGGATCAGTACAGGCCGTGCTACCGTGTGGCGGCGGGGGCGCAGTCTCGTAGGGGCCTACGCCACTACGGGGCCCCCACACAAGGCCGCAAGGCTGCTGAACTGGGGCCGCTCAGCCGCTCCCTCACGCGAGCGGAATACGAGCAGGCGGTCCAGCAAGCCCGCGAGGCCGGATTGCACCGTTTCGACAGGCGAGAGCCTCGGTTTATGCGTCTGATGTGGGGAGGGTAACATGACGGTAGAAGAGTCAGGGCCGGAGGCTCGGCTGCATGCCGTCGTTCACGGGCACGTGCAGGGAGTCAACTTTCGCTACTACACCATACGCGCCGCGCAACAGTTGGGTCTCACTGGCTGGGTAGCCAATCGCTGGGATGGCGCGGTGGAGACCATCGCCGAGGGCCAGCGTCAGTCGTTGGATGAGTTTGCGGCGTTTTTGCATCGTGGCTCTCCCTCCTCCGTGGTGAGGCGGGTGAACGTGGAGTGGGGGACTCCTACCGCCGAGTTCACCAATTTCCGGGTGCGGTATTTATGAGAAGAAACCGCGAACAGTTGGCCTGGGTCGTTCTGCTGGCGTCGTTTTTTGTATGTGTCGGCCTGACGGTGGCGACGCCGCTGAGTATTCGCTGGTTCATTCTCTACTCTACCGTCGGGCAGCGGACGACTCTTGAGGTGCAGCAGGCGCCTTTGAGCGTCACCTGGGCCGGTCGAGGCCAGCCGGTCTCTGTCGCTGAAGATAGGAGCGAGGTACCTGAGCGCACCATCGTTGCGACCAATTCCACCTCTGGCCGGCTCGTGATACGCACCCCTCAGGCAGACGGAGCGTTCATCGCCGCCATCCAAATCTACGAGGGGACCGAGGTGAGGCTGGCGTCGGCGCGCTCTCCCCGTTTCCCCACCAGCCGTTTGCCGCACAAAATCGCCCTGGAGGTACAGGCTGGACGGGTGCGTATCAGTGTTCCTGGCGATGGGGGCAGATCCACGGTCGTCGAGGTATGCACACCTCAGGGGACGGCTGTACTCGCAGAGGGGGAATACGAGGTCAAGGTCAACAATGGGAAGACGATGGAGGTCACCGTGCACGATGGGCAGGCCACCGTGATCGGCGGCGTTGGTTCGCCAGAGTTGTTTGGCCCGGCTGAACGCGCCGTCGTCGGTGACGGGCGGTCCATTGAACGTCAAGCTGCGTCTCGCAACCTGATCGTGAACGGTGACTTTCAGGCTCCGTTAGAGGATGGGTGGATCAGGGACAGTGAGCAGAACGAGGAACCCCCAGGGAGTGTCGACATTGTCGCCGATGAGGGGGGGCGGGCGGCGAATTTCTATCGCGACGGCCGCGATCACTCTGAAGTCAGTATCCGGCAAAAGATCAATTATGACGTGCACGATTTTACGTCGCTGGAATTGCACCTGGCTTTGAAAATCAAGGAGCAGAGTATACCGGTTTGTGGCACCTTGGGGAGCGAGTGCCCGATCATGGTGCGTATTGAATACAAGGATGCGCACGGTGCAGTTCGGGAGTGGCTCCAGGGTTTTTATTGGTTACCAGACACGGGTGCTTCTGAGGAGCCGAATCCTTTGGTTTGCAAGACTTGTAGTACGCGCAACCCTCACATCAAAGTCCCCCAGGATACCTGGTATGCTTATCTTTCGCCCAATTTGATTCCCCTGTTGTCGCAGGATGGTCGAGCGCCTACCACGATTCGGGCCATCACGATATACGCGTCCGGGCATGCCTATCACGCCATGATCGCCGACGTCGAGTTAACCGGGCAGGAGTGAACGACTCAAGGTCCCGGACGGCTCCAGGCCCACGGTCCATAGTGCTCGCGGATGACCTGCCAGGTAATGTCGAAATTGGACTGGGTCAACTGGTAGCGAATCTCGGTCGTGGCGCGGTCGCCCTGGGGCTGATCCTGGACGGTGTTGATAAAGTTCAGGTGGGAGAGCAATAAGAGCAGGCTGAAGCACGTGCACAGCACAGCCACTCCCCATAGCCCTTTCCTCAGCCATCGGGGTTCTGTTTGATCTAGCAAACAAGCCAGCCCGACGACAAAGAGCGAGTAAAGTTCCGTCATCCGCCGCATACCAAAGGACCAACCGCCCCACCAGTCGATCACGCCTCCGTTGATAAAAGCTTGCAGCAGAAAAGCCGCCCCGAGGCTGAGGGCCAACCACTTCCGACGGCGGGCAAGAAGCCCCCAGCCTAGCAATCCCAGGAGCGTCAGGGGCGACCAGACGAACAACCCCCGCCCGTCAGAAAAGAGCACGTGGAGGATGTGAGCCGGCAGGCTCAAAAAGCCGCTCTCCGTGGCCGAAAGCACCAACGGTCGCCCAAACATCCAGTTCCAGGTGTACAGCACGTGCCACGCGACGGCCCAGAATCCCAACGCGAACAGCCCCGTCTCTCGCCACCTGCGGTGCAGGGGCAGCCAGAGCGCCACCGCCCAGACGATGAGGGCCGTCTGCCAACGTACCAGCGTGCCCAGCCCGCCGATGAGGCCCGCCGCCAGCGTCAGGAGGGGATTGTGTGGCTCTTCTTTCCAGCGGAGTAGCAGGTAAAGCGTCAGTGACGTCAGGAAGGCGGCGGGGATGTGGACGTAGAAAGGCTCGACGGTGGCATAGTACAGGGTGGGGGTGGCGAGGAAGAGGAGCAGGGCCGACGCGGCGGCGGGGATGGGACGGACAAAGAAACGGGCACACAGATAAGAGAGCAGGACGGCACCCAGGGCGTAGAGATTGACCCCCAGCATACCAAAGAAACTGTAGGTCAGGGGCCGTCCTTGCAGGCCGATAAAATAATCCGCGTTGACCGAGAGCCAGCCGAAACGCTCCCCCCATTGTGCCAGCCAGTAGGTTGGCGCCAGCACGAGCGCCGAGCCGTAGGCGAAATCCGATGCCCAGCGCCCTGTCTCCTCGGTCTGGTAGACCTGGTAGGCATTGACGTGGGCGAATATCTCGGTCTGGTTCGCCAGGTCCATGTCGCCGTCGCCAGCGATGGAATCCAGCCACATAAAGTAGGCCAGACCGTCCCCGCGAGCCAGGGGACGGTCCAGCGCCAGCATCGCCGCCAGAGCGATCAAAAGGATGATCAGAAACGGACGCTCGATTCCTTTCCGGGTGGGAGAGGGAGCGGACACACAACGTCCGTTGGACATCGAGTATTGGCCGATCCTAAAGGTTCAGCGAGCGCAGCCGATCGATCAGTTGTGCCGGGGTAGACGCTTTCACAGCGATGTATCGCACCCCGGGATAATAGGTATCAAAGAACTCCTTCAGGTCCGATGGCCAGCCGGATGGATTGATGGCGATCACAGTTCGGCTGTCCAGGTCGCCAATACCGGCATCGTCGGCGCCGCCTCCTATGGTAAAGCGGTTTGTATCCCATGTGGCTTCCACTGCTGCCTTCGCCCAGGCGCTGTCGGCGTTGGGGGGCAGCAACACATATGTGCGAGCATATTGTTCTCTGGGAGTCCCTCGACATGGTTCCTCAGGCTCTTCGGGTTCCTCCGGTTCCTCGATGATCGGAGCTGGTTTTGTGAGCGTTGCATTCTGCTGATCCTGAGCGGCGATCATGTACTCAACCAGCGCGGGGTAGGCGAATTCATAATTTTGCTTTCGCCAGCTTCTTGTCGGCCCCAGTGTGAATGGGCAGACGGCCCAGAGGTAATAGTCTTTCTTGGCCTCCGAGTCCCACCAACGGACCTGTTCTACGACGTCGGCGGGAGTGCCATTTTGCTCGTATGCGCCTCCGTACCACTCGGAGAGGACCAGGGGCACGACCTCGTTCCTTTGCTTGATCAGATGGTATAAATAGCGGTACCGGAAGTTGAGCGCGCCGGCTCCTTCGATGCGAGGTGAACCGGGGATCGTAGCGCCGAACCATTTGTCGACAGGGTCTGTGCCAAAGACGCCCTCGTGGATGGTCAGGATATGACCACCTTTTCTGGCGACGCCAAACACACCCGTCTCGACCACGGCCTTCATTTCGTCCCACTCCGGACAGCCAGCGTTGAAGGTGAAGATGGCGATCTTCATATCGTGTTGTTCAGCGATCCCCATCGTCACGATCATCAGTTCGGCCAGACGGCGATGGCCATCTACGGACGGCGGGTCGGGTTCGTTATAGACTTCCCAGTAATCAACAGCGTCTTTCAGACGGCGATCGCCTTCGATCTTTTTCAGGATCGCATTGATGTGCTTCTTGGCATACTTTTCCAGATTGAAAGAAGCATTTTCAACGCCCTCGCAATGATCATCCGGCTCGGTGAGACGTCCGATAGTGATCGTCTTGGGACTGATCCGCTTGACCTCGACCAGCCAGCCCAGATCATCGACCGCCTTGACCACCGGGAAGTGAGTCCTGCCATCAACGAGGGCCTGGGTGAAATCGGTGACTCGGTTCGAGTAGATGGAATGCACGCCCAACTTGCTGCCTTTCTCAATGATGGGATAGTCCCACTCAACTGGCTCTACGTCCGGCCTTTCTGGTTCGTCTGGCTCTTCGGGTACGTCGGTTTCTCCGATGGCGACAAGCTCTGCGTCATCCCAGTAGGCGTCGTTGTGCTTAAAGGCCCATAGGGTTTTACTGCGGAGAAATACCGTCACTGTGTCGGCCTGGGCCGTTGCTTCTACAGCAGGGACCTGGGCATACTCGTTGTAAATGTGCGCTCCCTGGCCCCAGACCACTGTGGGGGCGAGCGGGTTGGTGCCGCCAGTGGGATCGATGCCCACGTAGAACGTAAAGTTGCGCGCGTTGTTGTCTGTCACCTCGCCTTCCAGGCCGAAGAACGCTTTGCGACCCACTCCTTCTCCCTCGCTCCAACTTCCGTCGTCTGGGTGCGGGCCTTCCTGCCAGTTACTCCAGGCGTGCGCCCAGGCTGTCAGGCGTAGCTGGGTTCCCCGTTTGACTTTGACCTGCTGGAGATAACCGGCATCGTGCTTGCGGTAGAAGGTGAACAAGAGCATCCCTTTCTCGCCGCCGTGTACCCGCCGTGGATCGCCGCTCTTCCAGGCGTCTCGTACCTCTGGCTGATCCCACGTGCCCGCTTCGTGTCGGAACCAGGTTAACCAGCCAGGCGGGGTAAATACGTTCCCTACGTCCTTTTCATGTGGATCTCCATCCTTTTTCCTGGGGATGATCAGGCAACGATGGCTTTTTTCTGCCCCCCAATCCGCTTCGAATCCTCCGTTTTCCAATAGGTTCTGTGACATTTTTTCCTCCTTTTCTCTAATCGCGCCGCCGTATGAAATCGATTACTCAAAGCCCAATCCGCGCTCGCGCATGCTCACAAAACGCTGCTGCCCGATGATCAGGTGATCCAGTACCTCGATGTTCAATAGATCGCCCGCCGCGATTAACCGGCGAGTCACTTCTACGTCCTCGGGCGAAGGGGTGGGGTTGCCCGAGGGATGGTTGTGGGCGACGATAATCGTCGCACAGTTGCGCTTGACGGCGTCTCGGAACACCTCGCCTACTCGCATGTGCGAGGCGTTGAGGCTGCCCACGTAGACCGTTTCAGAACCGAGCAGCCGGTTGCGCGAGTTCAAGTAGAGCACCCGGAAGTGTTCCTGCTCCAGGTGGGCCATCTCGGCCATCAAGAGCTGTGCCACGTCTGCCGGAGAGCGCACGACGAGGCGCTCCTCCGGCGTGGCGAGCAGCATGCGCCGCCCCAGCTCCAACGCCGCTTTGAGCTGTGCTGTCTTGGCTGGTCCCAACCCCCTCTCGGCCCGCAATTCGGCAAAGCTGGCCCGGGCCAGCCCCGGCAGCCCGCCGTATTGAGCAAGAAGCCGCCGGGCCATGTCCAGGACGCTTTCGCCGTCCACGCCCGTGCGCAGGATGATGGCCAGCAACTCGGCCGTCGAGAGCGCCCCCTCGCCCGCGCGGACCAACCGTTCGCGTGGGCGCTCTTCGACGGGCAGATCTTTGATCGTGGGCCGGTATTCGGCTCGTGCGTCGCTCATTGGGATTACTATACTTATTTATGTGAGATTGTCAAATGATTTGGAGATTAGTTGATTTGAGATTTGGAGATTTAGGGGGTTCCGGGCGATCATCGGGCGACAAATCTCCAAATCTGACATCACCCGATCTTCGATCAGAACACTTGCCTCCCCATCATCCGATGGTATAATAGCAAGCCTGGAACCTTGAACGAAGGAGAGCATCATCCATGGAAGAAATTCTAGAGAACGTCCCGACCTATCTGACTGTCCTATCCACCGTCTGCGGCGGAATCAGCATCGCCTTGTTCGGCGGGATGGTGATCTGGACCTTTCGCGACATCCACGCCCGTTCCCGCGACATCCTGGCCTGGCTCCTCGCCACGCTGCTGGTGATCGTCGTGCCCATTGTCGGCTTTGTGGTCTATTTGATGTTGCGCCCGCGAGAGACACTGGCGGAGGCGTATGAGCGTTCCCTGGAACAAGAAGCCCTGCTGCAAGCGATCGAAGAGCCAGAGAACTGTCCCGGTTGTGGACAGCGGGTCAAGGGCGACTATTTATACTGCCCGGCCTGCCACACCCGCCTCAAGAGAGCCTGCCCGGCCTGTAACAGCCCACTCCACCTGCGCTGGTCGCTTTGTCCCTACTGCGGCGAGAGCGTCTCCCCCCAGGCGCTCGAACCCGTGCCTACCTCAGAGCCAGAGCCTATTCCAGCAGAAGAAGCGACATTCGAGGCGTAACCCTCTTACGCCTCTTCACTCTCGCCCATCACGTGGACCTTGAGCATATTCGTCTTTTCCCCTCTGCCGAAGGGGATGCCCGCCGTCAGCACCACCCGGTCGCCCCAGGTCGCCACCTCTTTCGCGCGAGCCGCCTGAACCATCATCCCGACCATCGCGTCCGTACTCTTGAATTCTGATACCTGCACGGGCGTCACGCCCCACACGAGCGCCAGCCAGAACAGCGTCTCCTGGCTGGGTGTGACGGCCACGATGGGCACGGATGGGCGGTGGCGCGCCACCATGCGCGCCGTCGTCCCCGACATCGTCGCGGTGATGATCGCGCGGGCGTTTACTTCGCTGGCGATCTCGACCGCGGCGGAGCTGATCGCTTCTGTGACCGTCTCGTGTTCATCGGCCTCTTCATACAGCAGGCGGTCAGCAGGCAGGTGGGCCTCCGCGTTGGCACAGATCGTCGCCATCGTCCTCGCTGCCTCGATGGGATACTGGCCCACCGCCGTCTCGCCAGAAAGCATCACTGCATCCGTGCCGTCCAGGATGGCGTTGACGATGTCCGAGGCCTCGGCGCGCGTTGGGTGTGGGTGCTCGATCATCGTCTGGAGCATCTGCGTGGCGGTGATGACGGGCTTTCCGGCTCGATTACAGGCCCGGATGATGTGCTTCTGGTGGAAGGGTACTTCCTCGGCTGGCGTCTCTACTCCCAGATCGCCTCTCGCCACCATGATGCCATCCGACGCGGCCAGGATCTCGGCAAAGTCCAGGAGCGCCTCGGGCTTTTCGATCTTGGCGATGATGCGGATTGTTTCAATCCGGGAAACGTCCGCTTTACCCTGCATGAACTCGCGCAACTCGTGGACATCCGCCGCGCTGCGGACAAACGAGAGGGCAACGTAATCCACCTCTTGTTCCAGCGCGAACGCGGCGTCCGCCCGGTCCTTGGATGTGAGGGTGGGAAGATGGAGCCGTGCCCCGGGTACATTGATCCCCTTGTGAGAGGTGAGCAGCCCTCCGGTGACGACGCGGCCCTTGAGGCTCTCTTCGCCGGTGCGCTCGACGACGGTCAACGCCAGGTTGCCGTCGTCCAGCAACACAGCCTGGTCGATGAGTAGATCGCGCAGTAACTCGGGGTGAGGTATGGGGATCTCGTCCGCCATGCCAGAATGGGGACGCGCTGTCAACGTCACCACGTCCCCTTTGCACAGCTTGATCGCGTGCCCTGCGATCTCGCCCACGCGCCATTTGGGCCCTTGTAGGTCGGCCATCACGGCTACCATTTGCTTTTCCTCCTCCGCGACCTGGCGCAGTGTGGCGATCTCTCGGCCATGCGTGGCCTGGTCGCCGTGGGAAAAGTTGATGCGCGCCACGTCCATCCCGGCCCGCATGAGTTGGCGCATCATCTCAGGTGAGTTGGAGACGGGCCCGATGGTGCAGACAATTTTGGTGCGTGGCATATTTTTCCTATCAGAAGCGTAGATTCGTGAACGCCTTCATCCCGGCGTAGGCCGCTTCGTCGCCCAATTCCTGCTCGATGCGCAGCAACTGGTTGTATTTGGCGACGCGGTCGGAGCGGCATGGCGCGCCGGTTTTGATCTGACCGGTGTTCAGTGCCACCGCCAGGTCGGCGATGGTCGCGTCCTCCGTCTCGCCCGAACGGTGGGAGACGACGACCGTCCAGCCGGCCCGCTGCGCCAGTTGCACGGCGGCGATGGCCTCGGTGAGCGTCCCGATCTGGTTGACCTTGCAGAGGAGCGAGTTGCACGCGCCCAGGTCAATCGCCTTTTGTACTCGTTCGACGCTCGTCACCAGCAGGTCGTCGCCCACGATCTGGATCTTGTCGCCTAACCGCTCCATCATCAGCACCCAACTGTCCCAGTCGTCCTCGTTCAACCCGTCCTCGATGCTGACGATGGGGTACTTGGCCACCCAATCGGCGTAGAACTCGACCATCTCCGCGCCGGTGAGCGTGCGGCCCTCTTTCTTGAGCACGTACTTGCCGTCCTCAAAGAACTCGCTGGCGGCGGGGTCGAGCGCGATGCGGATCTGCTCGCCGGGTTTGTAACCGGCTTTTTCGACCGCCTCCAGGATCAGCTCGATGGCCTCCTCGTTCGCCTTGAGGCTGGGGGCAAAGCCGCCCTCGTCGCCAACGCCGGTCGAGTACCCCTTCACCTTGAGGACGGACTTGAGCGTGTGATAGACCTCGCTGCCCCAGCGCAATCCCTCGGCAAAGGTCGGCGCGCCCACCGGCATGACCATGAACTCTTGCAGGTCGGGGCCGTCCATCGCGTGCTTGCCGCCGTTGAGGATGTTCATCATCGGCACAGGCAGCACGTGCGCATGCACCCCACCGATGTAGCGATAGAGCGGCAGTTGCAGCGCGTTGGCGGCCGCTTTAGCCACGGCCAGCGAGACGCCCAGGATCGCGTTCGCCCCCAGTTTTTCCTTGTTCGGCGTGCCGTCCAGCTCCAGGAGCAGCGCGTCGATGCCGGCCTGGTCGGTGGCGTCCCAGTCGAATAACTCGTCCGCGATTATGTTGTTGACGTTGGCGACCGCTTGCAGCACACCCTTGCCCTGGTAACGGCTGTGGTCGCCGTCGCGCATCTCCAGAGCTTCGTGGACGCCGGTGGAGGCCCCTGAGGGAACGGCGGCCCGTCCCCAGGTGCCTTCCATCAGGGCGACCTCGACCTCAATCGTCGGATTGCCCCGCGAATCCAGGATCTCGCGGGCTATTATGGTATTGATGTTGGTTTCAATCAGCATGTTTCCTCCAGGGTATTGTGTAAGCGTTCACGTATGCTTGTTCGATGGTCTGCAAGTTTTTCAGGCTCTACCCGGCGTTCAGCGTTTCTAGGAACTGCTCTACGTTCACTATTTCGATCTCATCATATTGTTTCAGATCAAGTAGGTCCCGGTCACGAGAGACGATGTACTCGCATTGTCCAGCTACGGCACACTCGAGTACTCGATTGTCGTCAGGGTCGCGGGTGATCACGTTGAGAAGGATGGTAGGCTTGATGACCTCGGCAAAGCGGTGAATACGAGCGTACCATTCATACGCTAAATCATCGCTAAAAGCAAAGGCTTGGCGCAACACACGCATCAATTCGTGGAGCAGCGTATGTGACGTGACAATCGTATACGCTCTGCTCTCTCCGCGTTGGATGATCTGATAGGCATTGCCTCGCCAGCGAATACCTCCCACCCAGACGTTGGTATCGTGAGTAGCTCGGGTCATTACCCTGCTCTCACGCGTTGTATGGCTTGTTCAACTAACCTGCTGAACTCTTCTTCGCTCAGTGTATTGTAGTCAATTCCTTTCTCCCGACACCAGTGATAGAAATGTTCTTCTGTACGTCGATGTAGAGCGTCAAGCCTGGCCGGGGAATCTACTTCTCGCGCCAGCCGCGCATCCACGTCGTGGATGGCCTGGGCCGCAGCCAATATCTCGCCGCTGTCTGCGCCTTCTTCCAGCAGCATAGCGATGTAACTTTTGCCCGTGTCGCTGGTTGGCCCGTTCTTCAGGTTCTCGGCATACAGAATGACCCATCGTATTTTCTGTGGAGACAACCCTTCTACCACTGACAGTAGGCGGCCCACGTCATACGTAATTGACGCTTGTTCTTGCTCCATGGTTACTCCAATCCCATCCCCTCGTACAGCCGCTCAAAGTCCAGGTGCTCGGCCAGCAGCGCCTCGAATTGCTCCAACTTGGTCGCCTGGCCCAACCGAGTCTTGCCGAACACCTGCTCGACGGCCTCCACCGTCTCTATAGTATTCCCGCGCACCAGCAGCACCGGAATGCCGATTTCCTCGGCGCGACGCAATACCTCGGGCACGGGCCGCAGATGGCCGGTCAGGATCAGGCAGTTGGTCCCGGTCTCCAGCGCCACCAGTTGCATGTCGGTCCGGTCGCCGCCGGTGATGATCGCCTTGCTGCCGGGGATGCGCCGTATGCGCGGCAGCGCGCGATCCACGCTCATCGCTCCGACGACCAATTGCTCGATCAGCTCGTCTTTCTTCTCTGGCATGGCCAGGAACTCGCCCTCCAAAACATCCGCCAGCTCTCCGACGCTGATGGCCTGGAGTTCTTCTCGATGGGGAATCGCTCCCAGTACCGGGATACCCTGTCTCTCCAGGCAAGGGCGGGCTACCTGGGCCACAAATTCTCGCGCATGATCGGGGACGGCATTGACGAGTATGCCCATTAGCTGTTCACCCAGTCGTATGTGCGCCACCAGGCAGTCGTCCACCAGGCTCATCTCGTTGCGGAAGCGAATGACGGCCAGGGCTGGAACGTTCAGAACTTCCGCCACTGCGACAGAACCGAGGCCGACGCTGAACCCCTCCCGCAGAGAGGCTCCGCCTTCCAGTAGAACGACGTCGTGGCCGGAGGCGGCTCGTTGGTACGCAGCCTGCACCTCTGCCATAAGATCGCGGTCGGAGCACTCGCGGAGGGTATCTCGTAGGAGCGTTGGTGTGAGCACGACGCCCACCAGGTCAGCCGACGTTCCCGTCAGTCCGAGGGTTCGCCCCACGAAATAGGCGTCCTCATCCAGCGCCCGTCCTGGGATCGCCATCCACGGTTGGGTGGAGAGCGGCTTAAAATAGCCGACCTTGTGTCCTTCCTGTTGCAAGCGCCGCCCCAGCGCCAGGCAGATGGCGGTCTTGCCACTGAACGTGTGTAGAGATGTGACGTATAATGCTTTCATGGTTTCCTCCTGGTTTGGCAGATTGGGAATTTGCCAATCTGTCGTTTGGTAGTGAGCCAGTTGATGCTAGGTTTGCTCTGCCGATTTGCCAGGTATGAGAGCGATCAGTGCACGTAGCGTTTGGTTTACGCTTTCTGAATCTATCTTCTCAATATTCTGGGGAAGGTGGCAAATGTAGGTTGGATTTGCTATCCGACTAGGCGGCAGTTAGCAAAACAGCCCTAATCCACCCCGATTTATTGAGAAGATACTTCTGAATCTGGAAAGTACTCCCGCATGTCTGGTGCCAGTGTGATCGCATCTTCTTCTGGTGTAAAGCGTTGTTCGGTTACGGTACCATCCTCCTGGTGAATTTTCACAGTATGCCCTTGTTGATACGCACGGTAATATTTCCCACGCACGCCTGTCTTACCAGTAAAGTTATACTCTGGCAACATCTCAACCTACCGCAGCACCAACCGCATATCAATCGCCATCGCTCCGCGTCCCTCCTCGAAAACCATCAGCGGGTTGATGTCCAGCTCCACGATATCGGGGAAATCGGTCACCAACTGGCTGATTCGCAGCAGCGCGTCGACCATCGCCTCGTGGTCGGCGGGCGGTTCGCCTCGGATGCCCTCCAGCAGCGGGTAGGAGCGGATCTCGCGGATCATCTCCTCCGCCTCCTGCCGGCTGAAAGGGGCCACGCGGAACGCGACGTCCTTCAGTGCCTCTACGTAGATGCCGCCCAGACCGAAGGCGACCAGCGGCCCGAACTGCGGGTCGCGGCTCATACCCACCAGCACCTCGCGACCGCGCGGCGCCATCTGCTGCACCAGGCAGCCCCAGATGTGCGCGCCGGGCACGTACCGCTCGGCCCGGTAGACGATCAGGTCGAATGCATCCCGTACTTCGGTGGGTGAGTCGAGGTTCAGCTTGACGCCGTCCACGTCAGTTTTGTGCAAAATGTCGGGCGAGGCGATCTTGAGCACGACCGGATAGCCGATCTCGTCCGCGATCTGGATCGCTTCATCGGGCGTCTTGGCTAACCGCGATTCGGGGATGGGAAAGCCGTATGCTTCCAATACCTCTCGCGCCTCGGCGTCGCCGATCGAGACGCGCCCCTCCTCGTGCACGCGGTCGAATAGCTTGCGCACGGGCTCGGTGGAGACGGCGTACGTTTCCAGCTCAAAGATGGGCCGTTCTTGTTCGTCCCGATAATCGTTCATCGCCGCCATCGCCGCCGCTGCTTGCTCCGGAAAGGAGAAGGTGGGAACGCCGTGTCGCTCGAGCATTTTTACCCCTGCTTCCATACTCGCCTCGCCGATGAGGCAGCCCAACACCACCTTGTCCGTCTCGGACGCCATCTGTCCGACCACCTCAGCCATGGACTCGATGTTGATCACTGCCTGCGGCACGGCGATGACGATGATACTGTCTACTCCTTCGTCGGCCAGGATGGCCCGCAATGCCCTTTCGTACCGCTCGGCCAGGGCGTCTCCCAGGATGTCTACCGGGTTCGCCACGCTGGCCTCGCCGGGCAAAAAGCTCTCCAGCGTCTCCGTCGTCTCCCGGCTCAGCCGGGCCAGTTTGAGGTTCGATCGTTCCAGCGCGTCGGTGGCCAGGATGCCCGGCCCCCCGGCGTTGGTCAGGATCGCCACGCGCCGGTCTCGCGGCAAGGGTTGGTAGGCAAAGACGCGGGCAAAATCGAGCAGCGTCTCCAGCGAGGGAGCGCGGATGACGCCGGCCTGTTGGAAGGCCGCTTTGTAGGCCGCTTCGGAGCCGGCCAGGCTGCCCGTGTGCGACGACACCGCCCGCGAACCGGACTGGGTGACGCCGCCCTTGACCGCCACCACCGGCTTGTGGCGCGTCACCTGGCGCGCCACCTCGATGAACTTTTGTCCATCGGGCAGCCCCTCGATGTACATCAGGATCACGCGCGAGTCCGGGTCGTCCTCCCAGGCCTCCAGCAGATCGATCTCGCTGACGTCCGCTTTGTTGCCCAGGCTGACAAACTTGGCAAAACCGATCCGCCCGGCCAGCGCCAGGTCGAGGATCGCCACGCCCAGCGCGCCCGATTGGGACATGAAGGCGATGGGGCCGCCCGGCGGCATGCCGGAGGCGAACGTCGTGTTGAGCGGGGTGTTTGTGTCGATGATGCCCAGACAGTTGGGGCCGATGATGCGCAGATCGTGTTCTTTGGCGATCTCGACCAGTTCCCGCTCGCGCTCCAACCCCTCGCGCCCGGCCTCGCGGAAACCGGCGCTGATGATCACGATGGAGGGGATCTCTTTCTGTCCGCATTCTTCCAGTACAGCCGGCACAAAGCGGTACGGAATGACGATCACCGCCTGGTCCACCGGGCCGGGGATATCCAGCACAGAAGGATAGACCTTGAATCCCAGGATCTCGCCGCCCTTGGGATTGACCGGATAGACGAGGCCGGGATAGTTTCCTGCCTTTAGATTGTTCACCACAGCGTAGCCCATCTTTTCGGGATTGCTGGAGGCGCCGATGACGGCGACGGATTGGGGACGGAAAAATGTATCTAGCATGGAAACCTCACTGGTGTGAATACCTGTTATGTTTTGATCAGTCTGAATGATATACGATAAAGAGAAATTTGGCAAACTGTGATCCTTGCTTGAGCAGGGTTGTGTGATACAATGGGACAGGAGGTGATCATGCCCATTCGCGTGTTGTCTGAAAAAGTCGCTTCACAGATCGCCGCCGGCGAGGTGGTCGAGCGTCCCGCCTCTGTCGTCAAGGAGTTGGTCGAAAACAGCATAGACGCCGGCGCGCGCAACATCGAGGTGGAGACGCGTGATGGCGGCAAGCGGTTCATCCGCGTGATCGACGACGGCGGCGGTGTGCCAGCCGCCGAGGTCGAGCTGGCCTTCCACCGCCACTCGACGAGCAAGCTGACGACGGCGGACGATCTGGCGCGCATCACCACGCTGGGCTTTCGAGGGGAGGCGCTCGCCTCCATCGCCGCCGTCAGCCACATGACCTTTGCGACGCGCGCAGCCGACGAGCCGCTGGGGACGTTGGTGCGGCTGGAGGGAGGGCGCATCGTGACCCGCCAGGAGAGCGGGCGACCGCCAGGGACGGCGGTGAAGATCGAGAATCTGTTCTTCAACGTCCCCGCTCGGCTCAAGTTCCTGCGCACCGAGAGGACCGAGCGTCGTCACATTGACCAATGGCTCACCCGTTACGCGATGGCCTATCCTGAGCTGCGCTTCACGTTGAGCCACGATGGGCGGAACGTCTTCCAGTCACCTGGCCTCGGAAAACTGCGCGACGTGCTGGTTGCTGTCTTTGGGGTGGAAATTGGTGCTGCATTCCTAGAGATCTCCGATCCCGAATCTCCCAACTCTGATATTCAGGTCACAGGGTTCGTCTCGCCGCCTTCGCTCCACCGGGCGAATCGAACCTACATCACCACCTTCGTCAATGGGCGCTGGGTGCAGGACGCCAGCCTGACCTACGCGATCGTCCAGGCCTACCACACGCTGCTCCCCGGCGGGCGCTATCCGCTGGCGGTGGTGATGGTCGCGCTCCCACCGGAGGAGGTGGACGTGAACGTGCATCCGGCCAAGGCAGAGGTGCGCTTTCGCGACGGTGACGTGGTGTTCCGGGCGGTGCAAAAGGCGGTGCGGAGCACGCTGCTAGATCGCGCCCCTGTGCCCACGTTTACCCCGCCCTCGACCGCCTGGCCTGGGCTCAAAAGCAGAGGGCGAGAGGAGCGCCGCGAGCGGCTGGTCAGCCTGGCGCCGCGCCCCGCCGCCGAGCAACTCGGCTTCGATGGGGAGCCTGCGGAGGCGATCAAGTTCGAAGGCGGCCCGCTCCCGCCGTTGCGGGTGGTGGGGCAGGTGGGCACGACCTACATCGTGGCCGAGGGGCCGGAGGGGATGTATCTGATCGACCAGCACGCCGCTCACGAGCGAATTTTGTTCGAGCGATTGCTGGCGGAGAGACAGCGGGCGGCGGTCGCCTCTCAGGCGCTGCTGGAGCCGCAGCCTGTGGAGTTGTCCCCCGAGGCGTCGAGTCTGCTGGAGGAGCATCTGGAGGTATTGAGCAGTCTGGGTTTCCAGGTGGAACCCTTTGGCGGGACGACGCTCTTGGTGCGGGCGCTGCCGGCGCTCGTGTCAGAGACGGAGCCGGGCCAGGTATTGGAGGACGTGGCGGCGGCGCTCTTGGCGGGCGACGCGCCGCTGGAGGCCGAGGTCGAGGAGACGGTCGCGCGCCATGTCTGCAAGCGGGCCGCGGTCAAGGCGGGCCAGGTGTTGGAGCGGGCGGAGATGGAGGAGTTGATCCGGGCGCTGGAGCGATGCGCCAGCCCGCGCACCTGCCCTCACGGACGGCCCACGATGATTCACCTGAGCGTGGCGCAGTTGGCCCGCGAGTTTGGGCGGTAGAGCGGCGGATTGCGCCTGGCGGCAGTAGCGGATGACAAGTTTGCGGCTCAAGATCGTTCTGGTTCTGACTGTGCTCATCTACATCGTCGAGACCCTGGCCTACGCGGCGCGGCTGGCCGGGATACGCACGCGCAGGCCAGAGCAGGCCCGGTCTCTTTTCAACTTGTTGGCCCTCTCTGCCCGTGCTGCCAATGCGTTGCAGACGACGCTGCTGGCGGGGCTGGTGGACCGGGCAGTGACCGCGGGAGGCGTGGCTGATTTGACGACCACTTTGCGTCTGGTGTTGCTGGCGGCAGTGATTGGGATTGGGATGGGGGCTGTGCTGGTGCCTTCGCTGGCGCGGCTACTGGCGCGCGCGGTCCACTCTTACGAACGGCGGCGCTCTCTGCCGCGCGTCGTGCTGCACGGTCTGAGCGTCAAGGTATTGCCGCGCGCGCGGGAGGAATTGCAGGTCCCGCAGGCCCGCACGGTTCTGTGGGCCAGCCGCCATCGCTTCCCCTGGCGCTGGATTCTGCTCACCGTGTTGGTAGCCGCTGTCTACGCCGTCGCCGGACCAGCAGCGCAGATCGCCAGCGCCGTCGCGCCCCAGGGAGCGCGTACCGCGCTCACGCTCCCCTCGTTCCTCACCGGCGTCGGCACCGTGCTGATGGTGCTGCTGGTGGATCCGCTGACCGCCCATGTGGTGGATCAGGCGTTGCGGGGCGAGCGCCCTCCTTCCGACGTGACTGCCATCACCGTCTGGCAAATTGGAGGAAAGTTGGTGGGGGTGTTGTTGGCTCAATTGCTGTTGAGTCCCGTGGCTGCGCTTCTGGCGGCGGTGACGAGCCGCTTGGTGCGGTAGGATGACATTGCGGTGGGCAATGCTCGCGGGATGAACGTGAAGGACTCGACGGTGCGATAGAATATATCTGGGTTGTTGACGCCAAGTTCCTGGGCGTTGCACGAAATGAGAGTCGTCGGACGGGTTTGAAAGATGTACACTGGGTCGTCGCCATCTCCAGGAGGATGCCTTGGGGATCGTGGCTCTGGAGACGCTCGCTATTGGCCCGCGAGTTTGGTCGGTAGAACGACGGATCGCAGGACAAGGCCTTGTCTCAAGGCGCAGCGTCTTCAAACACCCGCTCGCTTGCCTCGGCTAGCTTCAGCAGAGCCTCGAACCATTGCTGAAACTGATCCTCCGTCACGCCTTGCGGGTGGGCGCGGAACCAGATTCTATCTGGTTGCCAGTAGACCTCGCGGAATCCGAGTGTCTCCGAGTCAAGCATCAAACGACTCAGCGCGGCGATACTGGTGGCATCGTCCAGCAAGCTCCGCGCACACGCCTCTTCCTGTGCGTACACCTGAACCTGGCCCAGTCTGGTTTTTTCGACCTCAACACGTGGACAATCGCCACAGTCCAGTAATGGCTTTTGCCGTCCAATCGCCATCCTCACGCCAAGATCGGCGCCGACGTAGACGTTCAGCAGAGCTGGCCTGATCCCGTGGGGCGGCAGAAAGTTGATCTCAACTTGGCGTCCCTCGATGGTGCCCCGATACTGCCTCCCAAACACCATGTAGCTTTCAGAGAGCATCCCGGATGGAGTGAGAATGGGATCCAGGGTACGACTGGCTTGCAGGAAGGATGAAAGCACATAGACAGCCAAACCAACCAGGTAACCCACTCCCAGGATGCCGGTCGCTATCGCCAAGATCAGATTGCGCTCCGAACTCAAAGCGGCGGGAAAAGGGGGCGGGAGCGGTATCCACAACGCGATCAAGGCGCAGGCCAGGAGGAGAATCGGAAGGATGAAAATCAACAACAGGATGCGCATGATATATTCTACACTGCTGGGACAGACAATCTACCTGTCATCTCCATCACACGGGGATCGGCGCGATGACCTGGGACGAGGTAAACATCCAGGCGACGAGCGCCGCGTTGACCAGCGCGCCCAGGTAGGGCCTGCCCGTGAGTTGGTAAAACCAGGTCGAGATCGGGGTCGTCATCACCAGCACGCCGATGATGTGAAAGAGGTTCATCGTGAACGAGGCGAGCATCCCGCCAGGCCCGGCGAAGGGGATCGCCCCGGTCGTGAACAGTGGCACGTACTGGATCATCATGAACAGGATCAGCGGGACCACAAGCGCCAGCGTGTTGGAGAGCGACCAGGAGACGAAGGTTTTCAGCCAGGTCTCTTTTCTGGGCCGGCGGATCTGGCCGTGCAGGAAGAATCCCATCAGAACAAAGCCGATCAGCAGGAACGGAAAATAGAGCAGGAACATCAGGGCGCGGTAGGGCGTCAGGTCGCTGGCAAAGGGGAAGATGAAGCGATAATCGACGATAAAGATGCTCTCCAGCAGATGCTCGCAGAGATAGACGAACCCAAACAGGATCGCGGCCAGCAGGATGGTCTTGCCGATCTGTGCGCGGTCCAGCGCGAGGCGGTCGTCCTGGTACGAGATGCCCAGGTCCGCCAGCGTCAGCCTGTTTTCTTGCGCCTGCTTCTTGAACCAGCGCCGGAAGATGAAAAAGCCAATGACGTTGATCCCCACGAACCACCAGACCGTGCCGTTGACCATCATCATCGGAAACAGTTTATCAATCGGCACAACGTAGACGTGCAGGCCAAAAAGGACAAAGATCAACGGCAGGTAGAGCCACATCAGCAGTCCGTTGATCGCGACGTGCTTGAGATACGCTCTCCCGGAGCAGGCGTATTTCCCCACCGTCAAGCCTCGAAGGGAGCTAAAGAACTTGGTGCGAAGCAGCATCAGACCCAACGGCAAGATGGACGCGAATCCGGCGAGCATGGCGACCAGCGTGCCCCACTCTTTGAGCGGCCAGATCTGGTGTTGCGGATCGATCCATTGCTGTGCCGGAGGATGGAGCGTGCTTCTCATCCACTCCAGGGCCTCGGCGATGGCGGCGCGACTGTGGGATTCTTGAATGTGGATGGCGCGGGGCACAAAGACTCGCCGCGCCGTCCCCTGCGCGAAATCGCCGTAGGTCACACCGAGCCGGGGATTCTCGACGGCGATCACTTGCCGGGTCTGGGGCGTGCTCATCCACTCCTTCTCTATGTCCCGCGTGCCCGTCATCCGCTCGCGGTACTCGTCCCACTTGCCGATGATCATCAGCATATTCTTGGGGGCCGTCGCGGACCCATCCAGTGTGTAGGCGAATCCGGAGATGACCAGCCCCTCGACGGTCGGATCCTCCAACGCAACCGCGTAGGCCATCTCGGCGCCCAGGCTGTGGCCCATCATGCCGACCGAGTCCGCGTCCACGAAAGGCAAGGACTTTAGATACTCCAGAGAAGTGCGACCGCCATACGTCACGTCGAAATCGGGAGCATCAGGGTCGTTCGGGTTGCCCGAGTTGCCCCGCCCGATGGCGTCGATGTTGAGCACGACGAAACCGCGCCGCGCCATCTCGATGCAGTAGGCGTCGCTCGTCTCGCGGTTGTTCTGGTAGCCGTGGATGTAGACGACGCCCGGCATCGGGTTCTCTCGCGTCGCCTCGACGGGCCGGAGCAGCTTGGCCCGCACCGGGATACCGTTCAAGTTCGGATAGGTCACGTTCGTGACCTCGACGTTTCCGAAATCCCGCTGCGCCAGCGACGCGACGACGGCCGCGCCGACCAGGACGACGAGGCAGACGACGAAGACGACGCCTGCCTGGCTGCGACGTTCGGTATCGAAAAGCTTGCTCGTGCTCATTGGAGCCTCCTGGTAGTTCAATTCAGTGGATAAACGCAGCGAATTGTATCACACTGCGACGGGCTTGACAACAAAAGCCCCCGGCCCTCATCTACGAGAGCCAGGAACTTGGCACACTCCGTTAGCCAATTTTGTCACTATGGATCACGGCGTTGGTTCCATAGTGATCTCTGTAAATCGCTTAAAGTCAGCGGTATTGTAGGTGGCCAAACGTTGCACCCCATAGGTCAACATACCTGCCACTAAATTGGCATCGTGAACGCTCTTGCCCTGCACATTGTGTTTCCTGACTAGAGCCCAAAGTTGTTCAGCCACTTGAACGGTTTCATCCAATACCACTACCGTTTTGAGGATTGCCTCGATCTCACGCAGGGCTTGATCAATGGTGAATGTCTCCGTGAAAATTTTTCCTCGCGTCAAGACCACCAAATACTCTCTGATAATCTGCGGAATGATGACCAGGCTATCGCCGCGCTTGAACATCTGATCAAGCCAGGCGCGAGCTTCTTGAAACTTGGGACAACTCTTGACCGTGCTGTAGACCAATACGTTGGTATCGACGAGCACCCGGTTACCGCCCGTCGTCATCGTAGATTTCCTCACGCGTTAGCATTCCTCCCAGATACTGCCCACCATCCAGGGACGGCCAGTCTAGGGGGGATAGCCCAACTGGCTCTTGGGGTAGTGCAACCTGTTCATACAGCAGAATCACCTCCACGTCTCCCACTGGCAGATTGTCTGGCGCTTCCAGAATGACCACTTGCGCGTTGGAATCAATTTTGCCCCTCAGTTTGATTGCCTCTAACATCCGTCTCACCTCCGATCATTGCTTTTCCTATCGCCAACATCATACCACGCTCCCACCGTTTTGACAAAAAAGCCTCTGGACCTCATTCACGAGAGCCAGAGGCTTTCCTGCTGAACAAATTGGCAATTTGCCCTACCTGCGCCGCCGCGCGTACCAGACCGCGCCGCCCAGCACCACTACGCCAAGCGCCAACCCCACCCCGGCGAGCGGCGGAGCCACCGCCTGCACGCCAGCACTGGGGAACGTGACGCCCCCGACCGTCTCCGAAAGTCGCCATCGCCATACCTGGCCGCCAGTATCACCGACGTATCTTGTTCCTACGTACAGGTTGTCGTCAAAGGCAGCCATAGTAGAAGCACTGGCGTTGCCAGCATCACCAAAGCCATCAACGTTAACTTGGGTCCAATTGGCGCCATCACTGCTACACCACACTTCACAGCTATTGGTTGGAACAGCATCATTGTTCGAAGTCCCTGCGCACAGATCACCATCGAAAGGAATCATGGACGTAACTTCTTCGTTGTCGACATCACCAAAGCCGCCATTGATGACCTGGGTCCAGTCAGTGCCATCGCAGGTCTGGCAGCTCCACACCTCAGCACCAGTGTTCCAATTGGTAGTTCCCACGTACAGGTCGCCGCCAAAGACGGCCAGAGACGTGGCAAAAAGGTTGTCGGCGTCTCCAAAACCATCGGTATTGACCTGGTTCCAAGTGGTACCGTCGCTGCTGTGCCATACCTCACAACCAGTGCCGGGATTCAAGGGATTATTTACGGTTCCCACGTACAGGTCGCCGCCAAAGACGGTCATGGCGGCGATGCCTGCAACATTGCTGGCATCACCAAAGCCGTCGGCGTTTACCTGGGTCCAATCAGTAAATGGTGGATCACCGACACCGCTACTGCGCCATAGCTCAGCGCCGTATTTCCGGTTCCCACGTATAGGTCGTCATCGAAGACAGTCAAAGCCTGCAATGCTTCATTGTAGGCATTACCAAACCCATTGCCAACTACTTGCTCTCACACCCGGCCTCCCTGTGCACTGGCCGATGGGAGGCACAGAGCACCAAGTAATGTCACCAGCATCGAAATACTCGAAATTCTCTTCGTCATTTTTGTCATCCTCCTTAACGTCTATGTTTACACGGATACATGGCGCTTCTCTTGCAGCCAGTTTTAACGATAGGCTTCACCTCCTTTCCGCACCCAGGCAACAAAAAACGCGCTTGCGATGAGGGCTTACACATACCTCATCGCAGGCGCGTTGGCTGATCAAAGACGCACGGGAATGAAAGGTTAGGCTATTTGTCCCCCCCCGCGCACGGAATTTCGTGAATCTGCATCGTTAGTTCCTTGTACAAGTTCAACGACGGCGATATACGTCGCGCCGGTGCATCACCCGCACGATGATGACCTCACAGGCATCATCGTCTACGTCATAGATAATGCGCCAATCGCCAATGCGCAAGCGGTACTCACCGATCGCCGGATGGTGCAGCCTACGACAACCGGGAGTACGGGGGTTATTCTGGAGTTGTTGTATCGCCGTCGCACCCGCGCAAAAACGTCGCCAGGGAGCCGGCCTAGTTGCTTCTCTACCCGCCGGTTAGCGATAACGACGTGGTATTCAGTCGTCATGCGCTTCCCGTTGGGCAACGTAATCGTCGAAGGATCGCCCCGTACCGGCCCGGTAATCAGCTCGCGCCTCGGCTACCTGAGCGATATGATCGGGATCGGAGAGCAGTGCAAGCTCTTCTAGTAAATCCTCATACTCTTCCAGGCTGATGATGAGCACTTGAGGCTCCCCTGCCTGAGTGAGAAGATAAGGCTTTTTGTGGATTCGCACGTCATTGAGCACGCGCTGGAGGTCGGCTTGTGCTTGCTCGAACGAGATCGTGTGAGTCTCGACAGATGACATTGTTCCAACCATTTTTCACCCCTCCTCTTGCTTCTGCACTGCCCAAAGTATATACAAAAACCCTATTCTGTCAACGAAGGATGGCCGAATAGCACGGCTCCCTGGCTGGCAGGACCGACGTGGCCGACGTATCACGTAGGAATCTTATCCACCGTTTCACTAGAACAGGTACTTGGTACCCACGACGCCCAGCACGAACTCGTCCGGCATCTGGATGGAGAACTGGCTGATCGCCTTGAAGCCGGTGCAATGCATGGGAACGATCATCGCAGGCTCCAGCTTCTTGATCTCGTCAATCGTGCGCTGAATCTCCCCGTCGTCCGCAGGCGCCAGGTGGAATCCGCCGACGACAGCCCACACCTTGTCCACGCCGCTGATCTCCCGGGCATAGTTGACGGTGTTCAGGATCCCCGAGTGCGCGCAGCCGGAGAGAACGACCAGTCCCTTGCCCTTGACGTGGATGACGATGGCCTGGTCGTCGTCCATGTAATCGCGGATAAACTCGTCTCCTTCCCGATAGGCGCGAGACGGCGACACGCCGGCCTGCTCAAAGCTCAGGCGCGGGACGGCGCCCGTGGTCCAGCATCCTGGCCCCAGTTGGTACGGGCCTTCGGAGAGGATGAGATTCGCGCCGGCTGCCTCCCACTCGTCGCGCGGCACGACGTTGGGGCCGTACTTTTTACCTCCCTCCTCGTCGATCCCCCACCGCTCCCGGAAGACAGCGGGGTGGGCGATCAACGGCGCTTTGTGGCTCTCTGTCCAATCGTGGATCTCCTCTGCCGTGACGTCCTCGTCCCACTCCTGGTAGCTCGGATGCCCCGCGATCGCTTTGAGCACGTCCGTCATCGCCCCAAAGTGATCGCCATGGCCGTGGCTCAATGCGATCCTGTCGATCGTCGTCATGTCGATCTCCATGCACGCCACGTTTTCCATAAACACGGTCTGGGTGAGGCCGGCGTCCCACAAGATGCGTACCCCGGCGCCCTTGAGATCGACCAGAGCCGCAAAGCCGTGTTCGGCCAGCAGCGGCTCGTCGGTGTAGCGTTTCACCGTGTCGGTCGACGTGACCATCAGATCGGCCCGGTTATCCACCAGCACGGTGATCTCTACGTTCTGGGTTTCGCCAAAGTGCTCTATCTCGCTCATCGCTCCTCCATTTGGTTGGTTCTCATGGCTTCTAAACGCTCCAACACACGCTCTCCCCGGCAGGCCTCGGCCCGCCAGTGCAGGTACTCCCAATCGAGGGTCGGGAGGTGCGCCATCATCTCTTGCACGTCTTCCCAATCGTGCTTGCCCACCTCCGGGCCGCGCCCACGCATTGCCTTGAGCAGGATATTGTCCTCGGGTGGGATGACGGGCACGATGACGCCCGCGATCTCGTGGCGCGTCAGCCGCGCCGCCATCTCGGCGTCGAGATCCATCACGGTCAGCCCGGCCAGGATGTCAAATCCGGGCAACTGGATCACCTGAACAGTTCCATCGTTCCCACGTTTCACCCGCGCTTCGGGGAACAGAGCGGTCACACGGTCTCCCGCAGTGGAGGGGACGAGAATGTCCACGTCGGTCAGCGGGCGGGTTCCGCCGTAGACGGACGCCGCCGCCCCGGCAAACACCGCCCAGGCGACTCCCGCATCGTCCAGCCGCCGGGCGACTTTTTCCAGCGACAGCGTGGTAGATTGAATACTGGCAGACATAAACTATCCTCCTCCCACCGGGGGAAAGATGCCCACTTGATCCCCGTCGTGCAGTGCGGTGTATGGCTCCCGCTGCACGACGTTGTTGACAAAGACGATCTTGACTTGATCGAGGGGCAGATGGAGGCGCTCGATCAACTGCTCTACAGTCGCCCCATCTGGCAGTTCTACCGGCATAGATTCGCCGATCCCTATGTCAGGATACCGGCGGCGGAGCGTAGCGAACAATTTGACATGCACGATCATGTTTCATTCCTATCGAGTCACGGATCGGATCACCCAATCCTGCTGTACCAGTATATTGGAAAGAGTCCAAATGTCAATCTCAAACCAGTAATTCCCGTTATGGGAAAAAACGAGAGTTGTAGCCGCGATTTCTATATCGCGGCTTCATGTGGCAAAATGCACGCGCTATGGAAAGCGCGGCTACAAAACGGGAGTTGCTGATCTCACATCTCGCCTGTCATTCATTCATCGAGCCAGACACGAAAACCGCCGGGCCTATCAGGCGGCCCGGCGGTTCCGGCGTCACAACGAGCTAGGCTGCGAAAACGGCATCCAGTGTCTCGTCCGGCACATCCCAGACGACGTTATGAGGCGGGAGCTTCTCATACGTCATAAACTCGGGGATGCGGTCGTCCGCCGGGGTGAAGCCAGCCGCCCGGTTGAAGGCGATCTCTTTGGCCAGGATCTCTTTGCCGATGCGGGTCACGTCGTCCGCCGTCCAATCCGTACCCAGGACACCGTTGCATTCCTCGATCAAGCCCTCAAAGCCCTCGGAAATATCCAGGATAGCGAAAGCGATGAAGAGGCAGTGACCGGAGGTGTCGATGAACGCCGTGGTATACTGGAAGGCGCGCACCAGTTCCGCTTTGTCCGCGTCGAACTGGTCCACGTCGCCGCCGCAGGCCAGGATCTCGGGGGCGATGGTGTAGCCAGAGGTGTGATCGGCGCCCATCGTGCTGATGGCGTAGGTCATGCCGATGCCCTTGATGGCGCGAGGCTCGTAGGCGGGCATGCCCTGCCCCTTGACCGTGGGCGAGCGGGTGACGCCAAACGCTTTGGCGGTGAACTCGGTTCCCTGGCCCAGGATGTGGCCCAGCGGGGTGCCCTTGCGGATCTCTTCCAGCATCTCGATCGCCTTTTCGCCGTCGCCGAACTCGGCCAGCCCGGCCTCCATCGCCACGCCGATGACGTCGCCGGCCTCGATGGTATCCAACCCGATGTCGTTGCACATCGCGGTGAGCTTGCCGACCACGTCCAGGTCACCGATGCCGCAATTGGCGCCCAAGGCCCAGGTGGTCTCGTACTCGATGCAAGAGGCCAGCTCGGTGCCGTCGGGGTTGGGGATGACGTTGGAGCATTGGATGATGCAGCCAGGATGGCAGGGATGGCCCATCGTGCCCGCACCTCCCCGGTTCTCGCAATACTCGGCCATGGCCTCGCCCGATATCTTGGCCGCTTCCTCGAAGCGACCCTCGCGAAAGTTGCGGGTGGGCAAACCACCGGCCTCGTTGACGATGTTGACCAGGACAGCGGTGCCGTAGGAGTTGAGACCGCCGCCGGGTTTCGTGATGGCGTGGCTGCGCAGCGCATCGCTCAACTTTTTGCGCCCCTGGTCGAAAAGCTCCTTGTTCTCGATGTGGACTCCAGGCCCGCCCGCGCCGTCCACGACGATGAACTTGAGGCCCTTGCTGCCCATCACCGCGCCCAGGCCGCCGCGACCGGCGTAGCGGCTGGGCCGGTTGTCAATGTCATTGAAGCAGATGCCGGACATGGCCATCTTATGCTCTCCGGCCACGCCGATGGTGGCGATGCCTACCTTCTTGCCAAAGCGCTCAAAGAGACCGGGAAAGATCTCGTTGAGGCTCTGGCCCGCGTACTCGTCGGCGGGGAAGAACTCGGCGCCATCCTTGGTGACGTGCAGCCCCCACCAGCCGTCGTCCTCGGGAAGGCCCTCCACGACAATGGCCTTGAGGCCCAACCGGGCGACCAATTGGGGCCAGATGGTGCCGGCGTTCGCCTCTTTGATGCCGCCGGTGAGCGGGGACTTGCCGCCCACCGATACCCGGCCAGAGGTCGCCGCGTTGGTGCCGGTGACGATGCCCGGAGCAAAGACGAGTTTGTTGTTGGGGCCGAGCGGATGACAGGTGGGATCCACCTCATCGTGGATCATGGTGGATGTGAGACCACGACCGGCGAGGAACTTGTATGTTTCGGGCGCGTCCTCGTAGGCGGTGGTGCGGTCCGTCATATTGACACGCAAAATTTTGGACATGTGAGCACCTCCTTAGTGCTTGAACAAAATGTAAACCGCGAGACGTAAACAAAAAAGGAGGCCGCCTCTGACCAGGCCATAAATGCCCGGTCACAAAGCGCCTCCTTTGCAAACACGGCGGGCGCAGGAATTGCTCCCTACACCTTATCGCTCACCCGCCCCGGAGGGAGCGAGCTGAGTCGGAGGGTATGAAACTCTTTCTCTGCTCTACTATAATACGCCCAATCCACGCGCTTGTCAAGCCTCCGGGCCAATCCGTGACAATTGACGGGAAGAAAAGGCTATTCGTCCGATTGGGTATAGGCGTGATGCACGCCGCGGTCTTGGCGTTGGCGGAACGTCTCCTGAAGTTGGGGGGTCAGTTGCGCGCCAAAGCGATACTGCATCGGCCACATGCTCTTGCGGTGAGAGATGCCCACCCGGTCGCCATCCCGCAGCACGATCTCCAGATCGGCCTCCAGGCCGGGCAGCGCCGCCAGGTGGCCGTTTACAAAAGTGATTCCACGTTCCTCGGCAGGAATTCCCAGCCGATCTACCAGATCCTCGACCGTGCTCTCCTCGGGCATCTCCAGATCCAACTGGGCGTAACTCCCCTGACTGGCCTCGCCAGCATACTGGGCCACGGGTCCGTACAGCCAAACTTTGAGATTAATCATCGTTACAAACTCCATCTCACGTCGATCTTGATCCTACCCAAATGTTCGCTCTCGTCTCTCGGTGAGTGATAGTATTGTACCTCCAATTCATCGATCCGGCCAATGATCCGTGATCCCGTCTGTTGAATCGCCGAGGCGCTGAAGGTTCTGTCGAGTGTCAATCTGTTGTAACCGTTCGGCCATTGACATAGGAGCGCCGGTTGAGTAGCTTCGCAGCGCCAGCGGAGAAGCGTATCGAAACCAAGCGGGACTTGTCGGGGCAATTTGGCTTCCGAGAGCCGCTTGGCTTCGATACACCCTTTCGCTATGCTCCAGGGCACTCAGCCGGCGCTATCCCCTGAACGCTTACAATCTGTTTTCAGCGCCTTCAGCGATTCAGTCAGTCGTGATATGATAACGCCCCTTCCAAACGCAGAAGCAGTCTTTTGCTGTCCAGCCCGCCCCCGCCGCTGTACCCACCCAGGCTGCCATCGCCAGCCACAACGCGATGGCAGGGGATAATGATGGGGACGGGATTGCGTCCCAGGGCTTGGCCGACGGCCCGGCTGGCTCGGGGTTTGCCGATGGCCTGAGCCACCTGCCCGTAGGTCCACACGGTACCGGAGGGGATGCAGCGGGCGGCCTGCAACACGCTCCGCTGGAACGGTGTCAGTTGGCTCAGATCCAGGGGCAGATCGAACGATGTGCGAGCGCCGGCGAAATACGCCTGCAACTGCTCGGCGATGGACGCCAAGGCGGGCGGATTCCGCTCGGTTCGGGCCAACGGGTCCAGACCGTTCAGAAAATCCGTCTGGCTCACGCCGAAATCCACGCTGCACAGACCTCGCTCGCTGGCGGCGATGTACAGCGGCCCCAGGGGTGACTCGACGATGCCCCACCGGATCAGCGGCGCAGCCTGGGCAAACCAGCCCTGCACCTGACGGCGGGACTGGGACACAGCCTCCTCGGGTGGTGTACCTGCCGCTTTTCTCAGTTGCTTCAATTGTCGCGCGTCCATTCTTCACCTCCGCTTGATGTCCTGTGTGTCATCTACTCGTCCAATTCCTCCGCCAACACCCGGCGCAGACGACGCAACCCCTGGTAGACGTTGGCCCTGGCGCTTTCCTGAGAACAATCGAGCGCCTGGGCGATGGCGGCATAGTCCAAACCCTGCACGTGGCGCAACACCACCGCCGCCTGCTGCTTGGAGGGCAAGGCGGCGATTTCCCGCCGAACCATCTCCAGCCTCTCGTTCAAGAGCGCCTGCTGCTCAGGTAATAGTCCCTCGTCGGCCAGGCTGTGATGGATCTCGTCGAGCCAGGGAACCGTGCGGCGGATCTGGCGTTGGTCTCGCTTCAACGCCGTGTAGGCGCAATGGGTGGCGATCTTGTAGAGCCAGGCTCGATGGTTGCTGTCGCGCCGAAGCCGTCCAAACGCCCGGTAGGCCCGCAGAAACACTTCCTGGGTGATGTCCTGCGCCTCGACCGCGCCGTCTGACCGACCGGCGCTGCGCAACAAACGCCACAAGTACCTGTAGATTTCGTCGTGATGTCGCTCGATCAACGTTTCAAAGCGCACCGGAGCCTTTGTCATTGCCCAATCTCCATTTGGATTTGGTCTACACTATTATAACCGCATTGAGGGAATTTTGTGAAATCGCGCGTCCAGATCATTTTCTCATCTCGTCTCACCCGCTCGACAAAGACGTACACGCAATCTTCACCCAGTGTTCACCAATCGTTCACCCTCGCGTAACCTGATCTGTGCTATACTTGGGTACTTTTATGGGTCAGCCTGATACTTTCTTGAGGCAAGGGTGCATAAATGCGAACCCAACAAGTATTTCCAACCCGCAAGGGAAGGCGAAACCTCGAACGAGAGCGACGTGATTTGAATACAATTCGGCACCGGGAAAACACCCGCTGCCTTTACCAGTCGCTGATGGAAGACGATGTCTTGGAGAACGACGAATATGAAGAAGAGGACGAGTGCGTGGGGGACGGAATCGCCCCGATGGAAGAGAGTATGGAGGCAGACGAGCTGGATGTAGATGACGAGG
Organism: Anaerolineae bacterium; assembly: GCA_034437455.1. Taxonomy (GTDB): domain Bacteria; phylum Chloroflexota; class Anaerolineae; order B4-G1; family B4-G1; genus DAOTUB01. Next base: position 4,700 of record DAOTUB010000063.1, on the reverse strand, counting down.
AAGCCGACCCACCGGCTCATTTGAATGAGATCCCACCTGGTGATGTGACCGACCTTTACTTCAAAGAGATCGGACAGGTGCCACTTCTGACACCTGAACAGGAGAAGGCGCTCGCCAGGCGCATAGAAGCCGGCTCCATCGCCCTGGAAAGGCTGAGCGGCGAACCTGATCCTGAAGAACGTCCCTCGTTGAAACAGGCGGTGCTCGATGGGCTGGCCGCCCGCGATCATCTCGTCTGCGCCAACACGCGCCTGGTGATCAGCGTGGCCCGGAGGTACACCGGGCGGGGCGTGCCGTTCCTCGATCTGATCCAGGAAGGCAACATCGGGCTGATGCGCGCCGCCGACAAGTTCGACTATCGGCTGGGCATCAAGTTTTCGACGTACGCCACCTGGTGGATTCGGCAGGCGATCACACGCGCCATCGCCGATCAGAGCCGCACGATCCGCGTCCCCGTCTATGTCGGGGACCAGATCAACAGGCTGCTGGCGATCACGCACCAACTGACGCAGGAATTGGGACGGGAACCCTCCTCGGAGGAGCTGGCTGTTGTGCTGGAAACCTCCAGGCACAGGGTGGAGGAGATGCTGAACATGACACATCTCCCCCTCTCGTTGGAAATGCCCACCGACGACGAGGGCGAGGTCGAGTTGGGCGACTCGATTGAAGACAAGAACCACACCGCTCCCGACGATGAGGTGGCCTTTGAGATGCTCCAGAGATTGCTCAGGGATATGTTGCAGGATCTCCCGCCGCGTGAGGCGCGTATCCTGAAACTGCGCTACGGGCTGATGAGTGGACAGACGCATACCCTTGAGGAGATTGGCAAGAAACTGGGGGTGACCCGCGAGCGAGTGCGCCAGATCGAGGCTCAGGCGCTCAAGCGACTTCGGCACCCCACGTACTCTCGCAGGCTGAGATATTTTATGGATTGATAAGCCTGTATCTACGTGGAGGTGAGACCAAATGCTCAGAAAAAAAACGATACCACGAGCCCAAAGAGAAAATAGGATCCTGCGCAAAGAACGCAGAAAGAGTTCCAAAAAGCCGAGGATCAGAAAAGTATCCAGGGACAGTAGTGATTTAACCAGCTTCTGGCGTCAGAAACATTATCGTACACGAGCATTCGGCGACTGAAGGACGTACACCGATTTCTCACCAAAGTCTCACCAACTGTTTACCCTACTGGAGTTGGTTTTATGCTATACTTTGATGTATCCTGCAAGGAATGATTGCAAGAAGGGTCATTCAAAAAATAGGAGGTGAATATGGACAAAACCTATTGTCCCAACTGTGACGCCGTAATCAGTCGCGGTGAAAACGCGCGCATGGGCGCAATGATCGCCTGCCCCGAGTGTGGCATAGAATTGGAGATCATTGGCACCTATCCCTTCGAGGTGGATTTTCCTCTCGACTATGAGGCGGATTGGGACGACGAAGAGTACGATTAAGTAGATCAGCAAACAAACAATATCTGACAAAAAGAAGGAGAATGAAAATGCCCAAGGCGTATTGTCCTGAATGTGACGCCGTGATCCGCGTAGACCACCCCAAGCTCGATGCACAACTCCGGTGCCCCGAATGCAAGGTGCAACTTGAGGTGATCAGTGTCGATCCCTTTGATGTCTATTACGCCTACGATAGCGACTGGGATGACATAGGATACGAGGATGCGGACTGGGATGACGACGAGTACGCTCACTAGGGTGAGTGTATCCCACCAGAAAGAGAGCAGGTCAAGGACACGTTGTCCCTATTGTGACGCCGTCATCAAGATAAACAAGCCACGCGAGGGACACTTGATCACCTGTCCTGGATGCGGTGTGGAACTGGAAATCCTCAAAACCGATCCGCTCGAGGTGGATTTCACCTTCACCGAGGACTGGCAGGAAGAGTAGCCTACTCCCTCTAGTCGGCGCACCAAGGGGTACGCTAATGAACCATAAGCGCCTCGTCTGGATCGACGGGGCGCTTATTGACGTCTCTCATCGTCCCCAAGGTTTGGAGAAAAACGGAACCGGTGGTAGACTAGCTGAACGTGCTGGTGCGTGCGACGATTAACATCCAGGTAAGGCAAATGGTATCCAAGAGAACAGCCCGCAGGAAATGCCGAGAGCACGAAAGAGAATGGAATGGCTTTTGTGTGGACAAGAACCTCAAAGATGAGTGGCTGGCGCGTCTCAACGATCTACAAGCCCTGGAGCTTATCAGTATATGCGAGGGCCACTCCCCTCGACAAACCGGCTCTTCCCGAAAGTCTCCCCATATCAAGTTGAGGTTGAAGGAACCTCTGCTTCCTGGCGTCGCCAGGCACTGGGACGAGCACAAGATGGCAATTTTGGAAAAGGTCAACGCTCTATTCCAAACGGGCAGCACATACGTCCATTTGGAGCTCAAGTTCAAGCTCAGATCGACCACGAGCCGGTTGAACTATGAGGAGAACCTGCTCGTGAGAATACACGCTCGCCAACCAAAGGTTTCAGAAGAGATGGGCCCCGTCACATGCGCTTGGTTCGAACAGAGCGTGAATCGAGTCGAGGAGTTGGATAGTCTCATCGCCCTCCTGTTTTAGGTTTAGGTGCATCTGTTTGCGTAAACAAAAGCCCTCCTGTATACTTACGCCAGACATCTTTTGATGCGCAGGAGCGCGTGATGAACCCTATCCGAGTCGCCATTGTCGGTTGTGGCCGCATCTCCGATCTGCACGAGTTGGGGTATCGCGGACGGGAGGATGCCCGCATCGTCGCCGTGTGTGACGCCAAGCGGAGGAACGCCCGCTCCAAGGCCAAAGCCTGGGGCCTGGACAAGGTGTACGCTGATTACCAGAAGCTCCTGGCCGATCCTGACGTTGACCTGGTGGAACTCCTCGTCCCCCATCACCTGCACGCCGAGATGACCATCGCCGCGTGCCGGGCGGGCAAGCACGTCTCGGTGCAAAAGCCGATGGCGCTCACCGTGGCCGAGGCCGACCGGATGATCGAGGCGGCGGAGCAAGCCGGGGTGACGCTTCGAGTGTACGAGAATTTCGTCTTTTACGAGCCGCACGTGCGCGCCAAACAGATGATCGAGGCAGGCGAGATCGGCGAGCCGCAGATGATCCGCTTGCACGTCAACACCGGCGCGCGCGACGATGGCTGGAACGTGCCGCTCCGAGCGTGGCTGTGGCGTTTCGACGAAAAGCGGTGCGGCGGCGGCCCGCTCGTCTTTGACCACGGCTACCACCTCTTTTCCCTCGCCCGCTACCTGATGGGCGAGGTGGAGCGGGTCTATGCCTGGATCGACCGCAGCCCCGTCGTGCCCACCAAGACTCTGGACGCGCCCGCCACCATCATGTTCCAGTTCAAAGCGCCGCGCCGCTACGGCGTGCTCGATTTTGCCCACACGCCAAAGATGAGGATCGAGTCGCGCTATTACGCCGACGACGACCGGGTGGAGGTCATTGGCGACAGGGGGATTCTCTTCGTCAACCGCTGCACTGCCCGCACAGTAGACCTGCCGGAACTGATGATGTTCCGCGACGGCAAGACCACGCCCATCGAGGTTGAGGGGGTCGAGTGGCACGACAGCTTTATCGCCTGCACCCGCTACCTGATCGACGTATTGAGGCACGGCGGGCAGCCGGTGCTCGACGGCCCCACCGGCAAGGCAGTGCTCCAGTTCACGTTGGCGGCGCAGATCTCGGCGCGCACGGGCAGGGAGATTCGGCCCGACGAGGTGCGATAGGTGGCCTTCCAGCGCAGGAGAGAGGTGATGCAGTGTCCGCCCATCCCCCGCCGTTCGGAGGTCATTCGCAGCCACAAACAGCGGGGAGCGACCATAGCCGCCGTCCTGCCGATCCACTATCCCCGCGCTCTCCTGCTCGCTTTCGACGTTTTCCCCGTCGAGGTATGGGGGCCGCCTACGGTGGACGCCAGTTACAGGACCACTCACCTCCAGCCCTACGTCTGCTCCATCGTCCAGAACGCCCTCTCTTTTCTCCAGGCGGGCGGCCTTGATTCTGTTGATCTCCTCGTCGTTCCTCACGCCTGCGACACGCTCCAGGGGTTGGGCAGCATCCTGATCGATTTCGTCGCTCCGAGGCAGCCGGTCCTCCCCATCTACATCCCGCGTGGCGAGCGGGAAAGCGACGTTGCCTTCCTCGCCGACGAGTTTCGCGCCCTCTACCGGCGGCTGGAGGAGATCACCGGTCGCACACCCTCGGAGACGGAGCTTGTGGCGAGCATCCGGCGCGAGGAGGAAGCGGACGCGCTCCTCGGTCAGCTCCATCGACAGCGGAAAAACCTTCTCCTGTCAAACCGGGATTTCTACCGCCTGATCCGCAGCCGCGAATATCTCCCTGCCGAGATTTTTACCGAGTTAGCCCAGACCGTGACGGAGCAAGCTGGCGAGACGACGCAAGATGGCGTACCCATCTTACTCTCAGGCATCGTCTCCGAGCCGATGAGCGTACTAGACGCGCTCGCCGAGATCGGCGGGATAGTCGTCGCAGATGACTTGGCTTGCTGTGGCCGTAGGCTCTATCCCCAGGGCAAAAGCAAAGAACCTTTCCGCCGCATGGCAGAGCGCATCCTCCACGCGCCGCCCGACTCGACCCGGGGCAGCCCCATCCAGGAGCGCCTCGATCACCTCTTGCGTTTGACGAAGGAATCAAAAGTCAGGGGAGTGGTCTTTTACAACGTCAAGTTCTGCGAGCCGGAACT
>DAOTUB010000062.1:0-14465 GCA_034437455.1 Anaerolineae bacterium | reverse complement strand
TTGCCAGCAGTTGCCCTTTGTTTTTCTTTGCGCTTCTTTTTTGTCTCACTTGCGGAACGCTTTGTCCAAGTTGGACCTCTTTCGGCCCGCTTGGACTTGCGAGTTTTAGACTTTTTTCAGCGGAGTCATCTATCGATTGTTCGAGTCTGCGTCCGGCGTTGACGATTTGTCAAATTGTGCGCCAGGCAAGCCGGCCTTGGGCACGAACGGGAGACGAAACAAGCAATGGGCGCCTTTCAAGTCGGTCAGGTATCGAAACCTACGATAGGCTGGTGCAGCTTGGTCAGTCCCCCAGTCTTGCATCTCGAGCCAGCATACATTGTCGCGTGCGGTCTTGCGGTCCTCTTTGGTGGGTGTGATCAACTCGTAACCAGGGAACGGGCTATGTCTGTCATCGCCACTGGCCGGCGCGCCGTATGACAGTGCACATCCCACCGCGCGTGCCAGCGCGCGGTGGGTCCCTTGCGGTGCGGTGACCTGCGCGCGCACCAGGAAAGGTTGGCGCCAGGTCCGGAGGTATCCGGCGTATATCTGCGCGGCTTGTTCCCCTAGCACGTGGTCGGCGACGCGTTCGGACTTGAGATTTTTTGTGGCCTCGTAAAATCGCGCCAAATGCAGCTCTTCCGCTTCGTACAAATAAGCCGGACGCAGCATAACGCTGAGTATGACAGGTGCTGACATTGACGCCATAACTTGCCATACTTGATCCATGCCGTTTCGATGCCACATAAAAGGATACACGACATAGTGGGTTTCCCTTACTTCTCGTTCGGTCGACCTGGGCAAGAACATCTCGTAGCGTCTGACTTCTGTCTGTGTGGGCTCAGAGATGCTTTTGAGCAGTTGTTGCCCCGATTGGGTTATGAATTCCTCTTCTGACTTGAGCGGTTGCAGCTTGTAGTCACGGGAAAACAGTGCTTCGATTTCCTTGTACCAGGCGAGAGCCATATCACGAGCCTGGTCGATCTGGTGGGCAAAGACTTTGCCCACCAGTATCGTGTCTATTTGCCGCGTCTCCGGTCGAGCGACATAGCGCAGCGCTGCCGTCTTGAGGCTAGGGTCAGGGCTGGTGGAATGAGGATCTATGTAGTGTAGGCTGGCGATAAAGCGCCTCTGTCTGTCCAGAACCTCGTCTAGCAGATCTCTTTCTACCATGCCCCACTTTCTTTCGGCCAAGATTTCATAGGGCGTCACCAGGACCCGAGCAGCAAACAAGGCGTGATAGCCGGGCAACTGCTCGTGGGCTACTCCTAGGTGATTGAACAAGCCGGACTCGACTAGAGTCTCTTGACGGTAGGCCGTATGTATGAAAGGTGTCTCTTGCATTTATCACCTCGTCATAGAGTCAGTGTTTTCAGGCTTGGGCGGTTGCCCGGATGTCCGCTACGATGTGCGAGAGCGACATCCCTTCAGACCAATTGAGCGGCACTTTGTGGTGGCCGTTGTCAGCCCATTGCACTTTGGGAGCGGTTTGAGGGTAGTCCAAGGGGCAGCAGATGCTCAACCGTCGGCCATCCAGCCAGACGAAAACCGTGTTACCCTTTTCTTTCTTGCACACGCCTACGTAGCACTGCTTGACCCCTTCCAGTTCGGCCACCTCGGCAGCCTCGGCCGCGAGGCGCGCGGCCAGGGCGGCTTTTTCATTGTAAGAGCTGGCATACGTGGGAAGCGGGCTGATGGTTGGCGCCTGAAGCGCACTTTGCAAGTTGCTCAGCCCTTGGTTCAGCATACTCTCCAAGCCACCGGTGGCGAGTTCGGGCCGGCGACGCGAGGAGACACCGAGTGCCTCCAGTTGTCCGAGTTCTGCTGCCTTGCTCAGCACCTGAGCGTAGGCCTCGATGATTTTTAGCGCCCGTTCGTGATGTTGTTTGTTCAGTTCCGCTGCCTGTTCTAACTGCACTTGCTGCCACTTGATAGCAGCGAGCCGGCCTTCCGTTTCGGCCTCGATCTCTGCTTCCCGGATGCGCACTTTTCTTTCCTCTTCTTTGCGCTTGCGCTCCGTTTCCTCCTGCAGCAAGACCAGTTCCTGCCGCTTGTGCTCGACCGTTTTTTCTTGCGCGATCTCGATGCAGCGTGTGTCACCTTGGCGTTCGGTGATCAGGACGCGCAGGATTTTGATACCCTTGGTGGCCGGATTGTCTTGCAGTTTAGCGGTCACGGCCGCCGCCAGGGAATCGGTCGCTATGGCTTGCTCGTCGCTCCCACCGATCAGCTTGTCGTGGGGCGTCGTCTCGATGACAGCGCGCACACTCGCCTTGGCGGCGGTGGTGAGGTTCCCGACAGGGTCGGCGACATCCACGAGGTGTGCCGCGTCATTGACGCGCCAGTGAATCTGTAGCGCAAGCTTGCCGCGCCACCCATCTTTACACCAGGCCTCGGTGAGTGATATGGGGGTGCGATGTTCCCGCATATCGACGTAGCGCAGCAAGCATACGCCTGCGGGGAGATCCTTGAGCACGTGCATACCTTCTTGAAAGATTGTGCGCTTCCCTCCGGGCAATGTAAGGACGGCGCACGTGCCTGCTGGGACGATGTGGAGTTTGGGGACCAGGGGCAGGATCCGCATTTGTTTAGCAGGACCTACCAGGCCATTGAATTTGGAACCATCGGGCGGCCAATACTTTATGGGACGCGCTTTCGCTTGTTCCGCATGTCCGTCTTGGTAACTTTCCATCTTTATTCTCCTCTCGTTTTCAAACTGACCCGCGCAAGTTTGATCTATGTGGGGAGCGATGGGCTGGGCTCCACATTTTTACTAGCAAAGCCGCGGTGTATAGGGCCTTGCAAGCATCATGTTAACCCATGAACAATCCGGACAATATGATGTCCGGATTGGAGTTACCTTGCAATGTGTCACTGTATGATGATGGTATGTCACACTTTTATGACGTCATCTCTTGCTTGTGTGATAAAAAGATAACAGCAAGACGATTTTGCCTACTCTTGAGGTTTGTTCTTTACCTGCAAGCGATAACCTTTGCCCTTGACGGTCAGTAGGTAGCGCGGACGGCGGGAATTGGGTTCAATCTTGACGCGCAGACGTCTTATCAGGGAGTTAATGCGGCCTGCCTGGTGTTTGTCGCCCTCGGCATAAGGTTCGCCGAATACAGATTCGATGATGCGCTCGCGCTTGACGAGTTGTCCCGGTTGTTCATAGAGCAGGCGCAACAAATCAAGCTCTTGTCCTCCCAGTTCATCGACCCGGCGTTCTCCCATCCAGACAGTGCCTTCTGCATCCAAGCGCAGCGACCCACCAGGGTTCACTTTGGCTGTTGACTCGCTTAACCGGTTCGCGAGCATAGCGGCGGCCATCAAGAGGTGTGCGTTGCGCATTTGCTCGGCCGGCGTATACAGCCTGCTTGGATCGTGTTGGGCGATGGCGCCGACGACCCATGCCAGCAGGCCTGCATAGTAAGGTCGGGGGTCGGGTCCGGCTTCACTGCCGGCTTGTCTGCGGATTTGCTCAATGAGCGTCACGCTCATGCGCAGATCTTGCACCACGTCCTGTTCCCGTAGATTATCGTGCAGCACGTTAGGGCAAATCAAGCATTCTTCGAACTCTTGCCAGGCCAGCAGGTCTGGGGCCTGACTGAGATCAAAGCGAAACAGCGCCTCCAGGCACACGAAATCCCACCATTGGGGGGCCTGTCCGGCGCGAGCCAGGTCGGTTAGCCAGGTCCGTTGCTGGGCATCTATGAGCACGTTGTCAGGCGTCAGGCGGCCGGGCGAGACGCGACACACGATTGGCCCGGAATAGGATTCCAATGGGGTGTACAGGATAGCCACGGGGTCAGGATAGTTCAACGGTGCTTGTTGAGGGAACTGAAATGTGATGCCTTGGTCAAGGCTTTGAATTTCCACTGCGCTTAACGCGCGGGATATCTGGACCAGTTTCTCTACGTGGCGCTTGACCTTTGACCGAGACGTACCGTCCTGGTCCAGCTCTGCCCAGCGGCGATAAACTTCGATCAAGTGGCCCGATTCCTGCAGAGCTTGTCCGCGTTGGTGCCAGTCTGCCAGCGTGTCTTTTAACAGGCGATCCAGGGCGGTTGTGAGAGGGCGTTTCTTGCCGCTTTGAAACAACTCTCTCAAGGTTTGTATGCTTTCCAACTGGGCGTCGGCCAGGGCATAGATTGCTGCACAGAAATGCACGGTATCGGTCGTGTTGACCAACGTTGCCCCGCGTTCTGGTACCAGCTCTTGCATACACGCCAGTTCTTGCTCCATAGGTCCCCGTTCTCCGCACACCAGGATCCGGGCGTCGGTCGCTTGCTGGGTAGATTGCGCCAAGACCGGTACGCAGAGGCGCTGTTCGATATGCCACAGCAACCGGCCAATTCTGACCTGTTGATAATCACAGAATACGCGGCGCAGGAGGTCCTCTAGTTCATCGGCGCGTTGTACCAAAACCTCGTTAGACGCGTCAGGGTTTAGCAGGCGCGCCAGATGGAGAGGATTCAGAGACTCCCGTGGGCCCCAGTCAATGCGCAAGTCCTGATTGAGGCGTACATATTTGTCAAAGGCCTCGTGGACGGCCTGAATCATGATTGTCGGGCCGTCCTTTTTGGATAAAAAGTCCACGGCAGGAGGGAGGCCCTGTAAGGCAGGTTTTAGAACCTCCCGCACATCTTGATAGCTCGGAAAATTCGTGAGGATAATTTTGGGGATGAGGCTGTAGGCCGGCTCTTTGGCCAGAACCAGGCCGCTGATGTCCTTTTCATCATCGTCGTCGACTATACGGATATCCAGGATGGCCAGATGGACCAGGGCGTCACTTAGGAACTTTCGGGCCTGATCAAGACTGGCGGCTTTGATCACGCGATACCCGGCATTTTCTAGAAATTCGGTGCGGGTATTGAGAAAATCTTGATCGTTATCAACAAAGAGCACAGTGAACTGGGCCATATTTACCTCCGTTTCGACTCGGATAAGGCAGGAAGGGGAACTAATAACGCTTCCTGGATAGCGACCAGGAGTTCTTTTTCATCCAGCGATTTGCGGATATAGTCGGCGGCGCCGGCACGGAGTGCCTCGCGCGCGCGTCTCCAGGTGGGAGACGCGGTGGCAACGATCACGCGTGCCTGAGGGTGGTCTTGACGCAGAAGAGATGTCAGAGCGTTAACGTCTTGAACGGCGCCGGCGTCTACAATGATCGCATCGTAATTTTTTCTCGAGATTTCCCGTGGGGCGTTTGCTTCAGACGCGATGCGCAGCTCACCCAAAGTAGACAGTGCCCGACGCAAGATCGAGGACCACTGCGAGCCTGATGGGTTACCGACCAATAAGAAGTGCTTCATGAGGTCTGCTCTCCCTCTGAGGGTCGGGCTTCCAAGGGGAGCCAGATGGACATGGTCGTGCCCTCGGGTCCGGTGCAATCAAGCCAAATTTTCCCCCCATAAGTTTGTACAATAACGTGGGCCATTAGTAGCCCCATACCGAGCCCTTTGGCATCTTTGGGTTTCTCTATCGCCTCAAGGCCGATTTTGTCTTGCATCTCGTCTGGGATGCCCGGTCCAGTGTCCGACACGAAAACCTTGACTCCCGAGCTGTAAGCTTTGGTGCCGATAGTAATCTCGCGCACAGGACAGTCTGTAACGGCATTCACCGCATTGTCCACCAAGATATCAAAAGCCCGTCGCAACCATTCAGGGCTAGTGCGGACCGCCGCTTCCTCCGGTAGTTGCAAGTCCAGTTGGAGCTTGGTCTTTTTGTAGGGGTCATTTTGCCATAATTGTCTAGCACGCTCGCTGACCAGCGTGGTCAGCGATACCAACTGAACACCGGATTCGCTGGAAAGGGGTGGTGTGATCGGTTTTTGCAGGATTTGCGTCGTCAATCGCTCAATCATCGCGATGCGGTCCTGGGCTTTGAGCTTTTGAGAATGCGGCATCACTTTTTCCCAGTCTTGGCGCAGGAGTTGTGCTTGCTCCCGTATGGTCAGGGAATGCTTTTCGATGGTGTGACGCCAGGCGCTACTGGTCATCCCCATCCATGCCAGTGCTGTCCTGGCACCGATGACGCTTTTGGTTTCTTTTAACTCTTTGTGTTGTCGCGCTCTTTCAATGGCCACTGCAGCCTGGCTAGCCAGGCTTTTTAACAAGCTCACTTGTTGTGCAAGGAACTGGCGGGGTTCCAAGCTGCTTACATAGAGTACGCCGATTACTTCTTCGCGGCTCACCAGTGGAGTGCCGATGAGCGCTCGTCGGCCTTTTTCAATCGCAATGGGATTGATCCGGGGGTCATCCTGGGCGTTGGAAATGATGACCGTCTTTTGCTCCTCAATGATTGACCGGGCTATGCCTTCCTCGCGGGTTTGGCTGGTATATACCTGTAGGGTTCGTTCTGGCCCCGTTGTGGTGAGTGTGTAGGTGAAATTTTCTTGTTCTGCGTTCCACAACAAGATGGTGCCAGAATCTGTTTCGGTAAAGCCCATCGCTGCCTGCATCACGTGGTTCAACACTTCACCAAGCTCAAGGCTACCGGCGAGAGAGATCGCTATTTTTTGCAGGGCCTGGGATTCCTGGAGCTGTTCTGTTTCTTCTCGATATAGCTGAGCGTTCTCGATGGCGATGGCCAATTGATCGGCCATCGTTTGCAGCACGGCGACGTCTTCAGAGGAAAAGGCATCTGGCCTGGTGCTTTGCACCGTCAGGGCACCGATGCAGCGACCACGGCTGATCAGCGGCAGCGCCAGCTCGGAGTGAGTCTCGGGCAGGTGAGGGTTGTTGAAGCGGATTTTTTCTTTGTCGATGTCGAGCGCGATACGTGGTTGGGCGTTGTTGATGCTCCATCCAATCATCGAGTGATCATCGATCTCTAGCTTGTAGCCATCTGTGAGCATTCTTTGACCCGCGTCACCGGTGCCGGCTCGCAATACTGCATGCTTGCTGCTTTCATCGGTTAAAAATAGACCCACATAGTAGAGTTCAAAGCGCTCTCGAATCAGGTTGACTGCCTGGTGCATCAATGCTTCGGGGGCGAGAAGGGTGCTGGTTGACTTGGAGACCTCGGTGACGGTCTGGAGCTGAATGTTGCGGTGGAAAATATCGTCTATGAGCCGAGCGTTGCGGATGGCGATGGCAGCCTGGGTCGCAAAGAGCTTGATGTTGGTCAGTTCTTCACCGGTAAAACGGTGCGGGGTGCGATAGTTCACAAACATCACCCCTACTTTTTGGTCGCCGACCTGGAGTGGGACGCCGAGCGATGATTTGATACCCTCACGTTTGACAAACACCCCGCCCATGATGGGATCGGAAGGAGCGTCTTCGGCCACATGCACTTGACCCAAGTCTAGTATTTTGCCGACAACCGAGTTCCTTGCCACAAAGCCTAACTCGAGGACTTGTTTCGTGTCTCGTATCCCTATCACCGTTGGGGGAAACCCGATTTGGTCTTTGCGCTGATCAAAAGTGTAGAGGGTGACGGCATCGCAGTTGAGCGTTTTGCAAGTCCCCCGCGTAATCGAGTCTAGCGTACTTGCTAGTTTCTCCAGGATGCTGACTTCGGCCACGGCTTTGGCTGTGTCTCTCACTTGGCTGATTTGGTCCAGCAGTCTGGCTTTCTTGAGGGCCAGGGAAGCGTGAGTGGCAAAGGTTTCAGCCAGCCGGCGGTCCGCTTTATTAAAGCTACGCGGCCTTTCATAGTCTGCGTACAGCACGCCCAGAATTTCGTCGCCCGCCCGTAAAGCGATCCCTTGGAAGGATTGGACGGTGATCGCCCCACGCAAGCCTCTGTCAGGGGGACCCAGGAAGGGGTGCACCTCCTGGTCGACGTCCGAGACGCCAATCCACCCTAAATGCAAAACTGTTTCCGTTGTACCTTCTGGTTGAGGTTCGACATCTCGAAATTGTTCGACTAGCTCGGGTGAAATGCCGGCCGTCTCTAGCTCGGCGGGCAAAAAGGTGCGTCTCTCGTGATCGTACGGCCAGACGACGGACGAGTCGGCATTCAGGACAATCCTGGCGCTTTCGGCTATTTGCTTGAGCACTGCCGCTATGCTAGAAGCGCCAGCCAGTGCCTCGGCCGCTCGTCGCATGTTTTCTAGCTGCTGCATACGTCGGGCAGCATCGTAAGCGATGGCCGCCTGATTGACGTAGAGCTGCAAGGCTTCAACCTCACTGATGGGGAAATGGCGCGGCATGGCATAGTGCAGCCACATCACACCAAAGTGGTTTTCTTGCAGGGAGAGGGGCAAACACAAAGCGGCGCCAATGCCGTCGCGCAGCAAACCTGGGTTGACGCGGTCGCGTTCTGCCCGGACATCCTCGATGATTTGGGCTTGGTCGCTGCACATAGCCTGCATCGAGATCCCGTCGGGCCGAACGGTAAATCCGCCGTACTCGTCTATTCCCATCGTGACCAGTTTTTGTGCCTGTCCAGCCTTGTCGATCAAGATCAGGCCGGTCCAGGCCGAGCTGGCCGTCTGGTGAGCTTGTTCGACGATTTTTCGGAGCACTTGTTCGGGATCCTGGGACGAGACCAGGGCGTTGCTGGCCTCGTAAAAGCTGCGCAACCGCTCTCGTGCGACCCGAGTTTCGTGGTAAAGTTGTGCGTTGCTGATGGCGATCGCGGCCGTGTTGGCAAAGGTCAGCAGTGCCTCTGTGTCCTCCGGCGTGATGGGCGACGCAGTGAACTTGTTATCGGCGATGAGCAGTCCGATGACCGCTCCGCGCGCCAGCAGGGGCGCAACGATGATTGGCTGTGCCGGGTCGAAAACCTTGACAAAGCTGCCTGGTAGTTCGTTTAATTCCTCTAGAGTCAGGAGTAGGTGCTGTTGCTGGCGCATCACCCGCATGAGGATGCCACAGACGTGAGGCGTGAGGGGCAGCCTGATGTCGCGGATTTTCTCTCCCACCGGCGTCAACGGCAGGGCGTCCTTTTCCAACAGTTCGAGGTATCTTTGAAAATCCTCTAATTTGTGCTTGTGGTGTTGCTCCCAGTCTTGTTGCGCTGCTGGTTCCTCCAGTTGGCCGATGCCCATGCGTCCCACCAGGTGTTCCTGGCGCTCATCTAGCAGCAACAGCGCCGCACGATTAAAGCCCAGACCATAACCCGCCGTCACGCCCGTCAGGACGACGTGCAACACTTTGTCCAGGTCTCTGGCTGCTTGTATGTAATCGCTGATTTGGTGCAGGATACCTAATTGACTGGCCACGCGTTGTTCTCGGCTCATCAATAGAGAGGTCTCGAGTTCGATAGCGGCCTGTGCCGCCAGGCGCTCCAGTATCTCCAGGTCGGACGGCTGCAGATGCGCCGGAGTGCCGGTCTGGTCAGCGACGAGCAAGACCGCTTGTACCTCGCCGGCTTGTTTGAGAGGGATTCCAGCGACGCTTTCAAAGTTATAGGGTTCAAAGAGCACTGTGGGTCTTGACCATGTTGAGTAATTGCGTATGAATTTGGACTTGCCAGTTCGTGCAACTAAACCGACCAAGCCTTCGGTGTGCGATAGATGACTGCCAACCAATTCGGTGGGTAGTTCATAGGTCACTTGTAATTCTAGTTCCTTGACGTGGGGGCGGTTGAGGAACAGCGCGCCTGCCGAACAGTCGACCAACCGGACCGCCTGGCGAACGATTTCGTGCAAGAGCTTGGGGATTGGTTTTTCCGCACGGATGTGCCGTGACGCTTCGTTCAGCCTGGTCAAGAGTTGCTGGCGGCGGTCCTGTTCCCTAAAAAAGCGGGCGTTGTTGATGGCGACAGCCGCCTGATCGGCAAATGTGGAAAGTAATCCCAGGTCCTCGGCTTGAAAGGTGTTGCCGGTCTCTACTGTGTTGAGCGATAGTGTTCCAAGTACTTGATCTCTCACTTTGAGGGGTACGCACACCATAGGTTTGTGGGGAGCGATTTCCGGATGGGCGATCAGCTTGTAACGCTCATCCTGGTGTGCATCTGGGATCACCACGGGCTGTCCGCGCATATAGACCCAACCGGCAATGCCTTCACCGGGCTTCATGTGCAACGCCTCGATGGCTGAAGGGCTGTAACTGAAAGTATTTGCTTGGAGGCGCAATACACTGCTGTGTTTATCATACAGGTGAATAACACCCCCTTGTGCCATCGGGAAAGCTTCTAGTGCAGCTTGGATGACCTGGTTGAGTACTTGCTCTAATTCCAGACTGCTGTTAATGACCCGATTTCCTCGGATCAAAGCCCGCAGCCGTTCTTCCAACAGGTTGACCTGGCGTAAATCACGCATAAACCGCGCTTGCCCGATGGGATGACCGTTGCTGTCTTTGATCCGCGTTGCTGAAAGCCGCGCCGGGATAGCGGTACCGTCCCGATGTCTTAGTTCTACTTCCAGACTCGAGATCTCTCCTTCATGGTTTACCGTGTCAAAGATCTCTTTGGCCTTTCCCGTACTCATATGTAATTGGGTGACCGGCTGCCCTATGATTTCTCGCGCATGCCAGCCAAACATCTGTTCAGCGCGCTGGTTAAAGACCGTCACTCGTTTGCCCTGGTCAATAGCGATCACCGCATCTAGGGTGTTGTTGATGAGCGCTTCGCGCCACTTTTGGGTCTTGACCAGTTCAGAGAATAATTGAGCGTTTTGGATGGCGCTGGCTATGTGGTTGGCCACCGTATCCAGGATTTGCTGATCCGTCTCGTCGAATTTGTGCGGTGTATAGCTTTGCACCGTGATGGCCCCGATGACCTGGTCGCGCGCGATCAGGGGGACGCCCAGCCACGAACGGCTCATTTCGCCACGCTGATAGGCGAGAACGGGAGGGGTTTCTTTTTTATAATCTCTGATCAGCAGCGGGTGACGATGTTGAATCACCAAATCGGTCAATCCATGGTCTGCGGTGAATGGGCGCTCCCATCTCGTCTCCTTGACCCCTTTGTCATAGCCCAACTCGAACTTGAGCGTTTGATTGGCACTGTCATATAGGACGACGTCCATACAAGAAGCATCCATAAGGAGACTGATTTGTGCATGGACATGTTCCAAAACCTCATCCAATTCCAGGACAGAAGTCGTTGCCCGACCGATTTCCAGGAACGTCTGTAGCCATTTTTTCTCCTGGCGGGTGGTTTCCAGTTGCTGTTTGAGCCGGCGATGCTCCGCTGCCATACGGATGGTCATGCCTAGTTCTTCCATGTTGATCGGCTTGGACAGGTAGCGGTACGCGCCGGCGCGTAGTCCCTCTAGCGCCCGCTCCATACCCCACCCGGTGAAGAGGATGCATTCTGTCTCGGGATGGTCTTCTCTGATCCGGCGTGTAAGGTCGATGCCAATCAGTTGGGGTTCAACTTGGGCCTGAGGTGTCAACATATCGTCGATTAGAGCCACATCGTAAGGTGAACTGGCCTCGGTAATCAACTGCCAGGCTTGACGGGCATCGGCGGCAGCATCGACGTGATAGTTGTACTTGTCTCGTAGGCGCTTGGCTAACGGCTCGCGCAGGCTTTGCTCGTCGTCTATCAGTACTACCCTTAGCGGTTCTTCATGCATCGCTGCTCGCTCCTCGTTGACAATGCTTGGCCGCTGGCAGTTCCACCCGAAAAATGCTCCCCTCAGGGATCATGCTTTGTTCTACGCAGACCTTGCCGCCCAAGGACTCGATCAGGCTCTTGGCGATGAACAAACCCAGGCCTGTTCCGCCCTGTCGGGTCGAAAAGCCCAGGGTAAAAATCTTGTCCCACAAGTGGCGGTGTATCCCGGGCCCGTTATCCATAAACCGCACTTGCACGGGACACTCGGCCGCTGGCTCCCAAGTCGTCGCGATGCTCAGTACCCCCTGGCCTTCGGGCCATTTTACCATTTTTAGGGCGGTTTGTTGGATCGCGTTTAGCATCAGGTTGACGAAAACCTGTTGCAGGCGGACGGCACTGCCTCTGACCGGGGGCAAGTCTGGAACCAGTTTTTCTTCTATGATGACCTGGTGCTGGCCTGCGGTGGTACGCAGCAGTTGAATGGCGCGTTGTGTCACTGCGTTCACGTCCACTTGGTCTTGCTGCTCAGCCTGAACGAGTTCGCGAAAAAGTTGCAAGGTGCCTTTGAGGTCTAGTGCGGATTCTAACAACCGGCCCGTGGCTTTGAGCAGTGCGTCGAGGGCGCCGTCGTCTACCGGTTGGCACCCTGTCAAATCTCGCTGCACAGTTTGGCAGTCGGATTGTAGGTTGCAAATCTGTAGCTCTAACCCGGACATCTTGTTATATACTTCGTGGCCAAAGCCGGCCGCTAGTTGCCCGCTCAGCAAAAATGGACTGACAGACTGGATACGTTTTTCCAATGCTTGACTTTCTAGCGCTGCGCTAAACAGCACGGCCATGGCGCGTGCATCTCGCAAGCGATAGCGGGAAAAGATCTCTGGCTCACGATGAAACAGAAACAGGGCATGTTGTACCTGACCGGCGGCCGGGATGGGGACGCCCAGGCAGGATTCAAAGGGCAGCAGCGCTAATAGCTTGCTGAATTGACCTTGAGCGTGACGCGAGACGTCTGTCTCAAATACCTCATCTTGCTCATAGATCACGTCTTTGACCGGGCTTTGGCGCAGGTTGTACATAGCCGCCTGGTTTAATGCCATGTTCCCGGCCTGCGCGACGATAGAAATTTGCTGCGAGTCGGGAGCGAGCTGAAAAAGGATGCCCTGATCTGCCTGGCCTTGCTGGACTAGTTCCTGTAGGCCAGCTTGGAAACGTTTTGCTAACGATAGGTCGCTGCGCATCATTTTAGCCATGTGTGAGGAGGCCGCAGGTGATTTTTGGACCTCTGGCTTAGTGAAAGCGGTGGGAGGGAATATTTCACCGCGAGCCAATTGGACCAACAGCTCGCGGATCTCGTCCAGGTCTAGTGGCTTGGCGAATATATGAACCGGACGCAGTGTGGACAGCGCTTCCAACCGTTGGGCAATCCATTCGGGAGTGCTCATGATGGCTATTGGGATATCCGGGTTCAAGTCTTTCAAGGCCTGAACAAGTTCCAGTCCGTCTTGGCCTGAAAGGTTCAGGTCAATCAATGCCAGCCCGTAAGCGTTTTCAAGGCAGCAGTCGAGCGCCTGGTGGGGGGATTTAGCTTGTTCCGTCGCAAAGCCCATCCGATGCAGCCATGCCGCCAGCGGTTCCCGTACTTTGTCATGGTCATCCACTACCAAAATGCGTCCCACTTGCTGGGCGATGGCTGGGTCTATGCCTTGGTCTTTCTCAAGGGTGACGGGTTCCTCCTGGGGTAAAGTCTCTTCCGGATCTTCCTTTTTGCTGAGAAACGACAGCACCTCTCTTACGCGTGCTGTGTGCTTTACTTGTTGCCGGATGCTGAGCCACATCCGCCTGGCCTGCCGGTCAAGATGAGTAATCATCGCTTCTACCCGGTCACCGACCCAGAGCAAGTCATCCGGCTTTTCCACCGGCCAGGGTGCCAACTCGGCCAATGGGATGAACCCGTCTACGCCGGGAGTGACTTGGACGAGGGCGCCTCTGTTGTAGAGCTTTTTGACCGTGGCTGTGACAGTGTCACGGACTTGGGACTGTCCGAATGTTTCCCAGGGATCGGGTTCGGCCTGACGCACGCTCAACTCGAGGCTTTGTTCAGCCTGGGGCAAGGCGACTACCACAGCTTTGATTTCTTGTCCGGGAGAGACGACCTCGCGGGGGTCTTGGTTGCCGGCCAGGGTCAGCTCGCGCTTGCGTACATAGCCCTGGGTGCCATCTGGCAAGCGAACAAAAGCCCCAAAAGGGAAAACTTGCTCCACGCAGGCTAAAACCGTTTGCCGGATAGTGTAATGGCTATGTGATTGCTCAATAGAGATCTCGTGTAAGGTCATTTTCAAATCGGCAAGGCAAAAATGCGGCGGGAAATTATAAAAGACGCACGTATATCATAGCACCCCCGTTTGGGGTTAACATTATCTCTATATGACATCAAAATCACATCATGGATCCATCACGGTTCTCTTGCGGAACCGTGATTGTGCCTGGGGCGGCACATGGGGGCTAGCACCCATGTGAGTGTGTGCCAGGCTCTCCCCCCGCAGTATGGCTCTGGCGGATCCCTTTTTCAGGTGTGCTTATTGCCCGTAGCGTCTCAAAAAGGCACTGGCTGCCTGGCGGGCCTTGGGGCTTTCACTCTCCAATTGCGCTTCGACAAAGGCGCGTATGCCCTCTTTGCGTTTGGATTCTTGAAAGAACACTTTAAAGGACGCAATGGCGTCGGCCTTGACCAGGGCTTTACGGCTCGGTGGATGATGGGTGGCGTCTATGTCCAACAAGCGTGCTGTGATCTTTTCTCGCAGATATGGCTTGGCCTCTGCGATCTTCCAGGCGTTCTGCGCGAGGTAACGGGCGACCATCACTTTCTCGTCATCCAGCAAGTCAAAGTAGCGTTCAAAGATCGTCTCAAATTGTTGCGCATCGTCGATCCGGGTCAAGTCTGCGATGAGACGGACGGCGGCAGCGCGATGGTAGGCATTTGGGCTGCTCAAGAGCGTCACAAAGTATGCCCACGCCGGGTATAACACATG
>DAOTUB010000061.1:0-6018 GCA_034437455.1 Anaerolineae bacterium | reverse complement strand
CCGGCGGCCAGCGCGCCAACGATGGCAGCGACCGCGCGCAAAAAGAACAGCGCGCCCAGCGCCGCCAACACGCCGCCGCCAAACCGCGCCGGGACCGCGCCCGCGAGCTGCGCCTGCACCGCCGCGCCGTCGATGCTTTTGAGCAGACGCAGGATCGCCCAAGCGCTCAGGCCCACCAGCGCCAGGTAGAGCGCAAACTGCCAGGTCAGCGGCCGGGCGACGGCGTAGGCGATATAGGTGTAGGTGACGTAGAACAGCGCGCCGGGCCACAAGAGCAGCCCCAGCAGCCGGCCGCGCCTGGTCAGCGCCGGCGCGGCCAGCAGCAGCGGCAGCCCCAACACCAGGTTGACCACGTCATTGGAGACGAACCCGCGCCGCAATTCCTCGGTCGGATAGAGGGTGTGCGAGGCCAGCAGCCCGGCGACGGACGCCGCCGTCATCAGCAAGGCGACGACGAGCGTCAACAGGTATTTGCGCGTCAACGGACGCGTGAGAGGCAATAGCTTGCCCGGTGTTGTGAGCGCTCGCATATCGAGACTCCTTGTGGAAAATGACGCCGGTCCATCGACTGGCATCCCTTATTCAACGTACAACCGGAGCGCTTTATTCGGAAAGCTAGCCCAGGATCAAAGCCACGGTCGCCGCCGCCAACACGCCCCATAGCCAGCGGTTCCAATCCCACACCCGGCGCCCGTTGAAGCTGATCATGAGGAAGAAAACGATGACAATGTCGAATATGCTCAGCCTTCACCTCGTCAATCAACGCTTCCGCATCGCCCCGTTCTATCGCGCCCTCCTTACACATGACAAGCACGGGACGGGTAAACGTCTCTTTTGTGCTACAGAGCAGCCGCACGCGCTCGGCGGTGACTTGACGCTCGTGACAGGTGAAACCCATAATGGCGAGCAGTCCTTCGACGATCTCGGCCAGCGCCCCGGCTGGAGTGGTGGGGTCTTCTTTCGCCGGAGATGGAAAATAACGCTCGCGTACATTTGGGTGTTCATCCAGCAGCCGGTTCAGATCGCCCTTGGACCAGCTGTTATGAGAGCGAACACGAAAACAGAACTGTCCCATTGGCCGCCGCCGAGGGACTCGAACCCGCGGCTGCCGGGGCCCTGCCCAGCGGCCAATGGGACAGCTCCAGCAGGTAGAATGTTGGCTACATCATACCACAGATGGCGCGACTTTTGGTTAACAGAATGCTTTCGTTTTATTAAGGAATTGTAAGCAATTCGAGTATAGACGAATCTGGCTCCCAATGGGGCGCCTCACAGAGATTCTGCCGAGATGATCAGATCGGCTGTGGCGACGTTGGTGGCGATGGGGACGTTGTGGACGTTGCAGGCGCGCAACAAGGTCTGAATGTCTGGATCGTATGGACCTCTTCTCGCTCGAGGGGAAAGTAGCCATCGTCACGGGGGCGCTGGGTCTGCTGGGCCGGTATCATTGCCGGGCGCTGGCCGAGGCCGGGGCAAACGTGGTCGTCTGCGACCTGGACGACGACGAGTGCTGGACCTTTGCCGAGGAGCTGCCCACGAGTTCGATAGGAGTTGGCGCAGACGTAACAAAGCGAGTGGCTATCGAGGCGATGCTCGCCATGGTTCTGCTGGAATATGGCCGCATGGATGTGTTGGTAAATAACGCGGCGGTCAACGACATGGTCGAGATGCCAGCCCTGGCTGCCGAGCAGTCCAAGTTCGAAAACTATCCATTGGAGCTGTGGCAAAAATCGCTCGAGGTGAACGTCACCGGCGTCTTTCTCTGTTCTCAGTTCATCGGAGCCAAGATGGCCCGGCAGGGTAGCGGCAGCATCATCAACATCGCCTCGACCTATGGGATCGTCGCGCCCGATCAATCACTCTACCGCGCGCCCGACGGCCGGCAACTCTTTTACAAATCGCCGGCCTATCCCACGACCAAGGGAGCGGTGATCGCCTTTACCAAAGCAAAGCCGTGCTCGTGCGCGACCGCTTTGAACTGGACCTGATCCAGATCTATGACGCTCAAGAAGCAGGAAGGGATTTTGACAAAGACGAGTTATGGAGTATGATGAGCGCCAGGATAACGACGTAATGAAAAAAGAATCGCTGACAAACCGACACCTTACTCTTTTCTTCCTGCTCACCTTCGGCATCGCCTGGGGCATTCCGGGCATTGGGCTTTTGCTCTCTGCGCGGATTCAGGGTTTCGAGGTCTCTTTGGAAGAATACTCTCCCCTGTCCTACCTGGTCATTTGGTCGCCGGCCATCTCGGCGTTCATCGTGCTGGGCATCGCGCGGGGATGGGCCGGCATCCGCGCCTACGCCAGGCGCATCGTTCGCTGGAGCGGATCCTGGGGCTGGTACGCCGCAGTGATCGTGGGCGTGCCGTCGATCAGCCTGATCTCGTCGGCGCTGATGGAGGCGATCGGACAGCCCGGCTTGATTCGTCCCACCACGCCCTTGCACACCTTCCTGATCGTGGCGTTGTTGAAGGGAACGGAAGGCCCTTGCGAGGAGTTCGGCTGGCGAGGGTTCGCGTTGCCGCTCTTGCAGAGACGCCACAGTGGCCTGAGATCGGCGCTGATACTGGGTTTTGTCTGGGCGCTGTGGCACGTACCCGGGTTCTTTGTCGCGAGCGTGATGACGGGGGCGCTCGAGGGCGGGATAGTGGTCGTACTGTTGCGATTCTTCGCGGGAACGATAGCGACGTCTGTGCTGATGACGACCGTGTACAATGGCGCGCAGGGAAGCATTCCCATCGTGTTCCTGTATCACTGGTTGATGAATCTACCCTATCCGTGGGAGGCGCGCGCCGGAATATCGGTGATGCAAGACGTCGTGGGATTGGCGCTGGCAGTCGCGGCGATTGTGACGTTAGGCCGTCGTTACCTGGGGCGGGAGAATCTCTGCACCTGGATCAGCGATTGAGCGATACGAGGGATCGTATCCGGTTGAGCAACCGGCAAGTATGCCACGCCTAGCGCGACTGGCAGGAGGAATATGGACGAAACACAGAGACATTTGGAAGAGCGCCTGCGCGCGATGGAGCGCGTCGTCGTCGCCTACTCGGGAGGCATAGACAGCACACTGTTGCTCAAGCTGGCGCACGACTGCCTGGGAGAACACGCGCTGGCGGCGACGGTGGTCTCTCCAACGATGCCGTCCCACGAGCGGAAAGAGGCCGAGGCGCTGGCTCGTGAGATTGGCGCGCGCCAGGTCGTTATGGAGGGCCGAGAGATGTCCGACCCGGCTTATCTGGCCAACTCTGCGGATCGCTGCTACATCTGCAAGGGCGCGATGTGCGACCAGTTGCTGGACTATGTGTGCCGCAAAGGGTATAATTACGTCCTGGATGGGGCCAACGCCGACGATCTGAACGAACACCGGCCCGGTCAGCGAGCCGCCCGCGAGCGGGGCGTGTGCAGCCCTTTACAGGAAGTTGGTCTCACCAAGGCCGAGATTCGCCGGTTAGCTCGCGCCCTGGGGTTGCCCAACTGGGACAAGCCATCCGCAGCCTGTCTCGCGTCGCGCATCCCCTATGGCACACCCATCACCCAAGAGACCCTGGCGCAGATTGAACAGGCGGAAGCGTTGCTCCGGCGGATGGGATTCGGTCAACTGCGGGTGCGCCACCACGACCAGGTCGCGCGCCTTGAGGTGGAAGGTTCCGAATTCGAGCGGGTGTTGACAAACCGAACCGCCATCATCACAAATCTCCGCAAACTGGGCTATACCTACGTCACGTTGGACCTCGTGGGTTTTCGCTCGGGCAGTATGGATGAAGAGGTGTTATCCGATGAACGTTGAGAAATTGAGAAATCTACTGGACGAACTACGATCTGGCCAGATCGACGTCGACGAGGCGCTCGATCGATTGCGCACCCTCCCGTACGAAGATCTCGGGTACGCCCGGCTGGATCTTCACCGGGAGCTGCGTCAGGGGCTGCCTGAGGTGGTCTTTTGCGAGAACAAGACCATCGAGCAGGCCGTGTCGATATTTAAGCGGTTGTGGCGATACCACGATCGCATCCTGGGAACGCGGGCCCCAGAGACGATGGCCGACGCCATTCGGGCGCGTCTGCCACAGGCCAACTACGATCCCACCTCGCGCCTGTTGACCCTGGCCCGCGACGAGGATGCACATCACGACGATGATGAAACCTACGCCCTGGTCCTCTGCGCCGGCACAGCCGACATTCCCGTGGCGGAGGAGGCCGCGCAGACCTTGGCATTCTTTGGCAGCCGCGTCGAGCACGCCTACGACGTCGGCGTGGCTGGCCTCCATCGCTTGCTCGATCAGCGCGAGCGAGTCTTTGGCGCCGATGTGATCATCAGCGTCGCCGGTATGGAAGGCGCGATGACGAGCGTCGTCGCCGGGTTGGCGGCGTGCCCAGTGATCGGCGTGCCGACCAGCGTGGGATATGGAGCCAGCTTCCAGGGCCTCGCCTCGCTGTTGGCAATGCTCAACTCCTGCGCTCCGGGGGTTGCGGTGGTGAACATTGACAACGGATTCGGCGCGGGGATCTTTGCTCATTCCATCCTCACTCGAATCCTGCAAGGAGGCAACGGATGAAGATCGCGTACTTTGACTGCATCGCCGGCGCCAGCGGCGACATGATTCTGGGCGCGCTGCTCGACGCCGGTCTGGAGGAAGCGACGTTGCGCGAGCGGTTGGCAGCCCTGCGACTGAAGGACTTTGATCTGCAGAGTCGCCGCGTGGACAAGAACGGATTCCAGGCTACCAAGGTGGACGTGATCGTCCAGGATGATGCGCCGGAGCGCCACTTGAGCGACATTGAGCGCATCATCAGAGAGAGCGCCCTGCCGTCGGCCGTGCAGGAGCAGGCGATGGCGATCTTTCGCCGACTGTGCGAGGTGGAGGCCGGGATTCACGGCTCGTCTCCCGAGCGCGTACACCTGCACGAGCTGGGCGGCGTGGATACGATCGTCGACGTCGTGGGGGCGTTGGTGGGGCTGGATGCCCTGGGGATCACGCGCGTCTATGCGTCACCGCTGCCGCTGGGGCGCGGCTTCACGCAGGGAGCCCACGGACAGATTCCCCTGCCCGCGCCCGCCACGGTGGCGTTGTTGGAAGGGATTCCGGTCAAGGGGAGCGAGTTGGAGATGGAACTGGTCACGCCCACCGGGGCGGCGCTGCTCACGGCGCTGGCTGCGGACTTTGGCTCCATCCCGGCGATGACCCTGACATCGGTGGGCTATGGAGCTGGCTCGCGCGACCTGCCTATCCCCAACGTGCTGCGGGTCCTGGTGGGCGAGCGTCCAGCGTCCGGCGACGCGCTCGTCGAGACCCTGGTATTGCTGGAGACGAACGTCGACGACATGAATCCCGAGATCTATGATCATCTGATGCGGCGACTCGTTGAGGCCGGCGCGCTGGACGTCTTTCTCTCGCCCATTCAGATGAAAAAGAATCGTCCGGCGACGATGGTACACGTTCTCTGTTCGATGGAGCACGTGGAGACGGCGAAGGCCATCCTCTTTGCCGAGACGACCACACTGGGGGTGCGCCAGACCGAGGTGACCCGGCACGCGCTCGCCCGCTCCGTCGAGACGGTCGAGACGCCCTATGGAGCAGTTCGGGTCAAGGTTGCCTGCTGGGGGCAAGGGGAGACCAAGAGCGCGCCCGAGTACGAGGACTGCCGCCTCCTGGCCGAAAAACACGACGTTCCCCTACGCGAGATTTATCGTGCCGTTGAGCGATCTCAACAGGGTGACGAAGTGAGCGGACCACAGTGAGCACAGCGCGATCTCGAACCCGGCGGCTCGGCTTTACAAGATTTTAACAATCTGTTAAAAGAGATTTAACAAAGATCGGCTATAATTGTGCTTCTAGTAACCGGCCGTTTTTGAGGTCTATGCAGTTCATTTTCAGCATACTGAAAACGATATGATCTCAGAACCAGCACTTTTTCGAGAAACAAGATAGTTTTCGTCAGACAACGAGCTTGGAAGGGCAGATTTTCACCCAAAACCTCTTCCATCCGCTGTTTTCCGAGCAAACAGGCTCATTTTGGA
>DAOTUB010000060.1:0-4611 GCA_034437455.1 Anaerolineae bacterium | reverse complement strand
AAAGAGATGAATGCTCTCAACATCACATGGCGTCGAGTATGCCCTGACTGGAACTATCAGATCAAACCACGCTGTGCAACCGTATGAGTTCAGTTGTAAAAGTACGAAGTTGTTTTTGGACGACTCCTTGGTCGAGGAGACGGCGGAAGTGGAAGTGATGCAGGAATTGGCCCGCCTGCGGTCGGAATTGATCGCCAACGTCTCGCACGAGCTGAGGACGCCCCTGGGGTTGATCAAAGTCTTTTGTACCACGCTGCTGAGAGAAGACGCGGACTTTGAGCGCGAGATCCAGCAGGAATTCCTGCACGACATTGACCGGGAAACGGAGAGGCTGGAGAAAATTGTGGACGATCTACTGGACCTATCGCGGGTCGAGGGAGCCCGCCTCCAACTGGTCAAACAACCCACAGATATGAAGCGCCTGGCCCAAGAAGTGGCGGAGAGTATGGAGATCCAACTCGAACCATACAGCCTGGCCTATGATTTTCCCTCGGAACCGCTGATGGCGGCCGTGGACTCGGAGCGGATCGAGCAGGTGATACGCAATCTGCTGGATAACGCGGTCAAATATTCTCCTGCCGAAGGCGCCATCACGGTCGGCGCTCGCGGCGACGAGAGACAACTCCTTTTCTGGGTCAAGGATGAAGGAATGGGCATCTCTTTGGAGGATCTGGATAGAATTTTCGAACGGTTTTATCGGGTGGAGAACAAAAACACCCGACACGTGAGAGGAGCGGGGCTAGGGCTGGCCGTCTGCCGAGGCATCGTGGAGGCGCACGGGGGGCGCGTCTGGGCCGAGAGCACGCTCGGCGCAGGAAGCACCTTCTACTTTACTTTGGTAAATGAGCAGAGAGTCGAAAGCAAGGTTGCCGCTCGAGCGGATAGACCTCGGAGATCAGTGGTAGGCCAGCCTGAGTAGAGCTCCCCCTCCTCGCTAGACTCGCCAAACGTACACGGAGAGAGCATGAACAAGAGCAAGGTCCGTATTCTGGTGGTGGACGACGAGCCGCGATATATCCGGGCTGTGCAGGTTAACCTGGAAGCCAGCGGCTATGAAGTGCTGACAGCGCAGGATGGACACGCCGCATTGGAGCGCGCCGCCGAAGAGAATCCCGACCTGATCATATTGGACGTCAAGATGCCGGGGCTGGATGGCATTGAGGTTTGCCGACGCATCCGCAAGTTCTCGGCGGCGCCGATCATTATGCTCACCGCCCTGGCAGAGGATGCCGATAAGGTGCGAGGTCTGGATGTGGGCGCCGACGATTACGTGACCAAGCCGTTCAGCGCCCAGGAACTCCTGGCCCGGGTGCGGGCCGCCCTGAGACGCATCGAACTTTCGGAACGGCAAGAGCCTGGACCCACGCTTCAGACTGGCGACCTGACGATCGATTTCGCCCAACAGCGCGTGTCTGTTCGGGGTCAGATCGTGAACCTGAGTCCCACCGAGTATCACGTGTTGTGCGAGATGGCCAAACACCCCAACCGAGTGCTGGTGCCCGAGTACCTGCTCGAAAAAGTGTGGGGAGTTGGATGCGAGGAGGAGGCTCACCTGTTGTGGCAGGTCGTTCACCGCCTGCGCCGGAAAATCGAGTCGGAACCCAAGGATCCAAAATATATTCAGACCAGACCTGGCCTGGGCTATGTTTTTGTCAGTAGTCGGTAGCCAGTAATCAGTAGCCAGAGGTCCGCATAGCGCCGCGCACTTTACGTGCGCGGCGCTTTTTCGTCTCGCTTCTCACGTCGCAAGATCTGGAAGGTTTTTGGAAGGTCGAGGGTTCATTTTGTTAGGCGGCTGGAAGGTGGATAGGGTATGATGTAAACCAGGAGTGCAAGACATCTCCAGCATCCGAGCAGATTGACGGTGATTACTGACAACATCGAATAGAGGACTTTGAGGAGCGTGATGACCGCAGATGCGATAGGGAAAAAGATCCTGATCCTCAGCGACAACGATGGACTCTCGAGGGCGATAGCGTTGAACTTGAACAAACGACTGAACGTCGAGATCGTCAGGTTTGCGTTAGAGCCGCAGGAACAGTGGAAGAGCCGGACAGGGAATGATCATTTTGACCTGATCGTGCTGGGTATGAGTTCACCCGCCAGCGAACCGATCGCGGCGCTGGCCAGAGCTTTGTTGGCTCAACAGGTTGGACGAGTGCCCTTACTGATCATCTCTGACAGAGCTTTGGCATCTAATCTCGAAGGACCGATCATTCACCTGGATTTCCCTTTTGACATTGACAAGTTGCGCGGTAAGGTCCAAGAGATTCTGCA
Source organism: Anaerolineae bacterium (assembly GCA_034437455.1). Lineage (GTDB taxonomy): Bacteria > Chloroflexota > Anaerolineae > B4-G1 > B4-G1 > DAOTUB01. The sequence continues at coordinate 2,334 of DAOTUB010000060.1, read as the reverse complement.
GATGTGAAACGCGAGTCTAATCGAAAAATCAATGCGGGCTGATGAACAGGATACGATAAAAGTGAAGGAGGCTGAAATGGCTCTGTACAAAGCGTACAAAGATGGCATAGAAGTGATGGGCAAGAACATCGGGGCCACGCTCGACGGGATGTTGGCCATCCAGGCGATGGCCGAGAACATTCTCGCATCTGTCGGACTGGGAGACATCGTGACGGACGAAAACCATTGGTATTCCCAGCAGTTGTGGCTCGATGCGTTCAAGATCATTGCAGAGAAAACGGGGGATGCCACTCTGCGCCAGATCGGAAAGAACATTATGGAAAACGCCGTGCTTCCGCCCATGGGCGGCATCGAAGAGGCGTTGGAGTTGATGGACGTCGCCTATCACATGAACTATCGGAACGCCAAAGGCGAGGTGCTATTCGACCCCAACAGGCCCAAACAGATGTTGGAAGGTATCGGACACTACAAGTGCCAAAAGGTTTCCGGTGAGAACAAGGCCTTTATGATCTGTGATGATCCCTATCCATGCCCCTACGATCTGGGGATCATTACATCCTTTGCCCAACGCTTTGAAAAAGGGGCCAAAGTCCAACACGACGACGGGTACGGGTGCAAGCACGAGGGGAATAACGCCTGTCGGTACATCGTCACGTGGTAACGGCAGATACCCCGCCACGTTGCGGTCAATGAAAACACCGGAAGAAATGCATGGATATAAGCACTCTGTTCCGAAGGAAAGGATGTTCACAACAATGGACAACCCCAAGCTGAGTAATACAGGAGCGGCGCCTATGTTCAGTGATATTGTAAGCCAAACGGTAGATGAGACAGTGGCGATACGTCATTGCAGCGACGTTGTGACAGCCTGCCAGAAGGGACAAACGTTGGCCAAGCAATTTGGTCTCTCGGGCGACAACCAGGTCAACGTGATTCTCACGATCCTGAACGCGATGCACAGGATCGCCATAAGCACGGGATACGGCAAAGTCGTCCTCAGCCCTTTCTGGCAGGATAACAGGTATGGCATCGTCGTCAAGATGAACGACAAGACTACTTGGGAGATCTGGCAAAGATCGGAGACTCATTTTGCCACACTGTTGGAAAACCAGAAGATACCATCGGCGCGCCCCAAAAAGATGCCCGAGATCGTCCTGGAAGTTTTACCGTTCGAACATATTGAGTGATGGCTGTGGACAGAGATGTGATTGCAACAAAGGAAGAGGATCCTAATCATGAGAAGCGAGTCGTTAGCTGAAGCCTTGTTCTCTATGGAAGAGCCCTGGCAAAGTCGTTTTCTGATCCTGGTGGCAGAGATGGCCACGAACTGGACGTGGAACGGACGGGTACCGTCACGTGGGGAGATAGCCGCCTGGTTGAGCGACCCAGGGGTGCGCCGAGAGGTCACGCTGATGCTGCGTGCGTGGCAGAATCCGTGCGAATGAGTTGCTAGTACGGAAAACGCGAGGTATGCACGGGGCGTGGAGATAACGGGAAATGTTGGGGAATATGGGCGCATTTGCGCCCACCAAAAAGAAAACCGAGGAAGAAGGATAAAATAGGGGGTGCAAAATGACGTTACGTACAAAGCTCATTCTGGGATTCGGGGTGGTTGCCCTCGTTACGTGTGCGCTGGGCATCTTGACTCTGATTACATAAGGGAACATCAATGAGAAGTTTTCCTCAATGCAAGAAGGCGTCGTTCCAAGCACGGTCTCCACGTTGGAGACGAGTGCTGCGCTTCAGGCTCTGCGTGGGGAAGTGGAAGAGATGATAGTCTCCGGAGACACGGTATCAAATCAGGAGCATGTCCAAGAAGCCATTACGCTTATTCAGAAAAACACAGCCGAACACACCGCATACGCAATCAGTGTCGGTAAGGGTTCGGTAGCCCAGGATATGGAGGACCGGGCCGCGAGCATCATCGGCCTGGCACAGCAAGTGACCGCCTCGGCGCAAAGCTTGAGCGTGATGGCGCAAGAGTTGCAGTCGTTGGTGTCGCAGTTCAAATTGCCCACTGTAGCGATGCCCGCCGCTATGCCGCAACCTGTTCAGGTTACAGCGATGCCTTTTACGTTGGGTTTGGACAAGCCTTTGGGCCAAAAGCTCGATCAACCCCTGGAGTCCAATGGAGGAGACGGCCGCAACTATGAGGAATGGATGCATAAAACGTGATGCGTGTACATTTTGGACTTTGGATAAAAGTTTGTAAGCGTTCAGGGGGATCAGGGATCCCCGTTGAACTCTAACTGATTTCTAACGTTCCTCTAACGATATTCAAATGTGAGTATGATACAGTAACAGCGATATGGTTCAGGAAACACAGCTAGAACA